>CAYHFE010000014.1:25434-33657 GCA_964355375.1 uncultured Verrucomicrobiota bacterium
CGGCATCCGCTCACAAGATCGGTTCCGCCGATTTGGCCTCGGAAGGCCCGCCGCCCTTCATCCGGCGCCAGCCGCCGCCGCATCTCCCAGCAGAGCGTTTCCAGGTTTCGTCCGTCCGGTCAATCCTCCGGGTGTCCGCTCTCCCATTTGGCCGCCCGCAGCAACTGCCCCAGGTAGCGCAGGGACCAGAAGAGAACCTGCTCGGAAGAATTGACCGGCCCCAATTTGGAGGACACGGATCGGGAGAACGCTTCCGCCCTCTCGAGCATGGCGTCGAAATGATCCGGGCCGATTTCCCGAGCCAGAGTCTTCTCGGCCGTGGTGAACTCGTGAGGGCAAAAATTCTCGCCTCCTTTGCCAATATGCTGGCTGAGGTGATTGGCCAACTGCCCCATCTGCACGCGGCGGGCCGGCTCCAGTTCCGTCAGGGCCGCCATGGCGCCCAGCATGAAGAGGGTCATCAGCTTCTCCTGGGCCTGACGATGGCGTTCACCGCGCACGTCGCGCCGCGCCGAAGCGAACGTGAACGGGTAGCGCTTCCGAAATTTCTCCAGCAGCGAGTAAGCCTGCCATTTGACCTGTTCCAACTGGGCCTCGCGATCTGCCGCGGTGGGAATTTCTGGCAAAAGCAACGCTCGAAAAAACGCGCGACAACTCCGATTCGATTGGGATGATTGCGCCGTCATATTTTGCCAAATCGGGCGTGATCATTGCAGGCCTCCGTTCGAAATCGAGTGAAATCGGGAAACGGTTTCCGGTCGCCGACGGATCGTTCAAGAGCGCCAGGCGGAAGATATTCCTTGTCCGAAATGCTCCAGAAACTATAGTGCCTGCGGCTCGGTCTGGTTTCGCTGAATCAGTCAACAACTGAGCACGGACGGCGTCCGCCCAACTCGAACTCGAACCAACCAAAACAGATGAATATTGCGCTCCTCGGGCCGTATGGCGCGGGCAAAGGAACTCAAGCGGCGATGCTGCACGCGCGTTTCGGTTTTCTCAACATCTCCACGGGAGACCTCTATCGCGAGCATCTGAAGAATCGGACCGTCTTGGGCCGCCTGATCCAGAAGTACCTCGATCAGGGCGCACTCGTACCCGATGAGGTGGCAGAGGCGACCATGGAGGAGTGGCTGTTCGTGACCGATCCCCACAAGAGCATCGTGTGCGACGGCTTTCCCCGGACCATCCGCCAAGCGGAGTTTCTCGAGAAATATTTCGCGGAGACCAGCCGCACCCTGGACGCGGTCATTTACTTGCGGATTCCGGACGACGTGGTCATCAAACGCCTCTCCGAACGCCTGGTTTGCCAATCCTGTTTCACGTCATTCCACAGCACGTTCCATCCTTTCACGACCTGCCCTTACAAGCAGTGCAAGGGCGAGCACCTGAATCGGCGTGAGGAAGATCAACCGGAAAGCGTGGAAGTCCGGCTCAGGGTGTTTCACCAGGAAACGGAGCCCCTGGTCGAATTCTACAAAAAATCCGCGAAACTCACCACCGTGGAAGCCGACCGCTCGATCGATCTGGTCTCCAACGCGGTCGCCCACGTCGTGCAGTACCAGAGCACCCGAGGTCGTTAAGTGGAATCAGGCGCTTTCGTCAGGCGAGGATCGGCTCCGCCGCCACCTCGCTTCGGACGGCGGCCGAACGGAAGTCGGGTTGGCGCGAGAACATTTCCAGCCGGGCTTGAACCGCGTCAATCACCGCGTCCGGAGTCGAAGTTCCCGCCGTGATTCCGACCACGTCCCGGGCCGTGAACCATTCCGATTTCAAGTCGGTGTCGTTCTGCACATGCCAGACCCGCGCACAATCCCGGCGACAAGTCGCGACCAGTTCGCGGGTGTTGTTGCTGTGGATGCCACCGATGACAACCACGACGTCACAGACTCGAGCCAACTCCGCCGCTGAGGTCTGCCTTTGCTTGGTCGGCTGGCAAACGGTGTCGGCGAAGCGGACGTCCGACCGGACGAAACGCCGTCGAAGCAGACTTTCCAAGTGACGCACCCTTCCGATGGGCTGGGTGGTTTGCGCAACCACCCCGAATCGCGGACGTTCGGCGAGTTGCTCGACGTCCGATTCGGTCAGAATGACGTCGTAGTCCACCAGATCCTCGGTCATGCCCCGAACCTCGACGTGATCCCGCTGGCCGATGATGACGGGATGATATCCGCCTCGCACCAGATCTCGCAGTGCCTGATGGGCGAAGTGGACCAATGGACAGGTCGCTTCTACGACGTCCAATCCCCGACTCCGCGCGCGCTGTATCGTCCGTTCCGAAGCTCCGTGAGCCGTCACCATCGCGATCCGGGTGTCCACATTCTCCACTTGATTCTCAATCCGGATTCCCTTCCGGCGCAGGGTATCGATGACGGACTCGTTGTGGACCAATTCCCCCAAGATGGTGAGCGATTCCTGGCTCGCCCGCGACAAGGCCATGGCAATGGCGTCGCGCACGCCAAAACACATGCCGAGATGTTGAGCACGGATGATTTTCATGATTCAAGATGGATGTTGAATGAAGGCCCTCACCGGATCGCAGTCCGGGAAAGGCGTCTCCGAAAGTCGGGCGGAAACCCACCCGCGCGGCGATTTCGAGGCCGGCGGGAAGTTGTCTGGACGGGTGCTGCCCTGCAGAAGCTTTGCCAGGCAAAGTAACAGAGCAGTCGAATGCTCGGTCGCGCCAAAGGGGTTCATTTCTTTTTCGCCTCCCGGACGATTTGTTCAAGCAGGTCGATATAGCCGACGAAGGCGCTTCGGCCCGCGGCGGTCAGGGAGCAGGTGGTCAGGGGACGGCGGTCCTGGAAGGTCTTGGTGACCGCCAGATAGCCGACCTCTTGGAGCGTCCGCAAATGAACGCTCAAATTGCCGTCGGTCATGGTCAACGTGTCGCGCAATTCGGTGAACGAAAGCTCGGGAGTCGCGGCCAGGAGCGACATGATGGCCAAGCGCCCCTTTTCGTGAATGACGCGATCCAAGTTGAGAAACGGTGCCGAGTTCACGTTTCATTCTTCCGCGATTCAGTGAAATTGAGGTAAGTCCCGTAGCCGAGATGCAATCCGCCGAAACACCATCCCATGATCGCATGCCCCTCCCGCAACGAGGGCTCTTCCCCGAGAATCATCAATGCCCCGGCCACCAGCGCGCCAATGACGATGAAGATCCATCCAAACAGCTTGGCGCCCCGAGGCATGAAAAAACCGGCCGCGTGCAACGCGCAACCATAGAGGGCCATCCAGATCGGAGGGAGCCACGGAATGAGCGAACCTTGCCCAGCATTGCCAAGCACGGCAAACACGGTCACGGCCAGGCCGACCACCAAGGGCGGGAGCAGCGCTTGGGTCACTCGCCGGGTCGGCGAAGACCAGAAGATCTCCCCATCCTTCAAGGCTTGGCGCCGCACCATGACATACGCCCCGGACACTCCGATCAGGCTCACCGACATCCAGAAGACGCCGAACCCCCACCCGGAATCGATCTTCTTCCCCCACCCCACCGCCGCCGCCACGGATCCAAGAACTCCCAACCAAATCATCATCGGCCCCAGGGCCCGGCGATAGATGGCCGAACGCTCCATGAGAGTGCGAATCACTTGCAGGTGCTCGGTCGCCCAGTTCGATTCCATGAGCTTACTTTGCCTCATAAAGTGATTTTGTCAAGCCGCCAATGACGAGGAAGGTTGAAAACTATTCCGACTTCCTTCATCCTCTCGTGATGAGAATTGCCTGGCTTTGGGTTGGAACATTCGCCGTCGCGTTGAGCTTCGGCGGGTGCAACAGTGCGCCGCCGCTGCCGCCGGTCCCGGCGACGGCGCCAAAGTCCCCGGACCACCCCCAGGCCAAGCTGGCCACGGTCAAGCTTTGGCTCGGGGCGCAGGAAATGGTCGCGGAACAGGCCATCCGTCCGAAGGAGATTGAAACCGGCATGATGTTCCGCAAGGAGATGGGGGAACAGGAGGGGATGCTGTTCGTTTTTCCCGGGCCTTCCCGGGTCGGCTTCTGGATGCGCAACACGCTTTTGCCCTTGTCCTGCGCCTATATCGACCGGGGCGGGGTCATTCTCGAGATCCACGACATGCAGCCGCTGGATGAGACGCCGATCGAAGCCGGATCCGACCAGATCCAGTATGTGCTGGAAACCAAGCAGGGCTGGTTTGAACGGAATCACGTCGCGGTCGGGATGGTGATCCGAACCGAACGCGGATCGCTCGCCGAGACTTATTTTGGCAGAAAGTGAAGGAAATCATGAGGCCCCATCATCAATCAGCCGCGTTGTTTGCCGAAGCCCTGGAGCACATTCCGGGTGGAGTGAATTCTCCGGTGCGAGCCTTTCGCGCCGTCGGTGGTCAACCGTTCTTTGTCAACCGCGCCCAAGGCGCCCACGTGTTCGACGTCGATGGCAACGATTACATCGATTACGTCGGGACCTGGGGACCGGCCATCCTCGGACACGCTTTTCCGAAAATCATCCAAGCGGTGCAGCGTGCCGCCGAGTTCGGAACCAGTTTTGGCATTCCGAACCCGCTCGAAGTGACCATGGCGAAACTCGTTTGCTCGATTGTGCCGAGCGTGGCCAAGGTCCGCATGTGCAATTCCGGGACCGAGGCGACCATGTCCGCGATCCGCCTGGCCCGCGGGTTCACCCGGCGGGACAAGATCATCAAGTTTGACGGCTGTTACCATGGACACGCCGATTCGCTGCTGGTCAAGGCGGGATCGGGAGCCTTGACGTTTGGGCATCCGGACAGCCTCGGAGTGCCCGCGGCCTTTACCCAGCACACGATCGTGTTGCCATTCAACGACGAGGATGCGGTCCGGCAAGCGCTGGCCGCCAATCCCGGGGGAATCGCCGGGATCATCCTCGAACCCGTGCCCGGCAATGCCGGTCTTTACTTGCCCAAGCCCGGATACCTCGAGTTTCTGCGCGAGATAACGGCGGCTCACGAGGCTCTTTTGATTTTCGACGAAGTGATGACCGGATTCCGACTCGGCCTGGGCGGCGCGCAAGAGCGCTTTGGCATCAACCCGGATTTGAGTTGCTTCGGCAAAATCATCGGCGGCGGGCTCCCGGTCGGCGCGTTTGGGGGACGGGCCGAGATCATGGATTGCCTCGCGCCGCTTGGGGGGGTGTATCAGGCCGGAACCTTGAGCGGCAATCCGCTCGCGCTGGCGGCCGGCCTCGCCGCTCTCGAGGAACTTCAATCCGGTGATACCTACCGGAAGTTGGAGGAGCTCGGGTCCGCTCTCGAAACGGGCCTGCGCGAGGCCGCCCGGTCGGCGGGTGTGCCGGTTCAGTTCAACCGCTGCGGATCGATGTTCTGTGGCTATTTCACGAGCGAGCCCGTGCATAACGTATCCGACGCGCTGAAGAGCGATCGGACGCGATTCGCCAAGTATTTTCACGGGCTGCTGGAGGAAGGGGTTTATTTGGCCCCTTCGCAATTCGAGGCCGGGTTCATCTGCGCCGCTCACTCGGCCGCGGACATTGACCAGACCGTCCGCGCCGCTGCCAAGGTCATGAAAACCCTGTAGCGTTCCTCCTCCCGCATCCGGCCCCACATTTACCCAGACGATTTCGCATGCGCATACTTGCTCTCGATCACGGAACCCGACGAATCGGAGTCGCCATCAGCGACGAATTGAAGATGATCGCCCAGCCGCTCGAGTTTATTCCAGCGGAGCCATTCGCCCCGTTTCTCAGCCGGCTCAAGGAGATCATCCGCGACAAGGAGGTCGAAGCGATTCTCGTGGGCATGCCGCGAAACATGGATGGGAGCTATGGCCCGGCCACTTTGAAAGTCCAGGCGTTCATCGCGGTCCTCAAGGAAACCATCGTGATTCCGATCACGGCCTGGGACGAGCGCCTGACCTCGGTCCAAGCCAATCGCTTCTTGATTGAAGGAGGGGTTCGCCGCGACAAGCGGAAGGAAAAGGTGGACAAGACGGCCGCCGCGGTCTTGCTCCAGAGCTACCTCGACTCGGGGGCCGGGGGAAGTTTTCGGAGCATCTGACCGTCCGAACCTCCGCGAAGAGACGCCGCCTTGGATCGGCACCGCACGCTGGTGAAGAGCAGGATCAAAACGATCAAAGTGAAGCTGGTCATTGCCTACGACGGCGAGAATTACGCGGGCTGGCAGGTTCAGGTTACGGGGGTTGGCGTTCAACAACGTATTGAAGAGGCGCTGGCGAAGTTGTTTCCCAGCCACCCGCGAGTCCATAGTTCCAGCCGCACGGACACAGGAGTTCACGCGTTGGGAATGGTGGCGCACCTTGAGGTTCCGCAGACGGAATGTGCCATGTCGGGGTCCAAGCTCGCTCTGGCCCTCAACGCCCATTTGCCTGACGACATTCGCATCCTGGGCGCGCGGCGCTGTCGCTCCGACTTCCACGCGCGCTTTCACGCCACCGGCAAACAATATCGCTACTTCGTCTGGAATCACCGCGCGCATAACCCGCTCCTCCGACGAACGGCCTGGCTGGTTCCGCACAAGCTCAACCTGACCGCGATGCGGGCGGCCTCCCGGCTGTTCCTCGGCCAGCATGACTTTGCCGCGTTTGCCGGCACCCGGAGTTACCAGATGGAATCGACCGTTCGCACCCTGACCCGATGCGATATTCAGCGCCGGGGGCCGCTCCTGACGTTTGTCATCGAAGGCGATGGCTTCCTTTACCGCATGTGCCGCTGCGTCGTCGGAACCCTGATCCAGGTCGGGCGCGGTCGTTTTGCGCCGCTGGAGGTCATGAGCATGATGGCGAGCAAGGACCGCCGAGCCGCCGGCATGACCGCGCCCGCGCATGGGTTGGTTCTATGGAAAGTGTTCTACGGCCGCCGACCGGCGGGGCCGCCCCAAGGGAGTCGTCGAGCTCGGGTTGGAGAAGGGCGCACCGGGGCTAAACTGGAACCGGACGTTTAAGCATCGCCGCGCCCAACCTCCGTTTCATCCAATGCATGTCGTCCTGGTCGAACCGGAAATCCCGCCGAACACGGGCAATGTCGCGCGCCTGTGCGCCGCCACCCGCACGACCCTCCATCTCATCGAGCCTTTTGGCTTCAAGCTGGATGACGCCCAATTGAAACGCGCGGGTCTGGATTACTGGCAGCACGTCGCGTGGCATCGCTGGCCGGATTGGGTGCAATTCAGGTCTTCACTTCCGCCCCACGCCCGGCTCTGGTTCATCGAATCACGCGGCCCGCGGCACTATGCGGAGGTGACCTATGGCCCGGACGACTTCCTGGTTTTCGGACGAGAAACAGCCGGCCTGCCTCAAAGTCTCCTGGCTGAGGCCCGCGCATCCTGGGTGCGCATTCCGATGTTCAATCCGGCGGCCCGATCCCTCAACCTGTCGAACTGCGTCGCGCTGGTCCTTTACGAAGCCCTGCGCCAGCATGGCTTTGCCCGAGAAACCGGACCGGATCGGCCGGAGATTTAATTTGTCAGGCCCCGGGGAAGAAAATAGCTTAGGAGACTATGACATCGTCGTCGATGCGGCTGGTTCTTTGGTTCAACTTGGCTTGCCTTGTGATCGCCAGTTTGATCCAAACGCCGGCCGTTCAGGCCCAGACCAGAGTTCTGGGATCGCTGACGCTGGAAGAGAAAGCGGATCAAGGCGATGCGGACGCCCAAAACCTGCTGGGTCTCCGCGCCCTCGCGGCCAAGACACCGAATTACACCAACGCCTTCCGCTGGTTTCGCCTGGCCGCTGAAAAGAACCTGCCGATCGCCGCGCACAACTTGGGGGGACTCTATTTTCGGGGAAGCGGAATTCCGCAGAATTTCAAGGAAGCCCTGAAATGGTATCAGAAAGCGGCTGAGGCTGGGTTTGCGCCCTCCCAATCCTTCCTCGGTTGGATGTATGCGAACGGGAAAGGAGTCGAGGAAAGCGATGTCGAGGCTTTGAAATGGTACCGCAAAGCGGCCGAACAAGGCGACAAGGAAGCGCAATTCCGCCTGGGGCTGCTCCACCTGGATGGGGAGCCCGACTACGTGGAGGCCTATAAATGGATCAATCTCTCGGCCGCCCAAGGGAACACCAACGCCATTCGATTTCGCTTCAGGCTGACCGCCTCGATGACAGCCGAACAAATCGCTGAAGGCCAACGTCGGGCTTCGGATTTCGCGACTCCCCAAAAGCCCGCGGCGCCTCCGCCGGAAGAGCCGCCCGCCAAGGAACCTTGACCGCGACGCGAACCCGCGGGATCGTCCACCGGCTTTCGGGAGAGGTTGCT
>CAYHFE010000015.1:0-33493 GCA_964355375.1 uncultured Verrucomicrobiota bacterium
AAACCATATCCGCTGCTGAACAAACCCAGACACCAATTCAAAGACATTCCCCATCGCAACCGGTACTGGAAAAACACCCCCGAAAAATAAGGGCCTAATCTAAGCGCCATTCAGAACTGACACCTGCAATGAACTCATCCGCTGGTGGGGCGAGACTCCGTCGAGTCCTGATATTCGGGTCGGCAAAAATGTCAGGGTTCGACGGAGTCTCACCCCACCCAGGGTCATGGGAAGTCGGGAGGTCGCGATCAAGTCGGAACGGAACAAAAGAAAACGTGTCGGTTCTTAGTTTTGACAACAACGCCATTCAGACGCCGCGTCGAAGGAGAAGCCGCTCCACCGTCCTGGGTTCAGGGTCACTCAGGCAGCCTTTCTTCTCGACGCGCAGTCCTGAAGCATCACGGACTCACGACCCGGAGGGAGGGGAAGTAAGTCTTGAAACGCGCGGTATCGCCGGTGGCAACTGTCCAGCCCATGACTTCGGCGTGCGCGCCGATGAAGAAATCGGGCAGCGGCACAGCGGGCGCTTCTTTGCCGGATTCAGCCTTGCGCCGGGCTCGGTAGCTCACGTATGCCGCCGCGCAAGCCGCGGCCGCTGCGGGTGGTACGGACACCAGTTCCACGCCCCACGCTGCAATTCGTTGCGAGACGCTGGCGGGATCCGCATCACCCACGCAAACTTCGGCGAGACTGACGGCGTTGGCGCAGATGCCCTCACCCCCGGCCACCCCTTCGGCAATCAGATCGGAGGCCCACCGGTGAAAGGGACTGGATTGGTCACCAGCGTAAATCAGGACGTTGGTATCCAGCAGAATCATGGCTCCCGTGTCACGGCCCTCAGGTCCTCCCATGTCATCTTCATCTGCAGGGGATGTTCGCGCAGGGCCTGCTTGACTTCGGCGCGCGTCATGCGTTTCGCCGGGGCCGGAGGATGGAGGCGCGTCAGAAGCCAATGGTCTGCGTCCGGCCGCGTCACTTGGAAAACCTCCTGCGGCCCGATGTCTCCCAACCGGATGCGCTGCTTTTCGTCACTGGTCACCGTCGTCATGGTGGGAGTCTTCCACTCCACTACGGGCACGTCAAGAATACTGGCGGGCAGCCACAACCGTTGCGCGCTGGTCCGTCTCCGAACGCAATTTGACAGCGTGTTCATCGCCTGTCAGGGGGGCAGACCAAACAGTTGGCAGTCATCCTCTTAAAGAGGTCGGAGGCGAATGGCGCTTAGAAAAGACCTAAAACTCTTTTGCCCAATCGTTTGCGTCGGGGTGGATTCTTCACGGTCTCGAACAGAACCCTGCGGCTCAAACGCTGCATCTCTTTGAGAGTCGCCTGCATGGCTCTCCAGTTCTCGATGGCCGCCTTCAGCCTGTGCGCTTGCTGCACCAGGCCTGGGACCTGTTCAGCAAAGGGGACGTACTCTCGACCGACCGCGCCTTCGGCGATTATGTCACCCTGGCGGCCGTGTCTCAGCGAGAGGTGGATGTGGTCGCCCGTTTGTCTGGAGCCCGGAAAGTGGATTTCCGCAAGGCCGTCAAACTGATCCGTTGTTTGATGGCGGAAGCGGTGGCGGAGGCCGGAGTGCTGATGACCTGGGTGAGCTTCAAAGGCACGGTGGATGCGGTGAGGAACTACTCCGCCGAAATGCGCGCGGCCCGGAGCAAGGGTAAACGGGAGGAACTCTGGACCCGCTTGGTGGCGACGCTCGCGGCGGATCTGGTGCCCGAGAGGCCCGGGCGGCGCGAGCCGCGTGCGGTCAAACGCAGGCCCAAACCTTTTCCGCTGCTGAACAAACCCAGACGCCAATTCAAAGACATTCCGCATCGCAACCGTTACTGGAAAAACAACCCCCGAAAAATAAGGGCCTAATCTAAGCGCCATTCATCCCCGGCCCCTTTACGTGATTACGCCTCCGCCAGCGCCAACGGGTGTTGGCTGTTGCTGGAATTGGAGAAGAAGATCAAGGTCAGTCCTTGACTAGTTGATCATAAGAACTGACCCGTTTATGAGAATCGCCCAAACCTTATCCGCTGCTGGACAAACCCAGACACCAATTCAAAGACATGTCAGCCGAGCAACCTTCGTCTGCCGCTCATGGCCCGCAAACTGAGAGTCGTAAACGGGTCAGTTCTTATGATTGCCTAGTCAGCCGAGCAACCTTCGTCTGCCGATCATGGCCCGCAAACTGAGAGTCGAATATTCCGGTGCCTTCTATCACCTGATGAACCGAGGGTAAAGGGGGCGGATGAATGGCGCTTAGAAAAAGCCTAAAACTCTTTTGCCCAATCGTTTGCGTCGGGGTGGATTCTTCACGGTCTCGAACAGAACCCTGCGGCTCAAACGCTGCATCTCTTTGAGAGTCGCCTGCATGGCTCTCCAGTTCTCGATGGCCACCTTCAACCACTCGATCCTTGGCCAGCACCGCCCCAATCGCCGACCGACGGGTCGGCGGCCAGAGACACATCCATCTTCACGCGGTCAAGGTCGTGGACGCCTCCACCTCCCAGATGGGCGACACCCCGGAGAACCAGAAGCTTCATCCCCAACCGTCCAGTCAAAAACCTGGCGGCGGGTTCCCCCTGCTTAAGTTCCTGCCCATCTTCAGCTTGACCAGCGGGGCCATCCGGGCCGTGGTGACCTCGGACTGGAAGAACCACGATGTGCGCTTGCTGCACCAGGCCTGGGACCTGTTCAGCAAACCTTTGCGTCAGAGGGACAGTACGAGCTTCTTGATCTCGTTGAGCCGGGCGGGGGCTTCGCGTTGCGTGAGACGCGGAAACTTCCCAGCCAGCATGATCAAATCGTTGTTGCGGGTCATAACCAGCTTGTCCCCCTTGGTCTCAAGCGCGGTGATCCCTCGCTGGCTCGCCAGAATCCTCAGCTCCGCGACCTGCAACAGACGCTCTACCGGCGGAGGAAGCGCCCCGAACCGATCCCGCATTTCGCCGCGCAGCGTCGCGACAGACTCCTTGTCCGCCGCCTGAGCCAGCTTGCGATACATCGCAATGCGCTGCCGTGACTCGCTGATATATCGAAACGGAATGAAAGCGGAGGCCCGGGCCCGGTCCCGCGTGGCTTCAGTGTTCTCGTCCTGGTCCCCGTCTGAGCCCTCGACCCCCTCCTCGCCCAGGTGGACAGCCACCTCTCGCGGGATCTCGATCATTTCTCTCGCGGCCGTCTTGGGCTTCGTCTGCGGCTCTCGATCACCTAAGCCCGACCGCTCCCCTTCGACGTCACCCGGACTCATCACGAGAAAATCCAGGCGCATTTGCACCTCGATTCGCGGAGCAACCTTCTCGCCCTTGAGCGCGCTCACGCTCTGCTTCAGAAGCTGGCAGTACAATTCAAAACCCACCGCCGTGATGTGGCCACTCTGTTCGGGACCAAGAAGATTGCCGGCGCCGCGGATTTCCAGGTCCCGCATGGCGATTTTGAAGCCGCTGCCCAGGCTGGAATACTGTTTGATCGCGCTGATCCGCTTGCGCACATCGCTCAAGAGCGCGGCGTGCCGAGGCAAAAGCAAATAGGCGTAGGCCTGGTGTTTGTAGCGACCGACCCGGCCGCGCAATTGATAGAGGTCGCTCAGGCCAAATCGATCGGCCCGATCGATGATGATGGTGTTCGCGTTCGGGATGTCGATGCCACTCTCGATGATCGTGGTCGAGATCAGAACGTCCGCCTCTCCGTTGATGAACTTGGCCATGACGTCCTCCAATTCGTCGCTCTCCATCTGGCCGTGGCCGACGACGATCCGGGCTTTGGGCACGAGGGCGCCAAGGCGGGCCGCGACGGTGGCGATGTCGATGATTCGATTGTGCAGGTAGAAAACCTGACCCTCCCGATTCAACTCGCGTTGGATGGCGTCGCGGACCAGCCGCTCGTCATATTGCGCCACGATCGTTTCCACCGGCAAACGATCCTGTGGCGGCGTCTCGATCGTGCTCATGTCACGCGCTCCCGTGAGCGCGAGATAGAGCGTTCGTGGAATCGGCGTGGCGCTCAGCGTGAGCACATCGACGAGCCACCGCAGCCTCTTCAACTTCTCTTTGTGCAAGACTCCGAACCGCTGTTCTTCATCGACGACCACCAGGCCAAGATCCTTGAAGGCGATGTCGGATTGCAGCAAACGATGGGTTCCGATGACAATGTCCACCGCTCCCTCGGCCAACTCGCTGACAATCCGTCGCTGTTCTCGACGAGAGCAAAAGCGCGACAATTGCTCCACCCGCACCGGGTAATCCGCCATCCGTTCCCGAAATGTGTTGAAATGTTGCTGCGCAAGAATCGTTGTCGGAACGAGCATCGCCACCTGCTTGCCTCCCATAATCGCCTTGAAAGCCGCCCGAATCGCCACTTCGGTTTTGCCATAGCCGACGTCGCCGCAAATCAGTCGATCCATCGGGCGGGGGGTTTCCATGTCCCGCTTGGTTTCCAGAATCGAGCGCATCTGGTCCGGCGTCTCTTCGTAAAGAAAGGCGCCTTCAAACTCACGCTGCCAGGGGCTGTCCTGGGCAAAGGCATGGCCGGCCTGCGATTCCCGCGCCGCCTGGACTCCAAGCAGCTCGCTGGCTAAATCGCGCACGGCCTCTTCGGCCTGCGCTTTCGTCTTCGCCCAACGCGTTCCGCCCAGCGTATTCAGGAGCGGACGCGCCTTCCCCGAGCCGACATATTTGCTCACCAAGTGCGCTTCGGTCACCGGAACGTAGAGCTTGGGAGCCGGCAGATCCGAGGAACCCGCCGCATACTCAATGACCAGGCATTCCTGGCCCAAGTCGGAGGAGGGCGCCGATGTCGTCGCGCTCTTTCTGCCCAGGCCGATCGGAAGAACCTTCAATCCGCAATACCGCCCAATCCCGTGTTGAAGGTGGACGACATAATCACCCTCCTCCAGATCCGTGAAGTCGATATCCAGGGCCGATCGCGCCGCCCGGGCGTGAGGTGATTTGAGGCGGCGAGGTCGTTGAACCTTGTACCGCCCAAAAATCTCGGCGTCGGTAATGACGGCAATTCGCGCCGGTTCGCAGTGAAAACCCCGCGAAAGCGCGCCCAGGTGGGTGGACAGTCGCTGGGGCGAACCGAGTTGCGGATTAGCCAGGTTCTCTGAACCCTTCGAGCCCATTTCCTCCGGCTCATGACCCAGACCATACTCATCCCAAACCTCGGAGAAGCGCTCTCGCTCTCCTTCGTTGTTGCAGAAGACACGAACGGAATAGCCCTGCCGCAGCCATCGATGGATCTGGTGGAAAAACTCGCGCCGCAACGTCTCGGCGATTTCAGACGGGGCGGATCTCTCGGCGACCGGACGAAAAGCATCGAGACTGTAAAAAGTGAGGACTGACCCCGAGGAGGGTTCTTGGTTGATCGAGACGAGGGTGAGGGATTTGTCCGTGAGTTGACGCTGGAGGTCGCTCCAATCCTGGAAGAATGGATCTCCGGCGGGCGTCTGCCCGGCGTAGAGCTCGGCGTGCTCTTCAAGTTCAGCCGGTTCGCAAAGGAGGAAAATTGAGCTCGCGGGAAGATAATCCGCCAGCGTCCCGAGAGCCGGTTCCGCTCCGGCTGAGACCGGCCATCCGCTTGGCCCCGGGACGCCGGTTGGCTTCGAATCCGAGTCTGCTCGGTGGGTCGGGTGATCGATCATCCGCTTCAGGATCCCGATTTCGCCGCCGGGCGGAAGGCTCACCCGCGCAATCGTCTCGCGCGAGATCTGGGTCAGAGGATCGAAGTGACGCAACGACTCGAGCTCGTTGCCAAAGAACTCCAGCCGGACCGGCCAGGGACTCGTCAATGGATACACATCGAGGATGCCGCCGCGCAAGGCGATCTCTCCACGCTGAGTGACTTGCGCCTCCGGTTCGTACCCCTGCTCCTCGAGCCATTCCACCAAATCGAGCGGATCGATGGTGTCGCCGGGCCGCAAAATCCGGCTGCGTGCCGCAAGAACTTCGGGCGGGAATGTGCGCTGCATGAGCGCGGCGACGCTCGTGATAATGAGCGGGGAGGTTTGATCAGAAGAGGCACCCCTGATCCGCGCGGACGACAAGGCGAGCAGTGTTTCCAGCCTCTCGCTGATGATGTCGGCATGGGGCAGCTTTGGCTCGTGGGGGAGTGTCTCCCACGCCGGATAGAAGTGGGATCGCGATGGGGGTGGCGGTGAGGGCCGGGCTGGTTCGGTGGAGGATTGCGGCGGGGCGCCCTGCAGCCAGGTCTCGACATCTTGGTGAAAGATCTCTTGAGCTTTCACGCCCGCGGTCACGACCACCATCGGACGCCCCGGCAATAATCGGCAAAACAACGCCGCGAGAAACGGTTGGGCAGCGGGGCTGACCCCCGCCAGAGACAATACACCTCCCGACTCCAAGCGCTCGAGCAGAGCCTGCAAGGCGGGAGTCTGGGCCACAGCCGCGAATATGTCCTCGTTCGCCAGCGGTAAACAGTCCGGCGTCAAGCAGGCCGAAAATCGCACGTTCCCCCGGTGTCCGTCAAGGAGGCGTGCGGATCTGACTCACGCCAGCTTCCACCCGTTGTGGTGCGGCTTGCGGATCAGGATATCCGCTTCCGGGGTATCCTTGGCCTTCAGGTTAACCGGATCCCACTCGATCTTCTTGTTCAGTCGGTAGGCCACGTTGCCGAGGTGATTGGCGATGGTCAGACGCGAGGCGTAATCGAAGTTCGATCCGGTCGGCGAGCCTGTCTTGCAGGCCGCCAACCATTCCTCGAAGTGACCCGGTGAACGCGGAATAAACGGCTCGGGGCGTTTGAAGTCCTTGAACTTGTCTTCGGGCAGAAGGATGTTCTTGCCGTAATCCGAGAGGAGCATGCCGTTGTCGCCGACAAAGAGAATCGCCATGTCCCACTGCGGAATTTTGCGGTCTGTGAAATAAGACGGTTTCTTCGTCCCTTGATGCCAAGTCACGGTCACGGGCGGCATGTCGCCGCGCGGGCCGTAGGTGTAGCGCGCCAGCATGGAAGCGGGCGCGATTTCCGGATGGGGCGGCGGCCCTTCGGCTTCGATGGTCAGCGGATCGCGCAGCTTGAGAGCCCAGAAGGGAAGATCATTCAGGTGGCTACCCATGTCCGACATCGTTCCGCTGCCGAAATCCCACCAACGATACCATTTCGGCCCCGGCCAATAGACGTTGTTAAACACCCGCTGGGGTGCCGGCCCGATAAAGAGTCCCCAATTCAACCCCGCGGGAATGGGTGACGATCCACTGGGCCGTTCTTGGACGTTGACGATGTCCTTGTTGGCGGTGGCTTCGGCCGGGGTCTGCCAGCCCCAAGCTCGTGAAACCCAGACGTGCGCCTCGCGCACGGGGCCGATCGCGCCGGTCTGAACAAGCTCGACCACCCGATGATAGTTGGCGGCGGCGTGCATCTGGGTGCCCATCTGAGTGGCGACTTTGGCTTTGGCCGCCGCCTCGGCGATGATCCGCGCTTCGAGAATCGAGTGAGTGAGCGGCTTCTCGCAATAGACATGCTTGCCGCGCTGGAGCGCCCAGAGCGTGGCGAAGGCGTGCGTGTGCTCGGCCGTGGCCACGGTGATGGCATCGATGTCCTTGGCCTCATCCAACAGCTTGCGGAAGTCCACGTACTTGCGGGCCTTGGGATGCTGCTCGCCGATCTTGTTCAATCGATCTTCCGCGACGTCGCAGAGCGCGACGATGTTCTCACTGCGCGCTTGTTGGATGGCGAAGCCGCCGCGTCCACCGGCGCCGATGACGCCGATGCTGAGTTTGTTGTTCAGATTCTGGCCGCGCAAGAGCGCGGGCGCCCCCATCGCCATCGCGCCCGCGGTCCAAGCGGTCATGCGCAAAAAGTGGCGGCGATTGAGTTGATGAGAGGGCAGGTGGGGGAGACTCGATGGTTTCATACCTTGTTGCCTACGCCACTCCGGCGATTCCGACAAGGTTTTTTCCACCAGCTTTCTCCTTACGCCGATCAAGGAAATGGGATCACAAGAGGGAGATCTTTGGGGTTCATCGGGTCAGGGCGGGCGCGGCCTTTTTGACAGGTGGATCGGCCGTGCAGGCCGGGAAATGGCCCGTTCTCTGGTCTTTACATTCGTCGCCAAATCCGGCCTCCTAGTGGGGATGAATCCCTGTCCCACCCATCCGAGATTCTGGCAAAAGACGAGCGGAAATTGCCAACAAGTGGTGAGTCGCGGGCTTGGGCATCCTCTATTCAAAGACATCCAGCCAGGGTACCCAGTGCTCTGAGCTAACCTCAATCAGCGGCGGCGCGGCGACCAACCAGCGTATGAAAAACATGAAACCCACCGATTCAAACAAAGTGGTGCCCAAGCCGGACACCGACAAATCAACTCAGCAGCCATCGGCCGAAGCGGGGGTGAGTGCCAAGCTGGCTGGAGCACTCGGAGCCTCAACCGGCAGCAAGAAGGACAAGAAACACCCCAAGGACAAGAAGGACGAGACGGGAAAGGAGGAGAAGAAGAGGGAAGAGGAAGTAGCCAAAGAGGAGAAGAAGGCTAAGAAGAACAAGAAGGACAAAAAGGGGAAGAAGGTGAAGGGCAAGTTTTATCTGAAGGAGTTGAAGAGGCTGCAAATCGAGCTGGTCAAACTCCAGGAATGGATCAAGGCCAAGGGTTTGAAGGTGGTCGTCATTTTCGAGGGGCGCGACGCCGCCGGAAAAGGCGGGGTCATCAAGAGAATCACGCAGCGGATGAATCCCCGCATCAGCCGGGTGGTGGCCTTAGGGACGCCGACGGAACGGGAAAAGTCTCAATGGTACTTCCAGCGCTATGTTCCCCATTTGCCGGCCGCAGGCGAAATGGTGCTCTTGGACCGAAGCTGGTACAACCGCGCCGGGGTAGAGCGAGTGATGGGTTTCTGCACGGATGAGCAGTACCAGGAGTTCGTGCATTCGTGTCCCGAGTTCGAACGGATGCTGGTCCACTCCGGGATCATCCTCGTCAAGTACTGGTTCTCCGTCAGCGATGAGGAGCAAGAGAAGCGCTTCCGCGATCGCATCGAGGATCCGACCAAGCGCTGGAAATTGAGTCCCATGGATCTCGAATCCAGAAAGCGCTGGCAGGATTACTCCAAGGCCAAGGACGATATGATGGCCTACACCGACATCAAACAGGCCCAGTGGTACGTGGTCAATGCCGACAACAAGAAGCGCGCCCGCCTCAATTGCATCCACCATTTGCTCAGTTTGATCCCCTACGAGGATCTGACACCGAAGCCTCTGAAATTGCCGCCCCGCCAGTCCGACAGCGGCTACGTCCGGCCTCCCATCCGTGAGCAGACGTTCGTGCCGTTGGTTTACTGATGGTCGGGTCGTTTTTCTAGCCGTCCACGCATCCTCGGAGACTTCTTCCGTCCCGAGGATGGCTCACCCCGTGAGCGCCGCCTGGTTGGGGCGCGCGGCTCGCGTGTCCCCGCTTCCATCTCGAAGCTGTCTTCAGGGAGTCGGCGTGGGCTCGGCTTCGGCTGCGACAGAGATTTCCGGTGCCGCCGCCGTGACTTCCACGACCGGGGTGGGCACCGGCTCTGAGGCGGCCGGTGTTGGAGGAATTTCGGCGACTCCGGAGCTGGAATCCGCCGGTGTTTCTGACGCCGGAGTTGAGCTCGGAGTGGCGGTCGCATCCGCTGGGGGCGTGGCCGTCGGCGCATCGCCGCGGGCGGAGGTCGGGGTTGGTTCCGGCTTGGTCGGCTTCGGAATCGGAATCGGCCTCTTGGCCATTTCGATCAACCCGTTCGCGAATTCGATCACGTGTCCCTGATGGATCAGCCAGTGGAGATCGCTGATGACGGCGGCCGCCTCAGGCGATGGTGCGACTTCTCCGGCCGGTTCGCCTTCTTTTGCAGTGGCCAGCACGGGAGCGGGAGACTGAACCAAGGCTTCGACGATCTTGCGGCGCGAGCACGCGGACGTCGCGTCGATGAAATCGACGATCCGTCGGATGCCATCCGAGACCGGTGTGACTTCCAGATCCAGGAAATGGGGGCGCGCGGCGGCGACATGCGTGACCGTCCGGTTCACCTTGAAGAACTGGAGTCCGTGGCCGGCAAATTGCTGGCTCAGGATATTGACCAGTTTGATGGGGAAC
Organism: uncultured Verrucomicrobiota bacterium; assembly: GCA_964355375.1. Lineage (GTDB taxonomy): Bacteria > Verrucomicrobiota > Verrucomicrobiia > Limisphaerales > SIBE01 > CAYHFE01. The sequence continues at coordinate 10,070 of CAYHFE010000015.1, forward strand.
CGCATTTGCTCGTCCCAGAAGCGGCGGACGGCGTTTTGGAGCGCGCGCGTCGGGAGAGCTTGCCCGGCCGTGCCGCTGAGGGTGTGCGAGTCCACCGGACGAACAACGTTGGCCAGGTGAGTTTCGCGGAAGTGCTTTTGGACTTCATCCCGGTTCGCGAGTTTAATCGTGTCCGGGACATTCAAACAGACGTACTCTGTCTTCCAGCTTTGCTCGTCGAGCCATTTTTTGACGACGGCTTCGTCGCGGACGATCTTGATCCGCGACTTGAAAACCTCGAACGGGACCCGGGAGAAACGCTCGCTATGGAGCTTGCGCAGTTTGTTTTGGTAATCGTGGTAATTGGGCGGACCGAGAACCGCGCCGCTCATGCCGCATTGGGCCACGAACGTATAGGTGCCTTTGGGCGGATCGGTCGCGATCCGTTCCGCCTGATAAAACATGGCGAAATGTTTGTTGAGGACGTGGTCGATGGTCTCCTGCTCGGAGAGCCAGAGGGTGTCGTCCAATCCGCACACAAAGAGCGGTTGCACGGCTTGGCCGTCGGGTCTCTTGAAGATTGTGAATCGGACAGTGTAGCGATCCGGCTTCTTCAGAATGAGGAAGGCGATGTCGAAGAGCGCGTAGGCCCGGCCCGTCAATCGAATCTGACGGGCCAACGACTCGACGCCTTTGTCCTCGGGAATGAAGGACACGCCCACCTCGAGGGGCGGCGGAAGCGGTTCCCGCCGGTCCTCACGGTGAGGCGGTCCCGACCGCTCGGATCGAGCGTCATCCCGCCTAGGTCCCGGGCCGCTCTGGCCCGGAGGCCTTCCGGTCCGCCCTGAGTCGCGGCCTGGAGGACGCCCAGTGCGGCCGCCCTCGCGGCCCGGCCGATCCCCGCGGCGCGAAGGGCGCGGATCTTCGCCACCTTCGTACTTGGCGTATTTGTTTTCCGCAGGCGGTTGTTGGGCCCACGCCGGTAAAAAATGAAGGTCGAGATCGAGCTCGAACTCCCGTGATCCTGACTCTGGCGACATACTCATTATCTTCCAAAAGCTGGCGCACGACGCATCGTGCGCCGCGAAATCCAGATACTGGCAAAAGCATGGATGGCCTCGGCGTGGAATGCAAGCGTGAGCTTGTGGCGCGAAGCAGTTCTCATTTTGACAAGTAGGTAGTCCCGGCTTCAGCCGGTCGCCACGTGAAAACCGGCTGAAGCCGGGACTACCTGCGTGGAACGGACAGTGTCCTGAGTCAAAATGAGAACTGCTGTGTGGAGGGCGACGATCTACGTCAGTCCGCTATGAGTTCCGTCGCAGAACGCCTTGTTCTTGGAATGTTTGCAGCCGCACCAAGCCACGGTTTTGGCTTCGGTGATATCCACTCGAAGGGGGACCAAACCGGTGCCGGCGTGGGAACCGTCGCAGAAGGGTTGGCGGGCGGATCGTCCGCACGCGCACCAGCGATAAGCGCCCGGTTCAACTTTTTGGACGATGGGACTCTTTTGAAAGATCGTCGGTTCAGCCATAGGATTGGGGGAGTGGAGGAGATTGGTGATTTAAGATTTCTTTTGTGACTGATCGAGCTGGGCTGCGACTTTGAGTCGGAGCGCGTTCAGGCGAATGAACCCCGTGGCGTCGTCTTGGTTGTAGGCTTTGGTCGGATCGGCTTCCATGGTCGCGATCTGCGGGCTGTAGAGGCTGACCGGCGATTTCCTGCCGGCCGTGATGATGTTGCCTTTGTAAAGCTTGAGTCGGACCGTGCCGGTGACGTTTTTCTGGCTGTCATTGACCAGCGCTTGCAGGGCGGAGCGTTCGGGAGAAAACCAATAGCCGTAATAAACCAGTTCAGCGTATTTGGGAATGAGTGAATCCCGCAGGTGCATGACTTCGCGGTCCATGGTCAGGCTCTCGATCTGGCGATGCCCGAAATGGAGGATGGCGCCGCCCGGCGTCTCGTACACGCCCCGGGATTTCATGCCGACGTAGCGGTTTTCGACCAGATCGACGCGCCCGATGCCATGTTTGCCGCCGAGTCGGTTGAGGGCCTTCATCACTCCCAGCGGACTGAGCCGGCGGCCGTTGACATTGACGCAATTGCCGCGCTCAAACTCCAGCGTCACGTATTCCGTTTTGTCGGGCGCGTCTTCGGGCGAGACGCTCAGCTTGTACATCTCCCGGTGTTCCGGCGTCGAAGCGTCCAGCCAGGGATCTTCCAGAATGCCGGCCTCGAACGAAATGTGCAGGAGATTGCGATCCATGGAATACGGCTTCTGCGCCGTGGCCTGGATGGGGATTTTCTTGGCCGCGCAATACTGAATCATCTCGGCGCGGCCGGGAAATTGGGCGCGGAACGAGGCGTCGCGCCACGGCGCGATGACCTGCAGCTCGGGGGCGAGCGCGGCGGCGGTCAGTTCGAAACGGACCTGGTCATTGCCTTTGCCGGTCGCTCCGTGAGCGATGAATTCCGCCTGTTCGGCCCGGGCGATTTCGACCATGCGCTTGGCGATGAGGGGCCGGGCAATGCTCGTGCCGAGGAAATACTGGTTCTCATAAACCGCGCCCGCCTGCATCATGGGAAAGATGAAATCGCGGGCGAATTCCTCCTGCAAATCGTCGATGTGAACCGTGGTCGCCCCGGTCTTGAGCGCCTTTTTTTCGAGGCCTTTCAGCTCCTCTTCCTGGCCGATGTTGGCGCAAAAGGCGATGAGCTCGGCGTTGTATTTTTCCTTCAGCCACGACAGCAGCACCGAGGTGTCAAGGCCACCCGAATAGGCAAGCACAATCTTCATAGTCACGTCATCCGTTTCCGAAACTTAAGTTCCGAGGCAATAAAAGACAATCACCGCGAATAGAAAAGCACATTATTTGCCAGGTTCTTCCGGGGGGCCGGCCCGGCTTGGCTCAAGATGCTTCAGGACATCGTAAACCATCCGATGATCTCCTCGTTGCCCCTAAATCAGATGGCAGAACATCGCGTCGCGCAGCTTCGGCTCGAACCAGGTGCTCTTGGGAGGCATGATGCCGTCGGCGTCGGCGATGGTCATCAGTTCTTCAAGGCTCGTCGGGAGCAAGGAAAAGGCACAGGCATAATCGCCGCCATCGACCATGTTCTCGAGTTCTCCGACTCCGCGGATGCCGCCAACAAATTGGATGCGCTGGCTGGTCCGTGGGTCGTCGATGCCGAAGAGCGGGGCGAGCACGTGCTTCTGCAAGAGCGTGACGTCGAGCCGTTCGATGGGGTCGCGGGCGGCGGTGAACGACGGTCGAAACCGGAGCGTGCGCCACTGGTGATCCAGGTAAAACCCGATCTCGTGCGACTCCGCGGGGGCTGGAGTCGCCGGCTGTCGCAGGGTGAACATGACCTCGAACTTCTCGAGCAGTTGGTTGGGGGTCAGACCGTTAAGGTCCTTCAAAACCCGGTTGTAAGGCAGGATTTGCATCTGCCGATGCGGAAAGATCACGCTCAGAAAAAAGGCGCTGTGGCCGGCCCCTTGCCGGCTCTGATAGACGCGGGCCGCGGCCGCGCTGCGGTGGTGCCCGTCCGCGATGTAAAGGGAGGGGATGCGCTGGAATTCTCTTTGCATGAAATCGATCTCCGCCGCTCCGGCGATGGTCCAGGAGGTGTGCCGGACGCTGTCCGGGGCGGTGAAATCAATGTCCGGAGCCTGGGCGATCGCGCTGGCGAAAAACTCGTCGAGAGCGGGCACCGCCCGGTAGGTCAGAAAAACCGGACCGGTTTGGGCATTGAGGGTTTCGATATGCCGGACGCGGTCATCTTCCTTGTCCGGGCGGGTGAGTTCATGTTTCTTGATCACCCCCTGCAAGTAGTCCTCGCAACTGGCCACCGCCACCAACCCAAGCTGGCTGTGCCGTCCCATGATCTGTCGGTAGAGATAGAAGCACGGCTGCGAATCCCTGCTCAACACGCCACCCGCGAGAAGCCGCTCAAAATTTTCCCGGCCCTTCGCATAGACCGCCGGCGCGGAGAGATCGGTTCCCTCCGGGAGATCGATCTCCGGCTTGCTCACGTGGAGAAAGCTCAGGTCATTGCCGGAGGCGAGCGCGCGGGCCTCCGCCGAAGACATCACATCGTAGGGCAATTCGCAAACCTGGGCGGCCAGTTCGGGTCGGGGACGGAGCGCCGGAAAGGGTCGGATGGTCGCCATAAAAATGTGCGGGCGAACATAGTGTCGAGGTGGATGAAACGCACGATAAAACTGTCGTTTGATTCTCTGCTCGACATCCCGGAGCGGATTTGTCAATTGAGTCATCGGCAATGCTGTAACCATGTGTTCTGAAGTGTTGAATCCAAACCAGCGGCGTCGGCTTTCATGAAAGTCATTGTTTTGGCGGCCGGATACGCCACCCGTCTTTATCCGCTGACGTTGACTCGGCCCAAGCCCTTGCTCCCGATCGGCGGCCAACCGATGATCGAGCACGTCCTGGAGAAGCTGGCGCCGGTGGCCGGGATCGACCGCGCCTATGTCGTCACCAACGCCAAGTTCGCCGGCCATTTTCTGGACTGGGCGAAGACATCGAGGCCGACGGCGTTGCCCTGGCCCATCACCGTTGTGAACGACGGCACGACCGATGAAACGAACAAGCTCGGGGCGATTGGCGACCTGCATTTCGTGCTGACCCGGGAGCAGGTCGAGGATGACCTGATCGTGGTCGCGGGGGACAACCTGTTCAGCCAGAGTCTGGAGGATTTCGGGCGATTTGGCCGGGAGAAGAACGCGCCGGTTTTGGCCGTGTATGATGTGAAGAGCTTCGCCGAAGTGAAGAAGCACTCGGTGGTTTCGGTGGATGGACAGGCCCGCCTGGCGCGGTTCGAAGAGAAGCCGGCCCAGCCCGCCAGCACGCTCGCCGGCATTGCTCTCTATTACTATCCGCGATCCGTTTTGCCGATGATTCATCGCTACATCGGAGACGGTCACAATCCGGACCAGCCGGGCCGGCTGGTGCAATGGCTTTACCCGCAGACCCCGGTTTTTGCCTGGCCATTGCCCGGGCTCTGGTTCGATATCGGATCCATGGAAACCCTTGAAGAAGCCAATCGGGTGTTTGGGCCGAAATGACATGAGCCACGGCGCGCCTCAGCCTGCGGCGGAGCAGATCCCGGATCACGAGTTGGTGCGTTGCGTGGGCCGGGGCAGCTATGGCCAAGTGTGGCTGGCCCGAAACATTCTGGGCACCTTCCGCGCGGTCAAGATTGTGAACCGGAAAAACTTTCCCGCCGACCGCCCCTACGAACGCGAGTTCAATGGCATCGTCAAGTTCGAGCCGGTTTCGCGGACTCATCCCGGTTTCGTGAGCATTTTGCACGTCGGGCGCAACCAAGCGGCGGGTTACTTCTACACGGTCATGGAGGTGGCCGACGACGAAGTGACCGGCCAGCAAATCGATCCCGTCCGTTACGCGCCCAAGACCCTTTCGAGTGAGCTCTATCGACGCGGGCGTCTGCCTGTGGACGAAGCCGTGCGCGTGGCCGTTTCGCTGAGCAACGCCCTGGCCTGTCTGCACCAACAGGGCCTCGTTCATCGTGATATCAAGCCGTCCAACATCATTTTCGTCAACGGCATCCCCAAGTTCGCCGACATCGGCTTGGTCGCCGAGATCGGCGAATCTTCGACCTTCGTCGGCACGGAAGGCTACGTTCCCCCGGAAGGTCCGGGGCGCGCGACGGCGGACGTTTACAGCTTCGGCAAGGTGCTCTACGAAATGAGCATGGGCCAGCGGTTGCAGGCTTATCCGGAAATGTCGAGCGATCTCGCGCACTCGCCGGATGCGCTCCGGGTGCGAAAGCTTTACGACATCATTCTCAAGTCCTGCGACCTGAATTACCGCAAGCGATTTCAGACCGTCCAGGATCTGCATGATCAGCTCGTCCGCCTGAAGCCGAGCGAGGGGGCCTCCGCTCTCGCGCCGCCGCTGGGCACTCCCTCCCGCCCCTTCCATCTGGTCCTGCTCTATCAGCCCTCCGCCCAGCCGGATGAGCGCCTGATGAATTTCCTCCAGGACGAACTGGTGCAGAAGGGATGCCAGGTGTTCGCGGACAAGCATGTGACCATCGACGTGGAATGGGCTCGCGGAATCGAGGAGAAGATCAACCAGTCAGACGCGGTCATTGTGCTGTTGTCCAAGGCGTCGGCCCAAAGCGAGATGATCGCTTATGAAGTCGAACTGGCGCGGCAGGCCAAGCATCAACATCCGGGACGAGCTCGTTTGCTGCCGGTCCGGATTCAACTGAGCGGGCCCCTGCCCGGCCCGATCGCCAGCGCCCTCGATTCGGTTCGAAATTTCCGTTGGGAAGGCTCCTCCGACGACGAACACTTGGTCCTGGATCTGACCGGAGCTCTGCGATCCGGCGAAGCCAAAGCTCCTTCGGCCGAGCGGCCGGCCTTGGAGCCGATCGGCGGCGCCGTCCCGTTGGATTCAAAGTTTTACGTCGTTCGTGAGGCGGACGAGGAATTTGGCTCGGCGATCGCCCGCGGTGACAGCGTGGTCTTGGTTAAGGGCGCGCGCCAGATGGGCAAGACCTCCTTGCTGGCGCGCGGTCTGCAGCGGGCCCGCGAGGAGGGGGCCAAGGTGGTGTTGACCGATTTTCAGAAATTGAATGTCGAGAATTTCGCTTCCTTGGAGAGCTTTTACCTGGCGCTGGGAGAATCCCTCGCCGACCAGCTTGATCTTGACGTGTTTCCCAAGGACGTCGGGGATGCGCGCCGGGGCCCCAACGCCAATTTCGAACGCTATCTGCGGCGGGAAGTGCTGGAGAAGCTGGCCGGCTCGCTCGTCTGGGGTCTGGATGAAGTGGACCGGCTCTTCACCTGCCCGTTCGGCACCGAGGTGTTTGGCTTGTTCCGGTCCTGGCACAACAAGCGGGCGCTCGATCCGCAGGCGCCGTGGTCCAAAATCACGCTGGCCATCGCTTACGCCACCGAGGCCAGCCTGTTCATCACCGATTTGGTGCAATCGCCGTTCAACATCGGGACCCGCGTCACTTTGGATGATTTTCTGCCGGAGCAGGTGGCGGAACTGAACCGGCGCTACGGCGACCCGCTCCAGGGCGCCGATGAATTGGCCCGCTTTACCAGGCTGGTCGGGGGCCAGCCGTTTTTGGTGCGGCGGGGACTGCACGAGCTGGCCACCCAGAGAATCAATCTGACCGCGTTTGAAGCCTCTGCGGACCGGGATGAAGGCGTGTTTGGCGATCATCTGCGGCGCCTCCTCATTTCTTTGGCCAAGGATGCCGGCCTGACGGAGGTCGTGCGGGTCATCCTCCGCAACCAGCCCTGTCCCGACCCGGCCAGCTTTCACCGGTTGCGCAGCGCCGGTTTGATGATCGGGGACACGATCGCCCACATTCGACCCCGCTGCCAGCTCTACGCGAGTTTTCTCCGGCGGCATTTGCCGTAGCTGTCTCGAGGCCGTCGAGGAGAGAGCGCGCGCCTTCGCGGGCCGTGCTGGACCCGAGTCATTTCATCCAGGCAGGCAATGTTTTGGCTCGCTCGATGCCGACGCGTTGGTAGGTCCGATGCCATTTGAAGGTCCAGATCTTCGCCGGCGAGGTAATCGCACGGACCGATTGATCGAAGAAGGCGAGGTTGATGCCGCGTCGATGGCGCATAAAGGCAAAATGAGCGGATTCGGCACCGGCTCCGAGCCAGACGCCGTTGGCGCTCGGAGCCTGATCTTTCGTGGCATCGCGATGGTCCGGACCGCCGCCGCGCCACATCGAATCCGCGAACAAGGGGATCTCCGTGGTGCTCTCCGGGACGTCAAAAGATCTCCAGTGATCTTCTTTGCGCCGTCCTTGAATATCGGTGGGGGCATTGTAAATCCAGTTGTTGGCTCCGTAGCTGCTGACCAGTTGCGTCGGCGTTTGATCTTCCGTGAACGCCGGAAAGTTGTAGGCCGAGCGAGGTCCGCCGTATTCGGCCAGCCGGCTTTCGGGTGTGCTCAAGGGGAGGGTTTTCTCCACCGTCGCACTGCCTAGAGCGCGCCGCTGAACGGCCTCGGGACAGAAGAGGAGGGAAGGCTTCTCCCGGTAATGTTTGGCCAGGGCGCGAACCCATTCGCCGCGCGCCCACCCGACGGTATCGCCATTGCTGAATTTGCCGTCGTGTTCTTCCGTGTAAAAGTACCAGATCAAGCCCCATTGCTTCAGGTTGGAGATGCACTGGGTGGAGCGGGCCTTGCTTTTGGCCCGGCTCAAGGCGGGCAGGAGCATGCTGGCCAGAATCGCGATGATCGCGATCACCACCAAGAGTTCGATCAAAGTGAAGCCATGAGTCCGTCGGATCCGATTCCCGCAGGAGCGAAAGGATTGATTCATAAGATCGGCCATGGCGCGTTCCTATCGTAGGGCTGTTCGGGTGAGCTGTAGCGGAAGTGAGCCTCTCTTCCAAGAAAATTGATTTGAGTCGCCGCCCTCTCCATGAATCTAGGATGGGGTGAGACTCTGTCAAACCGGACTTTTTTGCCGACCACGATTCCAGGGCTCGACGGAGTCTCGCCCCACCGTTGAATGGGTTCATAGTCCCGATGCCTGCGCCAAGCGAAAGGCACGTCAGCCGTTCCCGTTCTCCCGAGGGCGGACTCGTGACTTCGTTCATTCCAGTGCTGCTGTGCTCCGCTGAGCTGGACGCGAACCGGGGTTGGTCCGGTCTCCAGCAATTCGCCGTTCTTCATCTTGGCTTCATCTAGCCCATGATAGTAGAATAGAAACTTGGCGCCATGAAGCAGTCGCCTGCGGACGGTGATCGTGGTGCAGCGGCAACCACAAGTCAGATATTTTGAGCAAAACGAAGCGATGAGATTGATTCAAGCGAAGCTTCTGTTCCGCACCCTGGTCGGGGGAATGGCGTTTTTGTGGCCGTTGACCGCGCCCGCCGGGGATGTCCAATTCTACACCGTGATGAAGGGCACCGTTTCGGTCCAGGCGGACGCCGCGCTTCCCGCGCTCCAAGGCAAGGGTCCCTTTGCCCTCCGGGCCGTGGTTGAGAGAGGCTCGAGTATCGGCCTGACCCAGGCCGTGGTGCAGGTGCCGGGAGGACTGACCGTTGCCCTGGAAACGAACCGCAGCGGCTTTTCGCTCGTCGCGGAGTACGAGTCCCAAGCCCTGCTCGACGCCGCTTATCCGGACGGAACCTACACGCTGAACATGCAAACCATCAGCGGCGGGACGAAAGCCGCGCCGCTGGGGGTGCGGCCCAGCGGAGTGCCCTCCCCGCACGTCAGCAACTGGGCGGCGGCGCAGACGATCCATGCCGAGGCGGATTTTCTCCTGCAATGGGACTCGCTGACGCCGGACACCTCGGCGGATTGGATCAAGTTGATCGTGCGCGATTTCACGAACCACGTCGTCTTTGAGACGGCGGACCCGGTGATTTCGGGGCAAGCGGGCTTGCTCCGGGGCACGAACTCCAGCGTCGTGATTCCGGGCGAAACTCTGGTGCCCGGACGCAGCTACAGCGCCGAGTTGATCTTCGCCAAGGGGGAGGCCAATACCGCCAGTTACCCGGGGGTTGTGGGAATGGGCGCTTCATTCAAAAGCACCCAGTTCACTCTTCAGGCGGTGGATGTGCGCAACTATGGAATTTTGAAAGGCCAGCTCTTTCACCAGACCGGCCCGACCAACCTGGTTCCGGTCGGGTTTGTCTTGGATGCCTTCGTCAACTTCTCCTCCCTCTTCGGGCTGGGCCTGGGCGAGGCTCGGTTCAGGCCGCCCGGCCCGCGCACGCTTTTTCAACCGCTGCCGCCCCCGGATTTCTATGTCGAAGAGGGACCTTATCCCACCGCCGCCGAGCTGAATGCCGCATTTCCCAATGGCACCTATTTCCTGGCGTTCAAGGCCGGACGTGAGGGCTCCAAGACCCCTTCCGTTTCTGTGACGGGCGATGCTTACCCAACCGCGACGCCGCTCCTCCGCAACTACGCCGCCCTCCAAACCTTCAACGCCGGAGCCGATTTCACCTTGACCTGGGCACCCTTGGGCGGAGGCAGCGACGACTTTGTCCACGTGGAAATTGTCCAGGCATCGACGAATTTGACGGTGTGGGAAACTCCCCAGGAAGGGGAGCTGGGGGCCTTGAACGGCACGAACACTTCGGTGGTGATTCCGGCGGGATCGTTGCGCAGCGGGTCGAATTATCTCCTCTACCTGACCTCTGAGAAACCGACTCTCAACACCACCGGCGTCCCCGGCGTCCCCGGCATCGCCGGCTACTACAAACAAACCATCTGCCCTCTCCGGTCCATGGATGTCTTCGGCTACGGGATCCTGAAGAGCCAGGTTTATCTTCAAACCAACTCCGGCCCGCCCGCCTTGCAGGGCTACGCCTTCAGCGCGTTCGTGGACGTGGAGCCCGGAACCACCAACCTGAGCAGAGCTACGCTGCAACTGCCGTCGGCCGGCCGGACCTATGAGTTGAACGCGGGCAACCGATTCGACGTGGAAGAACTGTTTTCCGAGAAAGCTCAGCTCGAGGCGCAGTTCGTCTCCGGAAATTATCTCTTCAGCCATTCGACGGTTCATGATGGCGTGATCGTGGTGACCACGCTTTTGCCGGCGGACCGTTATCCGGCGGCCGTTCCGCGAATGGCCAATTTCGACGCCGCCCAAACGATCAACTGCGGAGCGGATTTCCCGCTCGCCTGGCAGCCTTTGAATAGCGATACCGACCATTTCGTTTGGGTCACGGTGGATGAGGCCAGCTCGGGGGAAACCGTCTTCAGCTCGCCCTGGGTGGGCAACGCGGGCGCCTTGAACGGCACCCATACCTCCGTCGTCATTCCCGCCAAGACCTTGCGCGCCGGGTATTCCTATCGAGTCACGATCCTGCACGCGGCCTTGGCTCTCGACATTTCCAGCTATCCCGGCGCCTTGGGCCTGACGGGATACGACACGCAAACCCAATTCGAGTTCACCGTGCCCGGCATACCCTTTCCCAAGCGGGTCCAGATCGTCGGACTGAATGACGGCCAGTTCCAACTCAAGGTCGTGGGCGAACCGGGACGCACGAATATCCTGGAATCCGCGACCAGCCTGGCCCCCGCTTCCTGGGCGCCCGTGACCACCAATCTGGGCGCCTTTAATTTCAGCGATGCCCTTCAACTGCCCACCCGCTTCTATCGCCTCCGCGAAGCCACCGCGGTCGGACCTTAGATCCCCACGAGAGACCGTGATTCCGATGTCCCATTCCCCATTCACCGCGCCCCCGTTTGAATTGCGCCTCGGCCCGACGGAATGGTCACTCGCTCGCGTTCCCGGCCGGCCCGCGCGGACCGGCGTCCTCGGCCTGTTCGTCACGGCCCTTCTGAGCTTCGCGGCAGAAACCCCAGCCGCGCCGTTCGATGTCACGTCACTGGTGATCGATCCCAAGCGCACGTCTGCGATCCGGGAGACGGCTATCACCGATGAGGGAACCCGCGCCTTTGGCTTTTTCAACACTCAACAGGAATGGGAAATGGACCACCTGCTCTCCCCGCGGTGGCTCCGGCCCCTCACCGACCGGGGCATCGATTACGTCGCGGTTTACAGTGCGGAACTTTTGGGCAATGTCCGCGGGGGACTGAAGCGCGGGCCGGTTTTCTCCGGAGTTCTGGAAGCCGGCGTGAATCTTGAAACCGAGAAATTGTCCGGCTGGCCAGGCGCCACCTTTTACGCGTCCAGTCTCGTCTCGCATGGCCCGAGCCTTTCGGACCGTTACCTCGGCGATCTTTATGGCGGCAGCAGCCTCGAAGCGGAATCGTCCCTCCGCCTCTATGAAGCATGGCTTGACCAAAGCTTCTTCGACGAAATCCTTTCAATGCGCGCGGGACAATTGGCGGCGGACCGCGAATTCATGGGGACGGACGTGGGCATGCTCTTCATGAACGCCTCGTTTGGCTGGCCGGCCGCCTTTGGATTGGGCGTGGACGCGCCCGCCTATCCGGTGGCCGCGCCCGGCGTGCGCTTGCGGATCGACGGGGCCCGTTTCTGGCTGCAATCGGCGATCTTCACCGGCCGCCCGGAACCTCTGGACGACGAAGGTGAGCCAATCCAGAAGCACGGCCTCTATTTTCATTTCCAGGGCGGCGCGCTGGCCCTGTGGGAGGCCGGGTACTCGACCGCGACTGAAGACCACCATTCCCGCCATCCTGGCGTCTATAAACTGGGTGGCTGGCTGCACACAGGAAAGTTTGAGGACCAATATTACGACGACCTCGGCCTGTCGCTGGCCGACCCTTTTTCCAGCCAGAATCCCCGCAGCTTGCGGCACAACTGGGGTCTTTACGCCGTGGCCGAGCAGAACATCTGGTGTCCGGCCATGGCCCTGGAAGAGATGGGGCTTTCCCTCTTCGCGCGAGTGGGAGGTGTCCCGAGCGACCGCAACCCCGTCGCATTCTCGTGCGACGGCGGGCTGCACTATGTGGGGCTCTGGCCGGGACGTCCGCACGACGTGACCGGCCTAGCCGCGTCCTACAACCAGATCAGCCGCCGCCTGCGGGCCTGGACGCGCGACGACAACCTCTTCGCCATTCCGCCCGCGCCGCTGCCCGACTACGAGGCGGTGCTGGAGTTAACCCACCGGATCGAAATCAAACCGTGGTGGTACGTTCAACCCGATCTGCAATTCATCCTGCACCCGGGCGGCAGCCGGGCTCTGGCCAATGCCCTGGTCATTGGGCTGCGCAGCACTCTCTCCTTCTGAAGCAAATGACCAGGAATTGCCCATCACTTCCCCGTGAAAACGAATTCGGATCACGCCATGAGTTCGAGCGCGCACGCTGATCCGGGAAGTTCCGCGGGTGTTTTCCAGCCCGCGCCGGAGCTATGCCGGGCCGAATTGCTCCATGAGCTGTTCGAGCGGTCGGCCGATCTTCAGCCCGGTCAGATTGCGCTGGCCTGCCGCGAGGAGCGGATGACCTACGGCGAATTGGAGGCTCGGGCCAACCAATTGGCCCGCTACCTGAGAAAGCGCGGCGTAGGCCGGGGCATGACGGTCGGTCTGCTGCTTCCACGTTCGCTGGACGTGCTGGTGGGGCTGCTCGCCGCCCTCAAAGCCGGCGCCGCCTATGTCCCGCTGGACGCCGATTATCCGCCCGAGCGCATTCAATTCATCCTGGAAGACTGCGGCGTGACCGCTGTCGTCTCGGTGACGGCACTGGCGCCCAAGCTCGGTTCCATCGCCGCCCGCGCCGTCTGGCTGGATGCGCAAGCCCAGGAAATCGTCGCCGAATCCGACGCTCGGATCACCCGTCAGGAAACCGGCACAACCCCCGAGGATGTGGGCTACGTAATTTACACCTCGGGCTCGACGGGCCGGCCCAAAGGCGTGCAGATCGAGCACCGCAGCGTCTGTCACCTCGTCCGGGCCGAGGGCGCGATCTTCCAGGTCCGACCCGAGGATCGCGTCTATCAAGGATTCTCCATCGCCTTCGACGCGTCGGTGGAAGAGGTGTGGCTGGCCTTTTTCGCCAGGGCGACCCTGGTGGTCGGAACGCGGGAGATGGTGTTCTCCGGGCCCGGCTTGTCGCAGCAGCTCACGGACGCCGGCATCACGGTTTTCTCCACCGTGCCGACCCAATTGGCCATGATGACGGACGACGTGGCGTCGGTGCGCCTGCTCATCTTGGGCGGCGAGGTCTGTCCACCCGACCTGGTGCGGCGCTGGGCCCGACCCGGCCGGCGTTTGATTAACACCTACGGACCGACCGAAGCGACCGTGATCGCGACCTGGGTTGAGCTCCAACCGGGTCAACCGGTGACCATCGGACGCCCCGTGCCGAACTATCACGTTTGCCTGCTCGACGAGAGCCTGCGCCCCGTGCCCGCGGGCCAGCCGGGGGAATTGTGCATCGGCGGCATTGGCCTGGCGCGCGGTTACGTCGGGCGCGAAGACCTGACGCGCGAGCGATTCATTCTCCATCCCGGGGCGCGTGCCGACCCGGAACCGCCACGGCTCTACCGCACGGGTGATCTGGCGCGATTCACTGCGGCGGGCGAATTGGAATTCCTCGGCCGGCTCGATTCCCAGGTGAAATTGCGCGGCTACCGCATCGAGCTCTCCGAAATCGAGTCGGCTCTCCTGTCCTGCCCCGGCGTGGGCGCGGCGGCGGTGGCGGTCCGCGAGGACCTTCCCGGCGTCCCACAATTGGGCGGTTACATTGTGCCGGCCCCGGACCGGCTCCCGGTCGAGGCGGAACTGAAGCGAGCTTTGGGTGCGCGCCTTCCAGGCTACATGGTTCCCGCATTCATTGAAGTGGTGGATCGTTTGCCCATGTTGCCGAGCGGAAAAGTGGACCGCCGCGCCTTGCCCGCTCCGCGCCCGCGCCCGCGGCCGGCGGAGGAGGATTCGGACGCCGTGGCTCCGCGCACGCCGTTGGAACAGAAGCTGGCGACCGTGTGGGAGCGATTCTTCGCGCCGCAGAGAGTGTCCGTGAAGGCGGATTTCTTTCACGATTTGGGTGGTCATTCACTGCTGGCGGCCCGGGTGGTGAGCGCGCTGCGTCAGGACGACGAACTGCGCCGGGTCTCGATCCTCGACCTCTACGAAAACCCTACGGTGGAAGCCTTGGCGGCGAAGCTCGGGGCGGACGGTTGCGCCCGCGCGGAGGCGCCCGACCCGACCCCGCCGCCCGCTTCCGGCTCGACGCCGCGAATTCCGTGGCTGCGCCATTTTCTCTGTGGCAGCGGGCAATTCGTGAGTTTGTATTTCCTCCTTGGGCTCTTTTCCATGCAATGGCTGGCGCCGTATTTCACCTATGCGTGGACCTATGAGCAGGGCTACGAACGCTGGGAGGCCATCCTGGGCGCCTTTGGGGTGCTCGTCGCGCTCTTCCCGCTGATGCTCCTCGCGTCCATCGTCATCAAGTGGCTGGTGATCGGGCGCTACCGGGCGGGCGACTATCCGCTCTGGGGCTTCTACTACTTCCGCTTCTGGCTGGTGAAAACGATCCAGTCGGCTGTCCCGGTCACCTACCTGGCTGGCACGCCCTGGTTGAATCTCTACTACCGGCTCCTGGGCGCGCGCCTGGGGCGCGACGTTCATTTGGCTTCGCCCTGCTTCGTTTGCCCTGATCTCGTGGACGTGGGCGACGAAACTTGCGTGGGCACCGACGCCTCGTTGGCCGGATTCCATGTGGAGAACGGTCGGTTGATCATCGGGCGGGTGCGGATCGGACGAGGCTGCCTGGTCGGGTCGCGGGCGGTCATCCGGGAGAATGCGGCCTTGGAGGACGGTTCCATCCTGGAGGAACTTTCGTTTTTACCCGCCGGAAAAACCATTCCCGCGGGGGAACGGTGGTTGGGTTCCCCGTCCCGCCGCGTCGCGGCGCCGCCCGGCGTCGAACCCGTCCTTCCGCCCCGACCTGGCGCGGCGCGGCGCTTCCTCTTCGGGCTGCTCCATTTGCTCGGGGTCATCTTGTTTCCGGCCTGTGTGCTGGCCGCGATCCTGCCGGGCGTGGTGGTGATGAACACCCTGAATTACGCGGACGATTACTATTGGTATCTGCTGATGTCGCCGCTCATCGCGCTGTCGTTCGTGGTGTTCTTGTGCCTGGAGATCGCGGCTCTGAAATGGCTGCTCCTGGGCCGCGTCCAGCCTGGCCGCTATTCGACACAGAGCTGGTTCTACGTCCGAAAATGGTTCGTCGATCAGTTGCTCGAACTGAGCCTCGATGTTTTGGGGCCGCTCTACGCTTCGATCTATCTCGCCCCTTGGTATCGGCTGCTGGGCGCGCGTTTGGGCGAGCGCACGGAGATTTCCACCGCCTCGTTCATCTCACCCGATCTGCTCGAGGTGGGCGATGAGAGCTTCATCGCCGACAGCGTTTCGCTGGGCGCGGCCCGCTTGGAAAAAGGACACATTCTCATCGGCGTGAATCGGATCGGGACCCGGACCTTCATCGGCAACAGCGCGCTGCTGCCCCCGGGCGTGGTCGTGGGCAACCACGCCCTGATCGGTTGCCTCTCCACTCCCCCGGCGAATCCGGCCGACGCGGCCCGCGACGGCGCGACCTGGCTGGGATCGCCCGCGATGTTCCTGCCGCAGCGACAGCCGAGCACGGCATTCTCCGTGGAAAGCACCTTCCGTCCGACACCCAAACTGCAGGCCCAGCGGGCGGCCATTGAATTCTTGCGCGTGATCTTCCCGGTGACCGGATTTGTCATGCTTTCCAGCCTGCTCTTCTCGATGGTGGTCTGGTTGGAGCCGCAACGCTCCCTCGTGGAGGTGCTCCTGCTTTTCCCGCTGCTCTACGCCGGGGCCGGTCTGTTGGCCATCGGCTTCCTCGCCGCCGCCAAGTGGCTGCTGGTGGGGCGCTATCAACCTGGGGAACGGCCTCTCTGGAGCACTTTCGTGTGGCGCAACGAATTGATCAACGCCTTGCACGAACACCTCGTCAGCGATTTCATCGTGGAAATGCTGCCCGGCACTCCGTTCCTCTCCTGGTTCTTCCGGTTGCTGGGCGCGCGCATCGGACGCCGCGTTTATCTCGACACCAGCGACCTCACCGAGTTTGACTTGGTGTCCATCGGTGACGAAGCCGAGATCAACGCCGACGCTACTCTGCAAACGCACCTCTTCGAAGATCGGGTCATGAAAATGTCGCACGTCGAGATCGGCGCGCGTTGCACCGTGGGCAGCGCCTCGCTCGTGCTTTACGACACGCGGATGGAACCGGGCGCCCAATTGAATGACTTGTCGCTCCTCATGAAAGGGGAAACCTTGCCGGCGGAAACCTTGTGGGAAGGCATTCCCGCGCGTCCGCCCGCGCCCTGCTGAACCCGCAGTTGCTCCCGGGGTCTTTCGCTATGAAAACTTCAAGCTGGATTCAATGTTGGGTGGTCGCCGCATTCTTTTGCAGCCCTGGGGCGGCCCGCGCCGGCCTTTTCGAAGACAGCCGGCTCTCCAATCTGCCGGCCTCCGTGCGCCAGACCGTCACGTCGGTCTTGGGCAGTGGCCGGTTGACGGACCTGGTGCTGACCAACGACAACGGCGCGGCGGTTTATGAAGTGGAGATGCGTCTGCGCGGCGTGGAGCGCTCATTTACGGTGGCCGCCGATGGCAGCCTGGTCGCGCGGCAGATACTCTTGGACGAACTTCCGCCCGCCGTCCTGAAGACCGTCCAACGCGAAACCGCCGCGGGCCAAGTCCAGGAACTGTATTGGCTCAACCACGATGGCGATCCGGCTTATTACATCGAGCGGCTCCAAGGGCGACAACCATCGTGGCTGATCGCGGCGCCCGACGGTTGGGTGACGTCGCGGCAGGTGGAGTTGACCGAGACGCCCGCGCCCGTTCAAACCGCCGTCCGCGAGAAGCTCCAAGGCCGGATTCCCGCCGAGGTCGCGCGCTCCATGGACGGCGACGAAGTGACGTTCGAGGTGACGGACCTGGTGCTGGGCCGCGAACGGGTCTGGATTCTCAATCCCGACGGCTCGGTCGCCGCCGAACCGCTCCTGATGAGTGCCGTGCCCGGTCCGGCGCGCACGACCCTGACCCGCCAGTCCGGCGGGGCGCGAATCCGACATCTGTTCAAAATCCCGAACGGCGATTCATTTCTCTACGAAGCGTGGTTCGTGCGTCAGGAAGCGCGGCATGTCTGCACGGTGGACGCGGAGGGTCGCATCGCGAGCGAAGAACTGCCCCTCATCGCACTTCCGGAAACGCTGCAAAAGAGTATCAAAGCCAAAGCCGAAGGCCGGTTCATCGTCCGAATCGAAAAGTCGCCCCGGGAAAAAGGCGCGACCTATGAGGTGATCCTGCGGCGGCAGGGCAAGACCGAGGCGCTGATCTTCTCGGCGGATGGGACCGTGATCCCGAGCAAGTCACCCGGGCCGTGAAGGGAGCCGCTCCCAGGCCGTCATTCTCCTTTTGGCCCGGGACACTTTCCGTGCGACGCCGGCAGTCCCGGCTCGAGCCGGTTTTCACGTGGCGACCGGCACCAGCCGGGACTACCTGCGTGCCAAAATGAGAATGGCTGTCAGCACCAGTCCGCTCTTCAAAGAAATCCGGAAGTTTGCTCTTGCATGACGAAATCAGTCTGCTAGAAAAAGAGCGCGTCGGGGAATCACAACTTACAGGAGGTTATCATGCACAATCGTATCATTCGTTCAGCCGTCATCACTCTTTTCATCGCCCTGGTCAGCCTGGGAACTGCCAGCGCGCGAGCCGCGGAAAAGGGCGATGCAATCGAAGCCACCCAGAAATCCAAACGCTCCGATCGCGCCCCGTTTCAGGGCAAGATCCACGCCGTGGATAAAGCCGCCCAGACCGTGACGCTGGAAGGCAAAGAGAGAAAGCGGATCATTCATCTGACTGCCCAAACCCGGATCGCGAAGGCCGGACAGCCGGCCTCGCTCGAGGACGCCGCGGTCGGGGAAGAAGTAGCCGGACAGACCATCCGGACGTCCGACGGGCGAGAAGAAGCCGTCTCGCTGCGACTCGGTCCCAAACCGAAGGAAGCGGCCCGCCCGAACACCGGCCGCAAGGCAAAGGCCACAGAAACCAACTAAACCGTTCTAACCACGATTCCATTCCCCGGCCAAAAAGAGAGGCGAGTCCGCGAGGGCTCGCCTCTTTTATCGTCGCCACCAGCTCTTGGTCGCACCTGGACGGGCAACCGCACTTTCCGCGCGCGCCTGATTTCGAAAATGATGAATGAGATACTGGCTGCGGGCGGCCGTCAGCGCCATGATGAACTCGTCATAACTCTGGAAACGGTCGGCGGGCTTCTTGGCCATGGCGCGGACGAGAGCCTCACTGGTCGGCTGGGTGATCTCGAGGACGACGAGGTGGGGCGGCGTGAGGGGCGTATGAATGTGGGCCGCGATCACCTCGTCGATGCTCGGTGCTTCAAAGGGCACATGGCCGGTCAAGGCGTGGTAGCAGGTCCCGGCCAGGCTGTAGAGATCGGACAGGAAATCCTCGCGTTCGCGTTTGATCTTCTCCGGCGCGATGTAGTAAGGCGTTCCCCAGACTGCTTCCTCTTCCGCTTCCGCCTCGACATTTCGGGCCAATCCAAAATCCACCAGTTTGGGTTCGCCATCGGCGTTGAAAAGAATGTTCCCGGGCTTGATGTCGCGGTGCAGCAGATTGTGCTTGAGGGCGGTGTCGAGCGCCGAAGCGACCTTGATGCCGACGTCGAGCACATCCAGCTCGGGCAGCCGTTGTTCTTGGTCAATCCGGCTGTCCAGACTCCCGCAATCGGCCAACTCCATCACCAGATAGAGCTGCCCGTCGCATTCATCAAAGGTGTAAAGATGAATGATATTGGTGTGGTTCAACGCGGCGCAGGACCGCGCCTCACGGTAGAAGCTCTCCAAGGCTCGCGGGTCGTCGGCCAGCTCTTTCTTCATCAGCTTGACCGCCACCTGACGCTCCAGGGTGGTGTCGAAGGCCCGATAGACCGTCCCCATCCCTCCGGAAGCGATCGGGGAAAGCAGTTCAAACTGTCGCAGCCGCAACGGCATCATCAGGGTGTGACCACACTTCGTGCAGGGGACCGTGGAAAGCGGGGTCAGATCGCCCGCGATGAAAACCTTCGCGCCACAGCCTCCGCAGCTCACCATCTTCAACGATTTGCGCTCTGGAGTGGACACAGACATTACTTCAAAAGGATAACATCGACTCCAATGCCGACAAGTTCCGATATGGGTGTCATGCGAATAAATTTAGCATTACCGGTGCCACCGCCGCAGGAGATTTCGGATTGAATGCGGCGTGGCCCCGCGACTCCTCGGCCGCCCTGCGGCGGCGTGAACATTTCGGAATCCGACCCTGCCGCCAGAATCATTTTTTGACAAAACATCTTTCATGTAGTTCTATGGGACGTGTCAAACCGATGAAATCGACGTTTACTGCTAAAATGATCCTGAGCCTGACGTGCTCTCGCGGCGCAACGGCCGCGTGGCACCAAGTCCCGGGAAATCCTGGCAACGTGGAGGGACCGTCTTAGAACCAAGACCAAAGAATTTCGCAAAACCCACGATTGCCAGTCAATCGTGGGTTTTTTGTTTTATCTCCTCTTCTCGCGTGTTTGAAACCGAAAAGCGACCTTATGAAAAAAGATCCCCGTCAACGAATCGCCGTCCAGTTCGCCTCGGACGTCCACTTCGAAGCCACACCCACAGCGCCGGCCGAATCCCGGCAAGTGTCGAGGCTTTTCGCCAAGCTGCAGGACCAATTGGTGCGGCGCTGCTTGGGCGGCACGCGCGGCTCGTCGGTGCGCCGTCATCTGAATCGGGTGGCCAACGAAGCTGCCGCCATGGCCTGGACCACGCCCTATCCGCTCCTGGTGATGCCCGCCTTGTTCGAGGAGAAAACCCGCCTCGCCGGGGTCCGCGCCTTTCGCCAACAGCAGATTCAAACCCGAAGCCAGCGCTTGATGGAATCGACTCTGTGAAGAACGGCGGCAAGACACCCACGTTCGTGAGAGTCTCGATCCGCTCCGCGCAGGAGTTGGAACCAGGAACCCGTTCCCGGTGGGGCGAGACTCCGTCGAGCCCTGGAATCATTGCCGACAGAAATGTCACAGCTCGACGGAGTCTCGCCCCACCCAGGTTCAGGGAAACAAGCGGCGGTCCAACGGAGCGAGCGAGATCATTGGCTGGCCCGGGGTCAGGCGTCTCGAGCCTCGATCCTTCCCAAATAACGATTCCGCCCGCCGACCAAGGCGCGCATCTTCCGGTCCGCCACGCTGCGCTTCAACATCCAGAACCCGCAGTCGGGATGCACATAACGAACCCGCCCCGGTCCCAGGATCTTCTCCGCGTTCTCGATGCGCCGGGCAATCTCATCGGCCGTTTCCACGACGGTCGATTTGATGTCGATGACCCCCAGGCCAATCCCGATCGCCGGGTTGATTTCCCGCAGCGCCGCCAGTTCCTCCGCGTCGCGCCGCGCCATCTCGAGCACCACATGGTCGAGATGGAGTTGATTGATGAATTCAATCAGCTCCTGCCAGCGCCCTTTTTGAATGGTTTGTCCGCCGTAATTGCCGAAGCAAAGATGGAGGGCCTTCTCACCGCGGACGGCGTCGAGCACCCGATTCAGGGCGGGCCCAGCCCAGACCGCGTCCTCCGGTGAACCCGTGATGTTCGCCTCGTCGATCTGAATGACGTCCGCATCGATCTGCGCCACCTGGGGGGCGAGGGCATTGGCCAAGCCCATGGCCAGATCGCCCGGGTTCTGATAGTGCCGATCCAGAAGCGTCCGACTCAACATGTGCGGCCCGGTCAGCGTGAATTTCATGCGGCCTCGGGTCAAGGACCGCGCCCGCTGGTAATCGCCGACCAGATCCAGGACGCCCGCGGTGAGCGGCCCTTCCACGACCGCGGCCGGCTTTTGGCGGAATTGCATGCCGCGAACTCGGGAAAACGCCTCAAAATCCGCGCGGCCGATCTTCCACCGCACGCCGCCCAACGGTCGCACAAAATAATCGATCATCCCGTTGGTCTCCGGGTGATTGACGTCAAACCGATAGAGTTCCCCGTCGGCCATGACGTCGATTCCAGCCAATTCCTGGATCTTGAAGACCACGCTGGTCGCATCGATCAAGGCCTGTTCACTGGGCAGCGCGACCAGCCAATCGGGAACCGGATAACTGCCGACCACTGTCGTCAAAATCTGGGGAGCGTCGGATGAATTCATGGATCGGTTGTAGTCGGAGACGTCCACGAATACAAGAAGACCGCTCTCCAAGCAGCCATCTCGGAAGGTGGGGTGAGACTCTGTCGAACCCTGACTGTCTTGCCGACCAAGATTCCAAGGCTCGACGGAGTCTCGCCTCGCCGTTGGCTGGGTGCCTGGTCCCAAGGCATGTCCCAAGCGAAAGGCGATTCTCCATGAACCGTCGAAAGGTAGGGACGCGCGGCTCGCGTGTCCCTGTTGGCGCCACTGAACGCGGCGCGGAGAGTTCCGGTCGGGGCGGGTGCTGGCTCTCTTCCGTTGACACTGAGGCTCCCCTGTTATACCTGTGCCCGCATGAGACCTTCGCTTCAACGGATCTTGGCCGGCCTGGCCTGCTTGGCCTCGGCGAATCTGGAATCGGTCGTCCGAGCCGATGATTGGCCGCGGTGGCGCGGACCGGACCTCAACGGCATCTCCCCGGAAAAAGGCTGGACCACCGCCTGGCCGAAAGAAGGCCCCAAAACCTTGTGGAAAGCCTCGGTTGGCATCGGATTCTCCTCGCTGGCTGTGGCCAACGGACGGGTTTGGACGCTCGGCAATGCCGATGAAACCGACACCCTCTTTTGTTTCGACGCCGCGACGGGCCAGGTGCATTGGAAGTACTCCTATCCCTGCCCGCTCGACGCGGTCTATTATGAGGGCGGCCCGGGTTCAACCCCGACGGTCGATGGCGACCGCGTTTTCATTCTCAGCAAACGAGGCCATCTGTTTTGTCTTGCCGCGGCGGACGGCCAGGTGGTCTGGCGGAAAAACCTCGTCGAGGAACTCAACGCCACCAAACCCCGCTGGGGCTTTGCCGGATCGCCGCTGGTCGATGGCCCGCTCCTGCTCCTCAACGTCGGCGGTTCGGGCACGGCCGTGGAGAAGGCCACCGGCAAAGTCGTCTGGAGCTCCACCACCAATGCCACCGGCTATGCCACGCCCGTCCCGTTCGCCGCGGGCTCAGACCGCGCCGTCGCGCTCTTCTCCGGCAAAGCCCTCGTCGGCGTGCGCATCCAGGACGGACGGGAATTATGGCAATTCCCTTGGGTGACGAAGTGGGACATCAATGCTGCCGACCCCATTCCAGCGGGCGATACGTTGTTCATCTCCAGCTTCGATCGGGGCTGCGCGCTCCTTCGGCTGACCTCCGGACCGCCCCAAGTGATTTGGGAGAACAAGAGCATGGCCAACCATTTCAATAGTTGTGTCCTGCTGAGTGGGTTCCTCTATGGCATCGATGGCAACACCGACCAGCCCGACCGCGATTTTCGTTGCCTCGAACTGGCGACGGGACAGGTGAAATGGAAACAGGCCGGCTTCGGCCTCGGCTCCGTCATGGCTGCCGACGGCAAACTTATCATCTTGAGCGATCGGGGCGAGTTGGTCGTCGCCGCAGCGAATCCAAACGGGTTCAAACCCCTGGCCCAAGCCCAGGTGCTCGGCGGCAAGTGCTGGACCGTGCCTGTGCTCGCGAACGGCCGCCTCTATTGCCGCAACGCCCAAGGCACCGTGATCTGCCTTGATCTCCGAGGCGGCGGATCTTGACCTGGTCAGGTGAGCCGCCTTGCGCTTGGCGCATGCTGGGTCCATGAACCCATCCAACGGCGAGGCGAGACTCCGTCGAGCCCTGGAATCTTGGTCGGCAATGAAATCAGGGTTCGACAGAGTCTCACCCCACCGCAGGTTCATGGGTAGCGGACACCTCCAAAAATTGGACGTGAATCGGGGCCATGAACCAAACGGTGCCCGATGCGTCGCGCCAGCGTCTTGGAGTGCGCCGG
>CAYHFE010000016.1:0-32547 GCA_964355375.1 uncultured Verrucomicrobiota bacterium
CGAACCCAGCAGGCGAGACGCCCGCGCTCCCCATCGCACCTTCGGGTTCATGGCCACGATTCACGTCCAGTTTTTGGAGGTGTTCCCTACCCATGAACCGTAAAATGGGTTCGTTGATTTCCAATGGTTTACGCATTTTGGTTCATGGCCTCAACTCACGTCCAATTTTTGGAGGTGTCCCCTCTCCATGAACCGTTCCTTAACCGGGCCGGCCGCTATTCGAGAGGGGAGCAGGAAGACTCCGCCAGGTTTTGGAGTGCGGCAGCCCTCTGGCGCTTTCCCCGCACCTGGCCAAAGCGCCGGAGGGCCGGCGCACTCCAAGACGCTGGCGCGACACAGTCCACTCCATCCGGTTCATGGACACAATGCATGCGTCAAGCGAAAGGAGGCTCGCCGTGAACCGTCGCAAGGCAGGGGCGCGCGGCTCGCGCGACCCCGCCCCGGAAGTCGCGGGCGGCCTGGGCCACCGCCAACCGTCGTTGCGGGAACAACTCGTGGCGCCGTTGAAGGCGGCGCGGACGAGCCGGCGGCTCGTCTCTGCCTTGGCCCTGATGCTCGCCGTTACTTTGTTCGACTTCCGGCTGGCCGCTGGTGATTGGCCACAGTACCGCGGGCCGAATCACAACGGTGTTTCGTCCGAGACGATTCGCCTGAATTGGTCCCAGGAGCGACCGCGGCAGCTTTGGAAGGTGGCGTTGGATCCGGCACTCAGTTCTTTCTCGGTCAGCGGCGGAAAGGCCTTCACGCAAGTGCGGCGCCGGATGGGGAGCGAGGACCAGGAAGTCTGCGTGGCTTTGGATGCGGAGACCGGCCGTGAGCTTTGGGCGACGCCGCTCGGGCTGGCGTCTTATCCGGATGGCGGCGTGGGATTCGACGACGGACCGAGGTCCACGCCCTCGATCGACGGGGCGCGGGTTTATGTGCTCACGTCTTACTTGCGCATCGCCTGCCTGGATGCCAGCCAGGGGAGCGTGATCTGGAGCAAGGATTTGGTGGCGGAATACGGGGCGACGGTGATTCCCTGGCAAAATGCGGCGTCGCCATTGATCGTCGGAGATTTGGTGGTCATGAACTCCAACGTGCGAAATCAACGTTTGTTGGCCTTGCGGAAAGTGGACGGTGGGATCGCGTGGCGAGGGCAGAACGATGCCATGACCCAGGCCAGTCCGATCGCCGCCACCATTGCCGGCGTGCCCCAGATCGTGTTCCTCGCGCAATCGGGGTTGGTCTCGGTGATTCCGGAAACCGGCGCGGTGCTCTGGCGATTTTCCCTGCCTTATAGCACGTCGAGCGCGGCTTCCCCCGTGGTCGGTGGTGACATCGTCTATGCTTCGGCGGCCTACGGGGTGGGTTCGGGCGCGGCGCGGCTGACACGCGCTGGGGTGACGATGTCGGCGAGTCAAGCGTGGCGGGCTCCCGGAGGGAACATGAATCACTGGGCGACGCCGGTGTCTCATCAAGGGTATCTTTACGGCATTTACGGACAATCACTCCTTTCGCTCCGGTGCGTCGAACTCGCCACCGGCACCGAGAAATGGCGTCAGAGCGGGGTGGGATACGGCAGCGTGCTGCTGGTCTCGGATCGCGTCCTGGTCTTGACCGAGGACGGGACCCTGCTGCTGGTGGAACCCGATCCCACCGGGTATCGGGAAGCGGCTCGTTTCCAGGCGGTGAGGGGCAAGTGCTGGAATGTGCCGGCGATCAGCGATGGCCGCATCTATGTCCGCAGCACGACCGAAGCCGCGTGTTTCGACGTCTCGACCGCGCCGCCCCCCAAGCTCAAGCTCCTGCCCTCGTTCACCAACGGCCGGTTCCAGCTATTCATTGGCAGTGAAGATGGCTCGAGCTTGGACCCGAGCCGCGCGGCCAAGATTGACGTTCTCACCGGCTCCGACCTGGGTGTGGTTCCGGCGGAGTGGACCAAGCTTTCCATCACACCCGTGTGGGCGAACGGGCAGTTCCGGGTGGTTGATCTGCCGGGCCTTGAGGGCTCGGCGCGTTTCTTCCTCACGCTTGAACGTCCGTAACCAGGGTCAGTGGCCACCGAGGAATCGCATGAACACGGCACCAAACAGTTTTGCGGAGTGGGTGAAACGGGCTGCCAGCCTGCGGGTGGCGGCAATCTGCGGCCATCCCGAGCGGCGGGCTGCCCACCCGACGTGTCAGGTCGATGGTGGGTTTCACGTTCAACGGAATCCTAAGACCCATTTCCTGAACCTGGGTGGGGCGAGACTCGGTCGAGCCCTGACTTTCCTGCCAAGAAGGATTCCAGGGCTCGACGGAGTCTCGCCCCACCCGCGGACGGGTTTATATTCCGTGGGCGGGTCCGAATGGAACAGGAAGCTCTCCCAGAAGGTGGGTCCGGCTCACGCGACGTCTGTTCGCCGGAGGGCTGGCCTTACCACCATGCGGTCGAGGGAGCGCGGCTTCACCTTGATCGAATTGCTGGTGGTGATCGCGATCATTGCCATTCTTAGTTCGCTCCTCTTGCCCGCGTTGAGCCGCGCGAAAGAGCGGGCGCGACGAGCTTCCTGCCTGAACAATTTGCGCCAGTTCGTCCTCGCGACCCAGCTCTACGCGATTGACAATGATCAGAAGTTGCCTCGAGGCGAAACCGATAACGCGAACAAAAAAGATACCCACACGCCGATCCTCTCGAATCAAACCAAGACGAACATCCTGCAGTACGCCGCTCTTCTCAAATCACTCGATTGTCCCAATCTCGCCAGGTCGTTCGAGAAACAGGAGGGATGGCGAGTGCAGCCGGACTATGGGATTGCCATTGGCTATCATTATATGGGCGGGCACGCCAATACGCCATGGCCGCCGGTGGACGGCATCACGACCAACTCCTGGATCTCACCGCAGACGACGAGCGACGATCCCACGCTGGTGCTCGTGGCCGATCTCAACGTTTATTCCCATAGCTTCCAACGCATCTTGGCTCCTCACACCGCGGGCGGACCAATCATCCGGGATGAGAGTTACTTTGAACAGCATCCGGAAGCTTACCAGCAGACGCCGACGGACATTGGCGCCAAAGGCGGCAACGTCGGCCGCTTGGATGGCTCGGTTGCGTGGAAGGATGTCCGCCAAATGCGTTCCTACAGGACGTCCCAGATCTGGGCTGCGGATGGGTCATTTGGGTTGTGGTAGCGGGGCTCGAATCAGCCATTCTCATTTTGACTCAGGACACTGTCAAAATGAGAACTGCTGCCCGAATGGTCTGCCCGAATGGTCTGTCGCGAATGGTCTTGTGCCGCAGGTGGGAATCGCTACCCTCCTGATCTCAGAACTCCGTGTCAGCAGCGCATCCTTTCCAGATGGGGTGAGCTCTTCTGGCGCGATGCGGCTGACCGGAAACCCCAAACCGTTATGCATACTGCGCACCCTGTCCAGACCGGTTCGAGCTTACGGTCCGGAGCTTACCGAACGGGCTTCACCCTCATCGAACTGCTCGTCGTCATCGCGATCATCGCCATTCTCGCCGGCATGCTCCTGCCCGCCTTGGCCCGGGCCAAATCGAAGGGAGAACGGATCACGTGCCTCAATAATCTGAAGCAGATCTCGCTCTTCATGCAGTTGTACACGGACGAGAACAGCGACGTCTTTCCCGCCCACCGCAACCAGGGGTTGAACAATGCGGATGAGCCGCCTTCGCGCACCAACTGGTGGGGCACCACCATCGTCGGATATGGAAACAACAACAGCAATTCGTTCCATTGCCCGAGCCTCAAGACCAAGCGTTTCGATAACGGTGTGCGTTGGCAGTGGAAATTCGACTGCCACTTGGTGGGCTACGCCTACAATGGCTATTTTCTCGGCATCCATCCGTATGCGGGCGACAACCTGACCATCTCCGGCGTCAATTTTCAGACCAAACCGTGGTTCAAACGATCTGCCATCCTCAGCCCGGCGCAGAACCTGGTGGTGGGCGATTCCATGCCCAAGTCCGATCTGATGTGGAGCAGCAGCCTGTGGTGGCCGACCTCTTGCATGGATCAGAAGGTCAGCGCGAGCAAAGCGTTCGAGGGCATCGATCCCATCCGCCACCTCGGCACCGGAGTTGCCGTCTTTAACGATGGCCACTCCGAAGTGCGCAAAGACGCGCAAATCAATCCGCCGGTCGATCCCTACACCGGCGGCGCCAAAGCGCTGATCAACTCCCAATTCTGGGATCCGCTGCAGCGCGCCGGCAGCCGCTGAGCTGTTAGTATTCTGCTGAAATGGGTGGCACGGCCAACTTGGCCGTGCTCGGCGGCAACTTGCCGCCGAGTCTGGCACGGCAATTGGATTCACTCTTCAGTGAGACTTCTGGTCGCAAAGCCTGTGGGCTGGTAGCCCACAGGAACGGGCAAGTTGCCCGTTCCACCCCGAACCCAACTGCCTGGATACGGCTGAGCCGTATCCAGGCAGTGGAAAGGGGAGCGCGTGTGCTCCCCAACCCAGCAATCCTCGTTTTGTGGAGTGCGGCTGGCCGGGACGACCCGGCCGCGCTCCGGGTCAAAATGAGAATTGCCTTCCCCAAACTCAATTGCATAGACAGCTTGCCGGGGTTGCGCTGGAATTGCCGCCAAATGCAATCCGGCCCATCGAATCTCGACCCGCTCAAGTCCGAAGGCGATCTCAATCTCTCACCCACCCGCGCCGCCTGGACGAAAGAGCACCTCGATCCGGAGACCCGGCATTGGCTCGACGAAGACGCCAAGTATTTCCTCCATCAAGCGCTCTCCAGCCCCTGTCTCAACGTGCTCAAGGGCTGTCAGGGGGCTTTCCTCGAGGATTGGCAGGGTCGCCGCCTTCTGGATTTTCACGGGAACAACGTTCATCAGGTCGGCTTCAGCCATCCGCGCGTCATCGAGGCGATCACCGCGCAGATGAAGGAGTTGTCTTTTTGCCCTCGCCGTTACACCAACCTTCCGGCCATCCGGCTGGCGCGCAAGCTCGCCGAGTTGGCGCCCGGGAATCTGAACCGGGTTCTCTTTGCGCCGGGCGGCACAACCGCGATCGGCATGGCCTTGAAGCTGGCCCGCGCCGCCACCGGCCGGTTCAAAACGATTTCCATGTGGGACTCTTTCCATGGCGCGTCGCTCGATGCCATCTCGGTCGGCGGCGAAGCTATCTTCCGAAATGGCATCGGTCCGCTCCTGCCGGGCTGCGAGCATGTGCCGCCGCCCGACCCCCGTCATTGCCCGTTTCGCTGCGGTGCGGCCTGCGATCTCCGGTGCGCCGAGTACATTGAGTATGTGCTCGCAAAAGAGGGCGATGTGGCCGCGGTCATCGGAGAAACCATTCGCAGCACGCCTTTCATTCCGCCGCTCGATTACTGGAAAAAGGTGCGCGCCGCCTGCGACCAGTATGGGGCGTTGTTGATTCTCGACGAGATTCCGCAATGCCTTGGCCGCACGGGGAAGATGTTTGCCTGCGAGCATTTCGCGGTTGTCCCCGACATGCTGGTGATTGGAAAAGGTCTCGGCGGCGGCATCTTTCCGCTGGCCGCCCTGATCGCGCGGGACGAACTGAACGTGATGGCGGATCGAGCGCTGGGACACTACACGCATGAGAAGAACCCGGTGGCGGCCGCCGCCGGCCTTGCGGCCATCGAGTGCATCGAGGAGGAAGGCTTAATGGAAAACGCCGCCACCATGGGCCGCCACGCCCTGAATCAACTCGATGAATTGATGCGGAGCCATGAACTCATCGGCGAGGTGCGGGGGTTGGGGTTGACCATGGGAATGGAGTTGGTGACGAGCCGAGCCACCAGGGCCCGGGCGACAGACGAAGCCGAGCAGATCATGTATGCCGCCTTGGCGCGGGGACTCAACTTCAAGGTTTCGATGGGCAATGTCCTCACGCTGACCCCGGCTTTGAACATTTCCCGGGTGGAAATGGACCAGGCCTTGGGGATTCTCGACGAATGCTTCAAAGAAATTGGAACTGACCATGTCGGTGCTCCCCATCGTCACGCGTGAGTTGCGCGTCCAAGCCCGCCGGGCCAGCACCTATTGGATTCGGGTGATGGCGTCCTGCGTCGCCGGAGTTCTGATGCTTTGGTTGCTCTTCGCCGGCAACGCGCCCATTCCAAGCATGAGCCAGGGCAAAGCCCTGTTCTTTGTGCTCTCCATCCTGGCCTTCGTTTATTGCCTCGTCGCCGGCGCGCTCGTCACCGCGGATTGCCTGAGCGCGGAGAAGCGCGACGGCACGATCGGTTTGCTTTTTCTCACCGATCTCAAGGGCTACGACGTCGTCCTCGGCAAGCTGGTTTCCTGCTCGGTTCACACCGTGTATGGCTTGATGGCGGCGGTGCCAATGATGTCGCTGACCCTGCTTTTCGGCGGAGTCACCGCCGGCGAAATCGCCCGCACGACCTTGGTTTTGGGCAACACGCTCTTCTTTTCACTGTGCGCCGGAATCCTGGTTTCGACCTTGAGCCGCAATGATCGCAAGGCTGTCTTTGCCGCGTTGCTCCTGGTGTTGGTGGTGGCGGCGGGGCCCTTTCTGTGCGCGGCCCTTCTTGCCGCGAGATACCCGGGCTTTCAGTCACTCGGCCGGGCCGAAGATGTCTTGTCCTGGAGTCCGGTCTATGCGTTTTCCCTGACCCAGAACGTCGTCGGATTGCCGCGGATCTCAACCATCTACAGTTCGGTGCTGCAGACGCAGGTGATTTCCTGGGCCTTGCTCGGGTTGTCGTCCCTGATCGTCCCGTGGACGGGCCAGGAGCGACCGCGGGGACGACGCGCCGAAGCTTGGCGTGAGATCTGGCGACGCTGGGGCAATGGCGGGGAAACGGGGCGGGCGCGGTTTCGGCGCCGTTTGTTGGATCGAAATCCGCTCTTTTGGCTGGGCAGTCGCGAGCGTTACCGAGCGGCTTCCGTCTGGATCTTGGTTCTGCCTCTGGCCGGGCTCGGGTGGTGGATTTATGCCCGTTACGGGACGGTGTTTTATGAATCGTCCTTGCTTTTGTTGTTCACGATCCAGGTGCTGCTGAAGGTGTGGCTGGTCGGCGAGGTTTGCAGTCGCTGGTCGGAGGATCGTCGCACCGGGGCGCTGGAGCTTTTGAATTCCGCGCCATTAACCACCCCGGACCTGATCGCGGGGCAGGGGTTGGCGCTGCGCCGGCAATTTGCCTGGCCGGTGGTCGCGACCCTGGCGCTCACCTTGCTCGCGTGGCTCGGCCTTCGGCGGCTGAACCTCGTCGGACCCGCCACCGAATGGGGCCGCACCATGCTTCTGATGAGCTTGGTCGCGCTGCTGGCGGATTTGCGGGCGCTGCGCTGGGTCTCGGCGTGGCAGGGATTGACCGCGCGAGGATTAAACCGCGCCATTGGGGGAACCTTGGGGCGCGTTCTGGGACTTCGCTGGTGCGTCTATTGGGTCGCGTTGGGGTTTGCGGAAGCCTGGCAATGGATCGGGAATGGCCGGTTGCCGTATCTCTTGGAACCGTGGTTCTGGCTAGTCCCGGCTCTGGCCTTGGACGCGTTCTTCGGTGGGTCGGCTCGCCGGAAATTCCTCCGGCATTTTCGCGTCCTGGCGGCGAATTCCTCGGATTGGCGAAGCCCGGGCGAGATCGTGGCTGATGAAGCACGTGGACTGGAGGCCTGGGCGCCGAAACCGGATGCGAAGGCGCTCGATTCGAAAACGCCGCGGGTGACTTTGCTGAAACGGCGAGTTCCGCGATGGGCCTGGGTGAGCGTCCTCGTGTTGGTGGTCTTCAGCATTCCATGGTTTTACCGGTCCGTATGGCAGTGGCGAGTGGAGCAGCGAATCCAGGCGCTGGTGAAGGCTGGAACTCCGATTCGCCTGGCGGACTTGGACCGGATGCAACCGCCGATGGCCAAGGAAACCAACGTCGCCGAGGTCATTCAGCAGGCCGCACCCCAATTCGTAAAATTGACACAGTTGCCGCAAAACCTAGTGCTTAATATTCCGGGCTGGAGCAAGCCTTTCCCCATCGGGGGCGAGCCATTGCTACCGGAAATCAAGTCCGCGTTGACGGGCTTGCTCTCCTCCAATCAAGTAGCCCTGGCGCAGATCCGCGCTATGCCCTCGTGGAGATATGGACAGTATGCTGTGGACCGGAAAGCGGGGGATGGACGATATGCCGCGCAGTACCAGGCGTTGTCGATGCTGTGCATGCTGCTCCCCTCTGAAATCCTTTTGCGAACCGATGAATTCGACGTGACCGGCGCGCTAGTGGCGACACATCGTGCGC
The DNA here is from genome assembly GCA_964355375.1 of uncultured Verrucomicrobiota bacterium. Classification (GTDB taxonomy): domain Bacteria; phylum Verrucomicrobiota; class Verrucomicrobiia; order Limisphaerales; family SIBE01; genus CAYHFE01. The sequence goes on from CAYHFE010000016.1 coordinate 8,213, forward strand.
TGGATTTGAGCCGCTCGTTGGGCGGAACGTCCGCTTACCCCTTGCGTCAGAACCGGTCCGTTCTATTGGACCGGACGTTGTCGGCATTGGAGTGGATGTTAAATCGGTGCGCCCTGTCGGAACCGCAATTGCAGGAGTTGCAGAGCGCCTGGAACGAAATCGTCATCTCCAATCATTGGTCGGACAGTTTGACCGGTGTGCGGTGCCTGGTGGTGGAGTATTATCGCACGCCTCCGCCTCCCATGGTGAATCGAAGCGGCGTGTCACCGCCGATGTCCGAAGTCATCCGACAGCAAATCGTGTCCCAAGTCCGCGACTGGACCGGGGCGCGGGACCGAGAATTCCTGGCCGTGCTAGACCAGATGAAGGAACTGGAAGGAAGCCGCGACGCGCCCTGGTCGGAGGTGCTGCAACGGATGCGGCGATTCGAAATGGCGGGTCAGGATCTCAGGAATCAGTCCTTGCTCAATCGACAGTACCGATTCACTCCGGGTCTGTTGGTGGAGACTTGGCTCAAACCGTGCGCGGAGTTGGAGGCGCGCTGTCTCGCCGCCGTGACCGTCCTGGCGCTGGAGCGGCATCGCTTGCAGGATTCCGGGCGTGTTCCGAATTCGCTGGAAGCTTTGGTGCCACGCTTCATCTCTCGGATTCCGCTCGATCCGTTCGACGGACAGCCGCTTCGTTATCGGCAGACGGCTGAAGGATATCGGGTTTACAGCGTGGGTCGGAATGGAACGGATGACGGCGGCGAACGGGGGAAAGCGATGCTGGGTTTTTCGGGAACGACTTCGGGCGCGGACATCACGTTTGGGATCGAAGGTCCATCGCGGTGAGGATGCGGGCGTGGTGGCGCCGGGGATGTTGAGCGTTGAGCCTTCGTCCAGGGTGGCTCTCCCGGCCCGTTTTGCCTTGAAGGGAGCTTCCCGTTCGGGAATCCTTTCCCCACGCGAAAAGACAGATTCCCGTCAGAAATTCCAGCTCGTGGAAGATCATGAAGATTGGCCCCCAGTTCCTTTTGGAGACGACAAGGTGCCGCCGTGCGCCGATGCGGAAGATTTTGAAATGAACGCCGCGACGATCGGATGGACGGCGCAAGTCCTGTCGCTTTGTTCCGAACGAAACCTTCCAGTCCGCAAGACCGCGGGGCCAGGGTCGCCAGGCAGTCGCTGCCCGGCCTTTGGCCGCTGGAACTCCCGTTCTTGGCTGGCCCTCCCGGTGACGCTTCTGCTTTGGCTTGGAACCGGGGCGCGGGTCCGGTCGGCCACCGACACCCAGGCCGATCATTACGTCACTGAGAGCTGGCGGGTGGAAGAAGGTCTGCCGGACAATCGCGTGACTTCGTTGGCGCAGACTCCGGACGGGTACCTGTGGGTGGGCACGCCGAGCGGGTTAGCCCGCTTCGATGGGATCCGCTTCGAAGTTTTCCATGGCAACACCCCGGGCCTGGAGAGCCGTCAGATCCGCAAGCTCTTCGTGGATCAACAAGGCGGGTTGTGGGTGGCGATGGTGCCGGGATATTTGGCCCGTTACGCCGCGGGGAAGTTCACCCCGTTCCACCCGGCCGATGGTTGGCCGATGAAACCGGCCTTGTCCTTCGCCAGCGGCCGTTCCAATGAGGTGATGATCCTCGATGCGGAGGGCGCCACTTATGGATTTCGCGACGGGCATTTCCGCGACGTTGGCGCCAGGGCGGCGAAGTTCCAGGGAGGTTTCGACATGTGGACCCTGGATGCCGCCGGAACGGAGTGGGCGCGGAGTGCCGAGCGGAAGCTGCAGGTCTGGCGCGGGGCCGATGGGGAACCTTTCGTGCCCGCAGGCGAGGCGTCGCCGCCGACGGTTGAGACCATGGCCCCGGCCAAGAAGAACGGATTGTGGATCTTCGCGGGCCGTCGCATCCGGTTGCTCGACGGGGGGCGATGGACACGCGAAATTGCGGGGGTCCAGGAGCTGGCTCCGGAATCGATCACCTGCGTCACGGAGGATGCGTCAGGCAACCTTTGGGTCGGAACGTCGGCCTTGAAACTGTTCAAGTTCGGAACGAATGGATCGCCGCAGGTCTTCTCCGCTCAGAATGGTTTTCCAGCGGGCAACATCAGCGATCTCTGCGAGGATCGGGAGGGAAATGTTTGGGTGGCCAGCATGGGAAACGGTTTGATCCGATTAAAGCGAGCCGTTTTTCACACCTTCGGTTTGGCCGAGGGCTTGCCGCCCGAACCGATCCTCTCTCTGGCGGAGGATTCGTCCGGGCGTCTCGTCTTCGGCACGCTTGAAGGGGGCATGTTGGTGATGGAAAACGGTCGTTTTTTTGGGCCGCTCGCCTTGCTGGCCATGCCCATGTCGGTTTGGGCTCTGCAGCCGGGTCGATCGGGAGAAATCTGGGCCGGAACCCACGGGCAAGGTCTTTTGAAACTCCACGGACAGAAGTCCGCGCAATGGACGAAGCACGAGGGCCTGGTCCAACGAGAGATCCTCTCGATGTTTGAGGACCGCGGGGGGGCGCTTTGGCTCGGAGCCGAATCCGGCCTGAGTCGCTTCGATGGGCAGCGGTTCGTCAATTATACCACGGCGGATGGTCTGTCGGACAACTCCGTCCAGGCCATCACGCAGGACGTCGCCGGGGATCTCTGGTTCGGGACGGCGACCGGATTGAATCGTTTCAGCGAGGGCAAGTTCACCTCGTTTTTTCGCCGGGACGGTCTTCCCAGTGATCACGTGCGCACCTTGCTGGCTGGAACGAACGGCGTGCTCTGGATCGGGACTCTCGAGGGCGGTTTAAGCCGATTCAGCGGCGGACGTTTCGTTAATTATTCGGTCAAACACGGGCTGCCGGACAATTCCATCTCGGTCATTCTCGATGATGGACTGGGCCATTTGTGGCTGGGAACCGGGCGCGGCGTTTGTCGCGTGGCCCATTCGGAACTCGAGGCCTTTGCCCAAGGTCTCCGGCCTCGGATTGAATGCGTGACCTACCTCAAACAAGACGGCCTGGCGTCCATCCAATGTTCCGCCGGGAATCCTTCTGGAATCAAAGCCCGGGACGGCCGGTTGTGGTTTGCGACCGCTCACGGAGTCAGCGTCGTGGATCCACGCCGCCTTCGTTCGAACCCCATACCCCCGCCGGTGGTGATCGAGGAAGTATCGGTCGATGGCGAGGTCGCGTTCTCGAATCGCCGCGCGGACGGCCCGAGCGGCGGAGCGGAGTTGGCTCCTCTCCAGATTCCGGCGGGCCGACGGCACCTGGAGATCGCTTACACCGCCTTGAGTTTGACGGGTCCGACGCAGACGCGCTTTCGGATTCAGTTGGAGGGATTGGACCGGGGTTGGCGCGACTTCGGCACGCTTCGGATCGCCTACTATGACGGACTGCCGCCAGGCGTTTATCGCTTCCGCGTCGTCGCCGCCAACAGCGACGGCGTTTGGAGCGAGGCCGGCGCCGCCTACGCGTTTCGAGTGATGCCATTTTACTGGCAGACCTGGTGGTTCCGAGGCGGGGCGGTCTCAGGATTCGCCGGAGTGGTTCTGTTGGCCTTTCGGCGGCGGGTCATCCGTCGCGAGCGCGAGCGCATGGCGGAGGCCATGCGGTTGCAGAGCGCGGCCTTGGGCTGCGCCGGCGATGGCATTTTGATCACGAATCGTGACGGGGACATTGTCTGGGCCAATGCGGCATTCACGCAGTTGACCGGCTATGAAGCGGATGAACTCGCCGGGCGGAACGTCCGCTTGCTCAAGTCCGGCAAGCATCCGGCAGAGTTCTACGCCGCGATGTGGAGGACGCTCTTGTCCGGTGACGTCTGTCAGACTGAGATCGTCAACCGGAAGAAGGACGGCGGGCTTTCCACCTACGAACAAACCATCACTCCGGTCCGAAGCGAGAATGGGACCATCACTCATTTCATCGCCATCAACCGGGACATCACCCAACGCAAGTGGATGGAGAGGGCACTCCGGGATAGCGAAGAACGATTCCGGACCCTGGCTCTCGCCACCCTGGAAGGCATCCTCATTTACGATGACCTCGACATCCTCGAGGTCAACCGGTCCACGGTGGAGATGTTCGGTTACACCCCAGAAGAACTCATCGGGAAATCGGTGTTGGAACTGACGGAACCGGCCGCGCGCGCCTTGGTTAGGGAACACTTTCGTTCCAGCTCGGAAAAGCCGTATCAGTGCCAGGGGGAACGCAAAGATGGGAGCCGCTTCGACCTCGAAGTCCATTGCCGGGCTTGTCCGTTTCGCGGCCGCACGGTGCGGGTGGCGGCGGTTCGCGATATTACCGAACCGAAGCGGTCCCAGCGGAGAATTCAATTTCTGGAGCAACACAAGGCCCTGGAGGCGGAACGGGGCCGGATCGCTCGGGACATGCACGACGAGATGGGATCCAGCCTGACTCGAATCACGCTTCTGGGCGAGGCTGCGGAATTGGAAATGGCCAGCCAGGATGAGGGGGAACGCCAGAGCGCCCGCGCTCGCGTCCAAAGAATCTCGGCCTTGGGACGATCGCTGGTCGCGAGCATGGATGAGATTGTGTGGGCGGTGAATCCAGGAAACGACAGCGTGGAGGGGTTTGCCAATTATCTCTGCCACTTTGCCCCGGAACTTCTCCGGCTCGCGGCGATTCAATGCCGAATGGACGTGCCCGAGGTTCTGCCGCCCAGGACTCTCCACTCCCAGACCAGGCACCAGTTGTTCCTCGTTGTCAAAGAGGCGCTGCATAACGTGGTCAAACATTCCGGCGCCGAGCACGTGACCTTGACGATGGCCATGCCAGCCAATGCCTTGATGATTACGATCGCGGACGATGGCCGCGGATTTGACATGGGCGAGAGCCGCCGCTCCGGGAACGGACTGGCCAATATGCGGCAGCGCATGGAGGAAATCGACGGCCAAATCGAACTCGTGAGCTGGCCGGGACACGGCGCGCGCATCACCCTGCGCCTGGCTCTGGCCTCCGCATGAATTCCTGAAATCCCGGGGCCGCACTTTGGTGGTTGATCCCCCTCGGGGCAACCACCCATAATGGTCTCATGCCAATCAGGATTTCCGTTGTGGAAGATGACAAAGAAATTCGCGAGGGCATGGCCTTTCTCCTGAACAAGACGCCGGAGTTCGTCTGTGTCAACAGCTACGCCACGGCGGAAGCCGCCCTGATCGGCATCCCTTCGGATGATCCCGATGTCGTTTTGATGGATATCAATTTGCCCGCGATGAGCGGCGTGGAATGCGTGCGCCAACTCACCGCCGGATGTCCCAACCTGATCGTGCTCATGCTGACGGTTTACGAGGATACCGACACGATATTTAAGTCCCTGACCGCCGGCGCCTCCGGCTACCTGCTGAAACGCACGTCGCCCCCGGAACTGCTCGACGCCATCCGCCAGGCCCACAGCGGCAGCTCCCCTATGTCGGGCCATATCGCTCGAAAGGTGGTGCAATACTTCCATCGACCGCCCTCGCCCAAGCCGATGGAAGAGTTGTCCCCGCGGGAACAGGAGGTTCTCGAACACTTGGCTCAGGGCTACTTCTACAAGGAAATTGCCGAACGGCTGGGCATCAGCATCGACACCGTGCGGAAACATCTCGGCCGCGTTTACCAAAAGCTCCATGTGAACTCCCGCACCGAGGCTGTGGTCAAATATTTGGGCAAGTAAGGATTGCGGTGGGTGTACTCCACAAACGTGTGTTGGCGCGACGGGGGCGAGTTCTCGAAGAGACTGTTTGAAAAGGGGAGAACGGGCGACCAGCCCGTTTGCGGCGGCAACCTGCCGCCGAATCAGGCCACCAGCCTTGCCGCGGCCAGTGGCCCCCGAGGATGGGTTGGCAGCCCGTTTCGGCCACTTTTCAATCAGGCGGAAAAGCCATCCGCCAAACCAAAACTTCGTTGCGGCAGCGAATAGGGATTCGATCGAGTGCGACGGTTTTCAGCAGTTCTCATTTTGACTCAGGACACTGTCTGTTCCACGCATGTAGTCCCGGCTTCAGCCGGTTTTCATGTGGCGACCGGCTGAAGCCGGGACTACATACTTGTCAAGATGAGAACTGCTGAACGGTTTTTCAGAACGGTTGACGCCGCGGTGCGCGGTCTATAGCCTGAAATGGCGCGGCAGTTTTGACATCGGCGGCGACAGAGCCAACAACCGTCACTTCTCCGGGACTGGCCGGGATGATGATCCAGCCAGCATTCATTAAATCGCTGCGGAATAGCCCGGACCACGACGATCGTCAGACGGTAGCGGTTTGCATGAACAAGTTCGGATAGGATCTTATGAACAGGCTGAAGATGCTGAAGCAGTTGAAGAATATCGCCAATCTCGGGTTGCTTCTGGGGCTGGGTAATCTCAACTTAGCCGCGCAAGTGGCACCGACCAACCGCCCCTCCGGCCAGCCCATTCCCGCGGCGCCGGCGAATCTGCCGCCTCCTCCCGCGAATCTCCCCCGGCCTGCTCCCACCGCTCCGCCCATCGCCGTGCCTTTCGATCCCACCGGGGCGATCATGGATGCCAACCAGATGCCGCTCCGAGTCATGGGGGGCGGAGTTTTTCAGTTGGCCAACGTCACGATGGATAAGCGGCGGCGCACCGTCAGCTTTCCCGCTGTCGTCAACTTGAATCAGGGCACCATGGAGTACTTCCTCGTGACGGCCTATGGCAAAGTGCATGAGAGCATCCTGCGGACGGAGACCATGCCTCACCATATCCATATCGCCATGCTGCTCATGGACGTCAACGATGCGAACAACCTGCCAACCCCCGGGGACAGCCGGGGGTCCGCGGCGGACGGTCCGGCCAAGCCCCAAGCCAGGCAAACGACCATCTCGACGCCCGATAAAGAAAGTCTCCCAGGCGATAAGATTGCCATCGAGGTCAGTTGGAACATCGAGGGCAAGGAAACGATCCGGCGGGCCGAGGATCTGGTGCTCAATCTGCAAAAGAAATCCGCCATGGACAGCGGGCACTGGGCCTACACCGGGTCGCAGGTTTTGGCAGGCAACTTCGGAGCCCAGGTTTCAGGCTCTCTGGCTTCCCTGATCACCGATCGGGAGGCTCTGATCAACAATGTCGGAGCGGGCCACGAGAACGATGACATTTGGGGCGCGAACACGAAGAATCTGCCTCCGCCCAACACGCCCGTGCGGGTGACCCTGAAGCTCGAAGGCGGCAAGTCGAAGAATTGATTCTGGATGGATTCTCGGGCGTTCCCATAGTCTGTTTTTATTCTGCTCCCTGAAATCTCTATGAATTTGCATGTTTCGCAGTGGTGGAACCGGCTGGGCCAAGCCGCTCGGCCCCTTGTCTTCCTCGCCTGTTTGACGGCGTTGGACGCCCGCGCCCAGGTGTCAGGCTCGGCAATATTTCCGGCTTCGCAGATTTCCTATAAGAACGAGTTGCAGCACTCGATTGACCGCGGTCTGGTCTGGCTGCAATCGAATCAAAACTCCAACGGCTGGTGGTCGGTGGCGGATTACCCCGCGGTGACGGCGCTGGCCTTGATGACCTTCGAAGGAGATCCTCGCCGGCGGTATCGCGAAACCCGGCCCGCCTGGCTGGAGCGGGGTTACAGCCATCTTCTTGGTTGCGTCCAGCCGGACGGTGGAATTCACAAGACCAACCTGGCCACCTACAACACGTCCATTTGCATGCTGGCGCTGCAGCTCGCGGGCAACGACGCCTACACCCCGATCGTCCTGAAGGCGCGCCGCTTCTTGATCGGTCTGCAAAGTGATTTTGGCGAGAAAGGCAAGCTGGATAGCCCGTTCGATGGCGGGATCGGCTATGGCACCAAGTATGAGCACTCGGACATGGGCAATACGTTGCAGGCTCTGGAAGCGCTCCACTACAGCAAACGGCTTCTGCAGGACAAGAATCTGGCAGAGGCCGCCGAACTCAACCTGGCGGCGGCAATCCATTTTCTGCAGCGATGCCAAAACCTTCCGAGCCATAACCCGGAGGCCTGGGCTTCGGATGATCCCCAGAACAAGGGCGGCTTCGTCTATTACCCCGGCTACAGCATGGCGGGAAGCGTGACCAATCTGGCGACGGGCCGGGTGGCCTTGCGGTCCTACGGGAGCATCAGCTACGGCGGGCTCCTCAGCTTCATCTACGCGGACGTGAAACGCGATGATCCGCGCGTCAAAGCCGTGTTTGAATGGCTGGGTCGGAACTACACCCTCGAAGAAAATCCGGGGATGGGGCCGCAAGGTCTTTATTATTACTACCACACCATGGCCAAGGCCCTCGCCGCCTTTGGCGTCGATGAAATGGTCTTGGCCGACGGACGCAAGATCGCCTGGCGAAAAGAACTCAGCCAACGCCTGCTCAACCTTCAGCAGAAGGACGGTTCGTGGAGCAATGACAATGGTCGCTGGTGGGAGAAGGATGCGGCGCTCGTCACTTCCTACGCCGTGCTGACGATGGAAATCATTTATCAAGGCCTCTAGCCATGACCGAGGGACACGACGGCGACGATGAGCCGCGCCCGGCCTAAGAGCATCTTATAATCAGGAGGAGACGACGTCAGGAGACTCACTTTTCTCCGGGTCCAGGCAGAAGATTTCGTCGAGAATCAGAGCACTGTCCGTTCCTCGCAGGTAGTCCCGGCTTCAGCCGGTTTTCACGTGGCGACCGGCTGAAGCCGGGACGACATGCTTGTCAAAATGGGATCTGCTGGGCTCAACCATCCGAAGAAGCGACGAACCCGCATCCGCCTTCCACTACACAAAGATGTAATAGCGACCCCCCCCGCGCTTGTGAAAGAGTAGGAGCACTGAAGCAGACCAACATCCGTGCTGATGGCAACCTCGGGAGACAGAACCCGAGGCGAAGCGGGGGCTAATCCCTCGCCGACAGATCAACCAGCGGGCCATCAGCCTCTAACCGTCCTCGAGGCCCACGCTCAGATCCACGCTGCAACGAAACTGAATAAAGAACGCGCATGAAGAAAAACACTCTCGTAGCCACCGCCTTGCTGTTCATCCTGAGCAGCGCTTACCACGCCCATGGACAGGTTGTCACTTTGGGTGATGCCACCTTTGACGCGTCCAGCGACCAGGTGCCCGCCAGCAGTTACTTCGCTGTGACCCCCGAGGTCGTCAACGTTTTCACTGGATACGGAGACAAGGTCGGCTTCACTCGGACCGACGTGTATCACCGCCTCGAATCGGTCGCCGGGGTCAAGGCCCTGCAATGGCGGACGACGGTGGTCACTCCTCCGCCGGCGCCGGATCCGGTCGCGGGCCTTCTGAAGACAACTCCGGCGGCTGCCACCGAAGATTGGTGGCTGGCCCGGGACACGCAAGGCAATTTGAGGGTGCTGAAGGTGGTTCGAGTCGGTCTCGTCAGCTTTGAGGCATCCGCGAATGGCACCCCGCCCATCGTTCTCCCCGCCAGCGTCACCGTGGGCCAATCCTGGGATCTTTTTGGAAGCACGATGACGGTCGTCGGAGTGAACGTCGCCTCCGGTGGATACAGCAACGTCTTGAAAGTTAAGATTGAAACCTTGGGCGCCGCTCCTCAGTTCAATTATTACAGTGCTGGCGCTGGTCTGGTCATAACGGAAGCAAGCTCCGCCCCGGCTCCGTCCGGTTCGGGATGGAAACTGAAACAACCTTAACGCAATCAACTTTTCCACGCCGACTCCGCCACAACCAAGGAATTATACCGCAAACCTATGAATTCGAATATCACAACCGGGTGTTCCCAATCAGAATCTCATTCGAGTCCCCGTCATCTCACCGTCGCTTTGATCGCCGCTTTGGGGTTGATGCTGTTGCCTGAAGCCAGTCGAGCTAGCACCGGCGCCAATGGGGTGGCTTGGGGCTGGAACGGCTATGGGCAGACCGACGTGCCGTCTCTCCCGGGGAACGTAAAATACACTCAGGTCGCAGGGGGCTATCACCACAGTCTGGGCTTGAGGTCGGACGGTCAGGTTCAGGCTTGGGGCTACGCCGGTCACGGCTCCCTCAATGTGCCCGCTTTGCCTGCAGGGATGACTTACACCGGGGTTTCCGCCGGCTACACGCACAGTTTGGTTCTGCGATCCGATGGCAACATCTTCGCTTTCGGCTCACCCCAAGGGAACAGTTTAAGTGTCCCCGCTTTGCCGCCGGGAGTAGTTTACACACAAGTCACTGCGGGTTACGTGGACAGCGCCGCACTTCGGTCAGATGGGCAAGTCGTCGGTTTTGGTGCGAATTCTTGGGGAGAATTGAATTTCCCGGCTTTGCCAGCAGGCTTGACTTGGGTTCAGGTATCGATGGGGGTCCATCACAGTGCATTGCTGCGGTCGGACGGACAGGCCTTCGCGGTTGGCTATAACGGGTGGGGAAACCTCACTATTCCGGCCCTGCCAGCGGGCCTGACCTACACCAAGGTATATGCCGGTTACGAAACGACCGTATTCTTGCGGTCAGACGGACAGGTCCTGACTTCCGGAGGAAATAGTTGGGGTCAATCCAATGTTCCGGCTCTCCCGGCCGGTAAGACCTACATCGACATTTCTGCCGCGTGGCATCACACCATGGCGTTGCGTTCTGACGGGCAGTTGGTGGCGTTTGGCTATAATGGCAATGGGCAGCTTGACGTGCCCAGCATCGGAGCAGGATCTGTTTACACCAAACTCAATGTTGGAAATCCCTATCAGCACAGTCTCGCCATCAAGAAAGACTACGTCACCATGACATTGTACGGTGCTTCTGAAATCAGTTTGTTGGTGGGAGGGGCTTTTACCGATCCAGGCGCGGTGGCGACGGATGAAAGCGGAAACAGCCTTTCGGTAACGACTACCGGGACGGTGAATGCCAATGCCATCGGTACCTATTATCTGACCTACACCGCCACGGATTCGGGCGGCCACCTGGGATCCGCCCTTCGCACCGTGAATATCGTCAAAAAGCTTCCGAGCGACTTGTGGGTGGCTGCGATGCCGAGCTATGCGCGCAGTCTGACCTACGCCAACGCCGCCCTGAACGAACCGATCATGGTGTGGGGACGCGCTTGGAATGGCACTCCGCCTTACAGCTATGACTTGGATTTCGGCGATGGGTCTTCACACTTGACCGGCTCGGGAATCTCCGCGGCCGCGGCCACGTTCATCGGAGCGGACCATACCTATGCCTCTTCCGGTTCAAAAACCGTCACACTGACCGTTTCGGATTCTGCCGGGCACACCTATTCGCGAGAGGCCGTCATTCGAGTGCTGGGAGGGGCCACGCATAATGATCGGGTCAACATGGCCATTGAAAAGGGGTTGATCAACCTCTACAAAACCCAGACTTCCCTTGATGCCAACCGGATCTATTGGAACGTCTGGGGTTGGAATCATCAATACGCCGCCGCCGCCACGGGCGGACCCCTCATGGCTTTTCAGGAAAATGGACATGAAGCCGGTCACGATTACGAGGATGATATCTACGCCGAAACGGTGGCCAAGGGTCTGAATCACGTCCTGGATAACGGGAATGGTGGACGGAAGGCGATACCGGACCACAGCGATGGCATCGCGGTTCGTAATTCCGATTCGAACGGAAACGGTCTCGGCGCTTACATTACCACCGAAACCTATGCGAGCGCTTGGGGAGCTTTGGCTATTGTGTTTTCCGAAACCTCAGCAACCAAGGCCAAGAATAGATTTGTGAAGAGCGGCCCGTTCAAGGGCATGTCGTATTTCGACTTGGTAACCGACATCTTGGACCAGTATGCCTGGACCCAGGGCGATGGTGGGGTTCGAGGCGGTATGGAATACAATCCCACCACCCAGGGACAGCCGCGCTACGACGGTTCCGCCCAGCAGTGGCCGGCCTTGGTGGTGAAGGCCGCGAAAGACCGCTGGGGCATCACTCCCGCGCAGTGGTCTATCGACAACATGATTTACGGCTTCAATCACCTGCAGGACAGCGGCGGTGGCGTCGGATATGATGGCACCGGCTGGCACAACACCGCCAAGACCGGCGGCCTGATTGTGGGCCATTCCATCGCCGGACTGGGCGTTGGGAATGTCAATGTGGACAAGGCGATCGCCTTTTTGGGGCGGGTTTGGTTCAACGGCAACAACACCGGATCCGATGACGCGGGTTGGCCTGGAGAGTTTTACGCGATGTATGGATTGAAGAAGGGCCTGCAACTCGCCGGAGTTACGGAAGTGGTGACCCCGAACGGGAATCGCGACTGGTATCAGGATGAATCAGCCTGGTTGCTGGGGAATGCTTCCCTCCTGCACGCCAACTTCAATAACGGATACCGCAGCAGCGGCTACGCCTTCGGTCAAAACGCAGACGGCGGTTGGAATAACAGTGGCTGGATTGCCAACGGCTCGTTCTCCACGGCTCATGCGATCCTGATTCTGACGAAGTCGGTGACGATCGCCCTACCGGTCGCCGTCATCGAGACGGTGCCGGATCAGTCCTCGAGGCGTCCTGCGCCATTCACTCTGGACGGCCGCAATTCCTATCATCTCGATTCTGCTTCCTCGATCGTGGAGTGGCTCTGGATTCTGGATGCGGGCGCGAGCCCCAACTGGAACGCTCCGACGGCCAGCGGCCAGACGGCCAGCGTCAATCCTGGCTGGAATACGCCCGGCGTCCACACCGCCACCTTGCGGGTTAAAGACAACCAAAATCCCGCCAACACCGCCACCGCCACCATCAAAATCAATGTCCTGGACACGGATGTGGCTCCAGTCGCAGTGCCGATTCCGGCCGCGCAACTTCCGGCCATTTACACCGGACCCATCGGCGGCACGATCCAGTTGAACGGCGTTGAATCCTATGACCCGGATGGGGACCCAATCATCGCCTACGCCTGGGATCTTGATGGCAACGGCACCTATGGCGACGCGACCGATGCTGCAAAAGATACGTCCGGGAACGGCGCTCACGGCGTGACCGCCAGCTTGGTCTTCACCGCCGAATACAACGGTCAGGTGGGCCTGCGAGTGACGTCTCATCCGCCGACCGGTCCGGACAAGACCAGCAGCAACAAAGCGACCATCGATGTGCAGGCGTCGCCCTCCGACCTGTTTGTCGCGTCCATCTCCGCGGCCCACGTGGTGTTGGGCACCTCCGCCGATATCCATGTCGTTCTGCAGAGCGCGGCAAGCTCCGGTAAAGACGCCAACAACGTTGTCGTCAAATTCTACGACGGTAATCCTCTGACGACCGGCCACCAGATCGGAGCCAGTTCAACCATCAGTATTCCCAAAGGCACGGCGGTGGCGCTCGATGTCACCGTTCCCCTCAACCCCGGTCAAGAGGAAGTATGGGTTTACGTCGATTCGAGCCTGTCGTTCTCCGAGTTCAACGAAACGAACAATGTGAGTTCGATCAACGTCGGAAATCGACCGCCCGTGGCCCAATGCAAGGATGTCACGGTGTCCGCCGGAGCGGATTGTCTGGCGGCTGCGTCGGTTGACAACGGATCGTTTGATCCGGACCCTGCCGATAGAATTACGGTCTCGCAGACTCCGGTTGGGCCTTACCCGGTCGGTCAGACCACGGTGACCTTGAATGTGACCGATAATCGCGGTCTTTCGAGCACCTGCACGGCAATTGTGACCGTGAAGGACGTGACTCCTCCGGTGATCGCGATCGTGGCGGACATCACGGTCAACAACGACGCGGGAGTCTGCGGCGCGAAGGTGAGCTACACGGCGCCGGTGGGCACGGACAACTGTTCCGGTGCGATCACGGTGCAGACGGCCGGTCTGGCCAGCGGATCGACCTTCCCGATGGGGACGACGGTCAACACTTTTGAAGTGACCGACGCGGCCGGCCTCAAGGCGACCAGCAGCTTCAAAGTCACGGTCAGTGACAAGGAAGCACCCGTCGTGACCGTCCCTGCGAACATTGTGGTGAACAACGACGCCGGCCAATGCTCGGCGGTGGTGAGCTTCGCGGTCAGCGCGACGGACAACTGCCCTGGCGCGACGGTGGTCACGGACCTCGCGTCCGGGACGGCTTTCGCCAAGGGAACCACGACGGTGACGGCGACGGCGACGGATGCCGCTGGCAACAAGTCGAGCAAGACGTTCACGGTCACGGTCAAGGACGCCGAGAATCCCAAGATCACATGCCCGACGGACATCACTGTTGAATTCGCGAGTGCAGCAGGGGCAGTGGTGGCGTATCCCGCGGCGGTGTTTTCCGACAATTGTCCTGGGGCAACTGCGGTTTCAATCCCGGTTTCCGGGAGCACGTTCCCGATCGGAGTGACGGTGGTGACGACCACAGTGACTGACGCGTCTGGCAACAAAGCATCCTGCAGCTTCAATGTGACGGTGCTCGGAGCACGCGGGGTCAAGCAGGACGTGCTGAACGAGATGAAGGCCGCGCGTCCGACGGTGACGGACAAGGAAATGCAGAGCCAGCTCGATGAGGCGATCAAGACCCTGACCAACTCGCTCGATCCGACGCTGTGGATTGATCAGACTCACCTGGATTCGAAGAAGGGTGCAACTGCCATCGAAGCGGAGAAGGAAACGGTCCAGAGATTGGTGGTGATCATGCGCAGCAAGAAGAACAACCTTCCTCTTGCGGTGTTGCAGGGATGGATTGACCGGATCGTCGGATGTGATCGCTTGCTGGCCCTGACGGCCATCAACGACGCGATCGCGGCCTCGGGAGATAGCAAGAAAATTGCAGAGGCTCAGAAGGCGTTCACCAGCGCCGATGCCGAAATTGCCACGAACAAGCAGGAGAAATTCGAGAGTGGCATTGAGCACTACAAGAACGCTTGGAAACAAGCGATCGAGGCCCGGGCGACCTTGAAAAGCCAATCCGTTGGTGACTCCAAGGATGACTCCAAGAGCGACTCCAAGAGCGACTCCAAGAGCGACTCCAAGAGTGACTCCAAGAGTGACTCCAAGAGTGACTCCAAGAGTGACTCCAAGAGCACCGACTCCAAGAGCGAGGGCAAGAAGGGCAGCTAAGCCCGAGTTCTTCGGACGTGCATGTTAACAGTGACGGGCGCCTGCGGGCGCCCGTTTTCTTTTCACGAACCTTACTGGGAATGGAGAGTTGCCCGCGAAAGCCGGAGAGTTATGCTGGCGCGATGGTTGAAATGAAGTTGTGGAGCTGTTTCGCGCTTTGCCTTCTCTTTGGGGTGAGCGGCTCGAACATCATCGCCGCGCCGGAAAGTTGTGTGGATTGCCACAGCAAGTCCAATCCGGTGCTGGTCACCGCATGGGAGGAAAGCCGCCATGCGGTCAAGGAGGTCGGTTGCGCCGATTGTCATGGCAGCAACCACAGCAAGATCTTCGAGGTTAAAGGCTCGGTCAGTGCGGCGGTCTGTGGTTCCTGTCATGCCAAGCAGGTCAAGGAGTTCGACCGCAGCCTGCACGCGGCGGCGGTGGACATGCTGAAGACCGATCCCCGGTTTGAACGGCTGTCGCCGGTGATGGCGGAGGTGAGTTGCAGCAGTTGCCACCAGATCGGCGCCCGCTTCACCGATGGCAGCCGCGGAAAGTGCAATTCCTGCCACAGCGGCCATTCCTTTTCCGCGGCGGAAGCTCGGCAGCCCGAAGCCTGCGCCACGTGCCACACCGGACCGGACCACCCGCACCTCGAAATGTGGCAGTCCAGCAAGCACGGACAGCTCTTCGCTGCGGAGGAGACGCGATCTCAGGCTCCCACCTGTGTGACCTGTCACATGCCCGCAGGCACGCACAACACCGGGATCGGTCTTAGTTTTGGGAACGTGGCCAACGGTGCGGTTCTGGAGACGTCCACTCCCCCCGTCAAGATGCGCTTGCTCAACGCCGAGGAAGCGGAACGGCAGCGCGGAGTTATGATCAGGACCTGCCTCCCTTGTCACTCTTCCCGATTCGCCTCGGAGAGCCTGGGAAAAGCGGACCTCGTCAAGCAGGAGGCAGACTCTTTGTTGAAGGAGGCGGCGGAGATTATTTCTCGACTGAAAAGCGAAGGCTTTTTGCGCGAAGGCTCGCCGGCCTCTTCCGGCTCGGCGAGTTCAGCGCCCACCCCGGACGGCGCAATGAGACGGGCCGGTCCGGACCCGGATTTTGAGGGCCCTTCCCTGATCGAGCAACGATTCTTCGATATGGTCAAGTTCCACCATGCCACGACGTTCAAGGGGGCCTACCACCAGAGTCCGATGCATACCCACAACCTCGGCTACCTTCGCCTCAGGCAAGACTTGAACTTCATCACCGCGGAGTCGGTAGGGATGCGGAACAGGAGTTTTGGGCGGCCTACTTCAACAAAACCTAAACTATGAATAGTCACGAAATGGATCATCTCGCTCGGGTGTGCCGCCCCGCCTTTCGTCCCTCCGGCCTCGGACGGAGGAACCTGAAGACGGCTGGTCAAACCACGAAAGGGACGAAGCCAACGAAAGCGGAATCCGCGTGGCGAAAGGCCCCTCTCACCCAGCGGGAAGGTGGCCGGTCGGTTCCCAACTCTTCTCCTTTCGTGTCTTTCGTGAATTTCGTGGTCTCAACTGCATTTCCGAGGATGGTCCTGTTGGCCGCGCTGCTGCCAGGCGCCTTGGTGGGCTCATCGAGTGCGCAGGAATCAAAAGTCGATCCGAGCCGGATCATCCAGTATCGCGGGCCGATGCCGTTACTGGCGAGGGAGCACTGGGGGGGAGAAGTTAAACTGAAGTTTGAACTCTACCGTTCGCCCGATGGCGGCGCGCCCTTTTGGAAAGAAACATGCACCGTCTCCGTGAGAAAGGACGGCTGGGTGCACGTCGATCTGGGGCAGATGGCCCCGCTCCCGAACGAAGCATTCACCACCCCGTTTCGCTTCTTGTCGATCTGGCATGAGAACGTCGAGTTCACGCCGCGAAAGCAAATCGCCAGTCTGGCCTACGTGGCCTCGTCGGTGGAAAGACAAATCCTATCGAATGAACCGGACGCCTATGCCCGGCAGGCCCTGGCGGTGGCTCAGGCGGCGGCAGCCCTGGCACCCGACCGTGAGAAGCGTCTCGACAAGCTGGTGGATTGCGGAGCCTTCCTGATGGAGGCGCATCCGCGGTTTCCCACCAATTGGCTGGGCGCGGTGGAGGCGGCCCGACCCTTGGGTGCGCGCCTTCCCACGTTTGAGGAGTGGTATGGCGCTTATGATGGCAAGGCCACCGATCAACTCGTGGGCATGGTCGGGCATTACGAATGGGTTATTCCATGGGTCTATGAACCCTCCATCCACGGTCGTTTGCACGAGCTCTACCGGGGTAAACCGGTCGCCTGCTACTACGAGGAGCTCAGCCCAATGAACGACTATCCGTTTCGATTGGTCGTGGAAGGCCGTGCTCAGATCAAACCGTGAAAGAGGGGACGTTCCGTGGCGGATCGAAATCACCTGGCGGAGTGATGTCTTAGGGATTCTCCGCATCCAGTGCTTGCCGTCCAATGGGCCGAAGATGCGACCTTGCGGATCGAGCTCCACCGACCGGAGGTCAGGCTGAAGGTGAAGGCCAGCGCCCGTCCGCGAACATCAGAGAAGCGCACCCTCCGGCGATCTTCCTCGTTGAACTCAAAATCCGGTGGTGGGTCGTCCGGTTTGAGCTCGGAGACGGCGTTCGCGGCGCTTCGGTCGGCTCCGGGGCGGGGGCGAGAGGGGGCCCGGAGGCACCCACTTTGCGGAGACGCTTGATCCAGTGAGACGAGTTGCAGGCGCCGCTTGCGCATCACTCTCTTCAAAAACACAGAAACATTTCTCCCAGGGTGATGTTTTGGACGACGCCATCCGGGCTGACGAGTTCCAGGGAGCCGTCCCAGGTGATGGCTTGCGCAACGCCTCGCCTCGTTTCTCCCGGGCGCCGAATTTCGACCGGCTGGCCAAGGAAGGCGCAGCGCGCCAGATATTCATCGCGCACCAGGCCAAAGCCGTGTTCGAGAAACTCGTCGCGGCGCTGGAAGAATTCTTCGAGCACGGTGTCGCGGAAGCGAGCCACATCCACGGGGCGGCCCGTTTCCACCATCAGGGAAGTGGCAGGCTGGTCAAGGGTGGCCAGGGCGGCCGCATCGAGGTTCAGGTTGACCCCAAGGCCCAGCACGAGGCCGAGGAATTCGCTGCCCCGCACGACGGTCTCCGCGAGGATGCCGGCGATCTTGTGGCCGCGCGCGAGCACGTCATTGGGCCACTTGAGTGTGGCGGGCGCGTGGTGCGAATCAAGCGCGCGACAGACGGCGAGGGCGAGCAGTTGCGAGAGGTTGACGAGGGGAAGATCGGCGGGCGCGGCGGCAGCGGGTTTCAGCACGACGGAGAGGGACAGGTTGCCTGGAACGTGGGAAATCCACCGTCGTTCCATGCGGCCCCGGCCAGCCGTTTGCGCGGCCGCCTGGATGACATCGCCGTCCGCCAACTCGTCAAGCCGGGCGCAGGCATGACGATTCGTCGAATCCAACTCGGCGAACTCCATGAGGCGGTAGCGGGCTCTGAGCACGTGGGTGGAATTCTTCCCAGCCTAGCGAATCATGGCCAGCTCTTGGCCCGCCTGAACTTGATCGCCTTGCTTGACTCGGATTTCCGCCATGGTGCCATCCACGGACGCCACGATGGCATTTTCCATTTTCATGGATTCGATCACGAGAATGGTGTCGCCGGTCCGGACGTGCGCGCCCACGGTTTTCTCGATGCGCAGCACCAGGCCGGGAAGCTGGGTGATCAGCGGTTGGCCCACGCTATTGCTGGCGGCAGCGGGCCCGGCCGCCTCGGCTTTGGCTTCGGTGATATCCACGGCGTAACTGGTGCCGTTGACGAGCGCGTTCGTTCCATCAAGCACGACGCGGTAAGTGCGGCCGTTCAGGGCGATGTTGTAAGCGACAGGCGGGGCGCCGGCCGTCGTGCTGACCGGTTTGGCGACGGCCACGGGGGCATCGACCTTCGGCTGGTTCTTCCGCACGCCGATGGTGCCTTGGCCTTTGAGGAAGGCGACGCCCTTTTCCTCGCACGAGGCGACGATGAAGAGGTTTTCCTCGGTGACGGGCAGTCCTTCCTTTTCGAGGACCACCCGGGTGGGGGCGAGGCCGCGCTTGGTGTCCATTTCAATCGCGGTGAGGTGATCGGTGGTCGGCTGGAGCTTGAGCTGTTCGGCTGCGATCTTGACGACTTCGGGGTCGGGCGGAACGGGGGTCTTGCCAAAATAGCCGAGGACCATTTTGCCGTAGCCGTCGGCGATCTTCTTCCACGGGCCGAACATGACGTTGTTGAACGCCTGCTGGAAGTAGAACTGGCTGACCGGCGTCACGGAGGTGCCGAATCCGCCCTTCTTCACGGCTTCGCCCATCGCGGCGATCACTTCGGGGTATTTGTCCATCAGCTTGTTGTCGCGCAGCATCTGGGTGTTGGCGGTGAGCGCGCCGCCCGGCATGGGGAAGAAGGGGATGAGCGGCTCGACGCAGGTGGCTTCCGGCGGAACAAAGTAATCCTTCATCGCATCTTTGAGCATCTGCTCGAGCCGGATGATTTTGTGGATATCGATCTCGAGGGTGTAGGCGGTGCCGCGCAGGGCGTGCCACATCGTGATGACGTCAGGCTGGCTCGTGCCGCCGGAACAGGGCGCGAGCGCGAGGTCAATCTGATCGGCCCCGGCTTCAATGGCTCCCTTGTAGGCGGTGGTGCAGGTGCCGGCGGTCTCGTGCGAGTGGAAGGCGACCTTCACCTTGTCGCCCAGAACCCGGCGGGCCATCTTGATCGTCTCGTAAACCTTCTGGGGACGCGCCGTGCCGGAGGCGTCCTTGAAGCAGACGGAGTCGTAGGGCAAGCCGGAGTCCATGATGCCGCGGAGCGTCCGCTCGTAGAAGTCCACTTCATGAGCGCCGGCGCAACCCGGTGGCAGTTCCATCAACGTCACGACCGCCTCGTGCTTGAGGCCGGCGTTGCGGATGCAATGGCCGGACCAGATGAGGTTTTGCACGTCGTTTAACGCGTCGAAATTGCGGATCGTCGTCATGCCGTGCTTTTTGAACAGCTCGGCGTGCAACTTGATGATGTCTTTGGGCTGGGCCTTGAGAGCGACGACGCTGATGCCGCGCGCCAGCGTCTGCAAATTGGCCTGGGGGCCCGCCGCCTTGCGGAAGGCGTCCATGACGTCGAAGGCGTTTTCGTTGGCGTAGAAAAACGGCGACTGGAAGAGCGCGCCGCCGCCCGCTTCGAAGTGAGTGATGCCGCATTCTTTCGCGGCGAACTCGACGCAGGGCAGGTAGTCCTTGGAGAAAACGCGCGCGCCATAGACGGATTGAAAACCATCGCGAAACGCGGTGAGCATGAAGTGGATCTTTTTCACGGGTAAAAGGGATTCGTTATCAGGTGGAAATGGATTGATCTACTTTCGTTGGGCGCGGGCGATGACGATGGCGGTGGCGATGGCTTCCTCCTCCTTCATCGAGTTGGACGAGGGCACGGTCAGGTCCACGGCTTCTTCCCCGCGGTCGAGGCGCAGCTTCTTCACGGCCCATCCCAGAACCGGGATCAAACAGGCAATGGCCATTGCGAAGACGATGGTAAATCCGTAGGCGACGAGGGCGATTTTGAGTGATTCCATGACGTGACAGTTATTTCACCAGTTTGGCGAACAGGCTGCAAAAAACGCCCGCGATGATCGCGGTGGTGATGACGCCGCTGATGTTTGCGCCCAAGGCCGCCGGCAGGATGATGGCTTGCGGGTTATCCTTGGAGACGACCTTCTGGGCGACCTTGGCGGTGGTGGGCACGCAACTCACCCCGGCGATGCCCACGACGGGATTCACCTGGCCGCCGCTGATGAAATACATGAAGTAACCGCCCAGCAATCCGCCGATGCCGGAGAGCAGCAGGGCCAGGCAGCCGAGCAAGAGGAGGGGCAACACCTTCGGGTCCATGATGGTGTTGGCGTCGCACAGGATGCCGAGCATCAGGCCGAGGAAGAGCGTCGAGCCGTAGAGGATGGGCCCGCTGATGAAGTCTTGAAAGGCCTTGATGCCCGACTCGCGGATGACGATGCCGAGGAAGAGCGAGAAGATCAGCGGCGCGGCCACCGGCAGCAGGAACGACAGCAGCACGCACAGGATGGTGGCCACCGCCATCTTTTCGAACGCGGAATACGGCACTTGTTTTTTGGGCGGATCCATGGGCAGCGAACGAAGCCGCTTCGGCACCATGAATTTGATCAGGTAGGGATAACCGCCGTAAGTCAGGCCGAGGTAAAGGTAGGCCACCACCGCGATGGGCACGAACAAGTGCGGAGCCAGCTTCAGCGACGTGAACAGCACCATCGGGCCGTCCGCCCCGCCGACGATGGCGATGGCCGCGGCTTCCTTGAGGGTGAAGCCAAATTGGGTGGCGACCGGGATGGTCAGAAATGAACCCAGCTCGGCGAACAATGCGAGAATCATGCTGGTGAACGGTCGCGCCAGCACAAAACCGACATCCAGCAGCGAGCCGATGCCCATGAACACCAGGCACGCGATCAAGCCGTTGCTGAACGTCAGCGTGTAGATCGGCTGCAGCCAGTCGATTTGCAGGATTGTCATCAGGTCGGCGGCGTTCTGCGCTGTGTTTACGGGGTCGGCTCCGGCTTGGGGCTCGACGAACAGGTTGCCGACGCCGCCGTGAAGCTTCAGCGGATCGAAAAACATCACGGCCGCGTTGATGGTCGCCATGCCCAGGCCCATCGGGATCATGATCAGCGCTTCGAGCACGCCTTTGCGCCCGAGATACATCAAAACCAGGCCCAGCACGATCAGAACAAGACGCGCGATGGCGATCTTGGGAGGCACGGCGAACAGCGTCGCGATCCCTTGAAAAATGTCGGTCAGTGATTCCAGTGATATCATCGGATCTTCCTTCAACTCGTCGTCGTAACGTTTTCCGGGAGTTGCTTGAAACCATCCTGGCGCCGGGCGACCGGCCGCGCGTATTTAGATGTTCTCGGAACAAGATCCCGCATAAACCAAGGGCAGCCTACTCGGGGAAACCGGCAAAGGAAAGCACACACCCGCAGCAGTTCTCATTTTGACTCAGGACCCTGTCCGTTCCACGCAGGTCGTCCAGGCTTCAGCCGGTTTTCACGTGGCGACCGGCTGAAGCCGGGACGACATACTTGTCAAAATGAGAACTGCTGGGCACGTAATCCTTGCCACTCGATGATTCTGCCGTTTCAATAGTGGCCAGTGGCAATATGGGAATGCAACGGCCAGCACCTTCGCGCCTCCGTGGCTTCGGGCGATCGCTGTGGCCAGCCCTCGGGGCCGTCTCATTCCTGGCCCTGACGGTGACCGGTGCCCATGGTCGGGCCGGTGAACTCGATCCGGCCGCCCAACGGACTCCGGAAATGGATCTGCTCCAATTGAGCTTGGAGGAACTCGGGAAGATCAAAGTGACGACCGTCTCGCGCAAGACCGAGACTCTTTCGGGCGCGGCGGCGGCGATCCACGTCATTACCCAGGAAGAGCTCCGCCGATCCGGAGTTACGACGGTGGCAGAGGCGCTCCGGATGGCTCCCGGCCTGAACGTGGCCCGAGCGAATTCACGGCAATGGGCGATCAGTTCGCGCGGCTTCAACGGAACTTACGCCAACAAGCTGCTGGTGCTGCTGGACGGCCGGACGCTCTACACCCCGATGTTCTCCGGGGTGTTCTGGGAGGAAACGGACGCCGTGCTCGAGGATGTGAACCGGATCGAAGTGATTCGCGGGCCCGGAGCGACAATGTGGGGCGCCAACGCCGTCAACGGCGTCATCAATATCATCACCAAGACCGCCCAAGAGACCCAGGGAACATTGATCAGCGGCGGCGGCGGGATGGAGGAGCAGGGCTTCGGCACGGTTCGCTACGGCGGCCAGTTGGCCACCAACGTCTATTACCGGGTCTATGACAAGTATTCCTCTCGCGACGAATTCACGTTGACCGATGGCAGCGGAGCCGCCGATTCGTGGTGGATCCATCAGGGAGGCTTTCGCTTGGATTGGGAGGCTTCTGCAGCCAATCGCGCCACCTTGCAAGGCGACTACTTCTACGGCGATCTCGGGGGCAAGATTCTCCGCCAATCCCTTAATCCGCCGGGCGTCTGGCCGACGGAGATGCGCGCGAAAACGGAAGGAGCCAACGTTCTGGGGCGTTGGACGCACGACTTCTCTTCCCAAGCCGATTTGTCCGCGCAGGTCTATTACGATCGAACCGACCGGGGCTTCGGCATCGGACGCGAGATCCGGGATACCGTGGACCTGGATGCGCAGCACCGTTTCCACCTGGGAGAGCGCCATGAAATCGTCTGGGGAGTCGGTTACCGCTACTCTGTGGATGACATCACGGCGACGCCCGATTTCGCCACGGCCGATCCGAGCATGGGACTGCAACTGGCCAGCGGGTTCGTTCAGGATGAAATGGTTCTTCTTCCGGACCGTTTGAATCTGACGTTCGGAACGAAGGTCGAGCACAACGATTTCACAGGGTTCGAAGTGCAGCCGAGCGGGCGGATCGCCTGGACTCCGCGCGCGTCGCACACCGTCTGGGGCTCGATTTCGCGGGCGGTTCGGACCCCGTCCCGGATTGAGCGCGGCTTCAGTATTTTCTCCCAGCCTCCGGCGTCGTTCCCGCCGTTGCCCGTGCCCGTGATCGTTTCCGGTTCCGGCAGCCCCCACTTCGACTCGGAGGACCTGCTGGCCTATGAGTTGGGCTACCGGGTTCAACTTCATCCCCGGCTTTCGTTGGACTGGACCGGTTTCTATAATGAGTACGACCGTCTCTGGGGCGCGGTCACCCTTCCGGTCGAGCTAAAGGTTTCCCCCGATTCCCAGCCGTATCTGCTGATTCCCGCCACCGTTGACAACGCGATGTCTGGGGAAACCTACGGCACCGAAGTCTTGGCCACCTGGCAGCCCGTCGATTGGTGGCGGCTGCGGGTCAGCTACACCTTGCTCCAAATGAACCTGCGCACCCAAGGCCCGGTGCGATCGGTGAGCGAGGAGAGCGTCGGCGCCAGTCCCCAACATCAAGCATTCCTCGCCTCGGAGATCGATCTGGGGCGTCACGTCGAGTGGGGGATGGGGCTCCGGTATGTGGATGATCTGCCGTCCGACCGCATCCCCGGCTACACCGAACTGGATGCGCGGCTGGCTTGGAAGCCGACTCGAAACTGTGAACTGGCCGTGATCGGCCGCAACCTGCTTGCTCCGCGTCATCGGGAGTTCGCTCCACTGGTCGTGAGTGTTCGGGATGTGGAAGTGGAGCGCGCGGTCTATGCGAAGATCACATGGCGCTTTTAAAGAGAGCCGACCGCGAGACGCGAAGAATAATCACCGGCTGGTGAAAGGCCGATCTATCTCAAGCTGCCTGCTCTGCGATTTTTGCAGGTTAATCACCGGCCGTTTTCAGAATTAACGCCTCCGTCGTCGTCCGCCCAAACTCTG
>CAYHFE010000017.1:0-32021 GCA_964355375.1 uncultured Verrucomicrobiota bacterium
TCGCGCCTCGATTCTTGCATAAACTCTGTCTGGAGGCGAATCTCATGCCTGATGACCTACATCGAGACCATCCGCCAATGGAAGGCCCTGCCGCCGGAGCGCAAGCTGCAACTCCGCTGGGAGGCCATTCCTCTGAACGTGGCGCGGAGCATGGCCTTCGAGCGGGAACCGGTGCCGGTGGAGACGATTCGCGCGATACTCGACCAGATCGAGCCACCCGCTTTATTGAAACGACACTTGGCGTTCTCAGTTGCTCAGAGTTAGCGCCCCTGCTCGGCGAGCGCGTCACCCGCTTGGAAGCGGCCGTGCAAGCCGAGGAATTTGCGCGACGACCGCTGGATGAAAATCTTCTGGCCGAATTTCACTCCCGCATCTGCGGCGACCTGACGCCCGAGTGGGCTGGCCAATGGAGGACGGTGGAAGTCGCCGTCGGGCCTCTCACCCCGCCCGCTCCGCATCAATTGCCCATGCTCATGCGAGACTACGGGCTGGACCTTCAGGCTCGTTGGAAGGATGCCTCGGGTGAGAACATCGACCTGACTTTGGAATTTCTCGCGTTCGCCGAGGGGCGGTTTCTGAGCCTTCATCCCTTTCGAGATTTCAACGGGCGAACCATCCGTGTCTTCCTCGCCGAGCTCCTGCGCCGTCTCGATTTCCCCCTGGTGGAGCTTGCCCCTGAGTCGGACCTGGGCCGCGCCCTGTATTTCGCCGCGCTGGAAGCCGCCGACCGGCGGGACTGGCGCCCCCTCACTGCCATCTGGAAAGCCCGCTTCAGTTCCGAACCTTGAACTTGCCATGAGCTTCGCCGATTTTTTCCAATCCGCCACGGGCAACACGCCCTACGAGTACCAATCCCGTTTGGCGGGGAACGATTCTGACACGGCCTGCCGCTCTCAACTCATCAACGTCTCAACCGGTCTCGGAAAAACCGCGGCCGTCGTGCTCGCATGGCTTTGGAATCGCCTCGCTCCGTCCCTCAACTCTCAACTCTCGACCCTCAACCAGCCCTGGCCTCGCCGCCTCGTCTATTGCCTGCCGATGCGGACGCTGGTGGAGCAGACCGAGCGCGAAGTCCGCACGTGGATTCTGCGCCTTGCCCGCGAGCATACAAAGCCTCGTGACGGTTCTCAATTGCGATGGCTCGCGCTGCATTCGCCCGTCATCCTCATGGGCGGAGAGGCGCTTGTGCAGGCGCAGCGCGAGTGGGATCTCTACCCTGAATGGCCCTGCATCCTCATCGGCACCCAGGACATGCTCCTCAGCCGCGCGCTCAATCGGGGCTACGCTGCGGGTCGTGCGCGGTGGCCCAAGGATTTTGCACTTCTGAACAACGACTGTCTTTGGGTGTTCGATGAGGTGCAGTTGATGAGCACCGGTTTTGCGACCAGCCTACAACTTCAGTCCTGGCGGGATTGCAGCGGCATGAAGCCCGTAATCGCAACGGCTTCGTGGTGGATGAGCGCTACAGTCGAGCAAGAGTGGCTGGCGTCGGCTGTGGATTTCATCCCTTTGATTGCGGGCGTTTGCAATGATTCAGATGAGCAGAGGGAACTGCTTTGGAATGAGGATACGAAGGGGCAGTCTGATACGGCAAAACGTCTCAAGCAACTGCTGCAACCGGGCACCAAAATCCTCCATCCCAAAGCCGAGGCGGAACTGAAGGCCGACAAGGACAAATATATCGCCGATGTGGCGGTGGCAGTGAAGAAGCAAATGGCCAAAGGCAAGACTTTGGTCATCATGAACACGGTGAGAAGAGCGTGCGCCTTGGCCGCAAAACTGAAGAACGATCAACCGCTTCTGCTTCATTCACGCTTCCGGCATCGCGAGCGGAAGGCATGGACATCAAAGGTCAAGGATGCGAATTTCATCATCGCAACTCAAGTCATCGAGGCTGGTTTGGACATCACATCGCGTGTCCTTTTTTCAGAAATCTGTCCGTGGCCGTCGTTCATTCAGCGTTGTGGGCGGGCTGCGAGATACCCTGACGATCCAAAAGCAGACGTCTATTGGCTGGATGTGACCAAAGATTCGTTGCCGTATTCCGAAGAAGAATTAGCTGAGGTCAAAAATCAGTTTGAATCACTCACGGACGTATCGCTCGCGGGTTTCCGCGAGCACCGCAAAAACCTCTCGCCGGAAGCTGCCCAGAGACTTCTTCCCTACGCTCCACGGTTCGTTCCCCAAGCGAAAGACATTCTCGACCTTTTCGATACGACTCCTGACCTCACCGGAGCCGACATTGACATCTCCCGCTACATCCGCGACGGCGAAGAACACGACATCACTGCATTCTGGCGCGATTGCTCAACGATTCCGCAGGGCAAAAATCCCCCCAAAGCCAAGGCTTGGCAGCCTGAACATGCAGAGCTTTGTCCTGTGCCAGTATTCAGCCGGGACTCCGGGTTCCGAGATTTTGCGCAGAAGACACAGGGGCGCATCTGGCGGTGGGATTACCGCGATGGATGGACCCGCCTCAATCGCGGCGATGCGGAGCGCATTTTTCCCGGCCAGGTGTTCCTGCTTGAGCAGTCGTGCGGCGGATACGACTCAGAGAAAGGTTGGACCGGGCGCGCGGAGGACTGTGATTTCGACATCGGACCTTGGAAACAAACGGTTCCGCCGCCTGCAATCCCCAATGAGGAAGATGAAAACACCGCTGGCATGGGAGACGATTTCGAGGGAGCAAATGGCAGCAGCAATTCCGGTCAGAAAGGAGCGTGGCGAACTATTCTCCACCATTCCCGCGAGGTCTGCGAAGAATTGCACACCTCCCTCGCCCTCCTCCTTCCAAACTCAGATGCCAACGAAGATGCGCGTGTCGTTTTCCCGCTCGCTGGACGACTCCATGACTGGGGAAAGGCGCACGCTGCATTTAAGCAGAAGGTTGAACCTGACGAGTTGGAGAAGGCTATAGCTCATGTTCCTGATGGCCTCCCAGCCAAGGCTCCAAATCATTGCTGGCGTCGCGGCAAACCTCGCCTGCAACCCGACTCGACCCCCGTCCCTGAGCGTGACGCACGCCGCGCTGGCTTTCGCCATGAACTCGCCAGTGGCCTTGCGATTCTGGAACTTCTTCGCCGTCACCAGCCCAATCATGCAGCCCTTGCGTGGCCGGACGAGGAACTGAGAGCCGCGTTTGAATCCGTTCCAAGTGAGCCTTGCACGCCACTCGCTGATTCCGCACTCGCCGCCGAAATTGCCGCGTTGAACGTGAAACAATTCAACCTCCTCATTTATCTCGTGGCCGCTCATCATGGGAAAGTGCGTCTCTCCCTCCGCAGTTCACCGGATGATTTGCGCGAGGACGTTCCTTGGCCTTGCCCGCCGGAAACGCGGCAAGCGCGCGGTGTCCGGGAAGGGGATTCGCTGCCAGATGTTGCGCTTCCCGGCCTCGACTTTACTTCATCCCAAATTCTCGCGCCCGCAGTTACTCTTTACCTCGATGTGATGGACCTCGGCCTGTCCTCCGCCTCCGGTTCGTCATGGCGTGAGCGCACCGGCGCACTGCTCGCCGCACATGGCCCTTTCCGCCTTGCATGGTATGAGGCCATTCTTCGTGTTGCCGACCAGCGCGCCTCCAAGCGCGCTGAAAACAATCCAGCTACCGTCTAACGCCATGCCCATCCTGACACTTCATGGCTGCTCCCCGGAACCGCTTGGTAACTACCTTAAAGCCATCGGGGTCTTTCGCCTCGTGGCTGAACAGGCCGACCCTGCGGCCCGCGCTTGGTGGGAGGCGGGAGCGTTTCGCTTGAGCACAGCAAAGTTCGCAACGGTGAGGGATCTCTGCGAATGGCTTCATGAGAAATGCAGCTATTCAGCTTTTGTGGCGCCGTGGCTTAAAAATACTGGCTGGGGCAGAGGAGGCGAACGAGACGGCGGAGGAGTAGCGTTGAAATCTTTGTTGGGAGACAAGAACGCACGAACGAACCGGTTTCGAGATGCCTCGGCTCTCGTAGTTCAGGCCGCAGGCTCGGTTCCCGCGCAACCACTCGACATTCCAGCCGCAGACCCCGCAGTGGCGAAATGGGTGGAGTCATTCCACAAGGACGACATCGGATCGATGATTACAAAACTTCGTAATCGGGCACCAAGTTCGATGCTCGACTGGCTCGACTCGGTAGGTGCGCCACGACCGAAAGACAAGAACCTCACCAAGGACTGGTTCCCCTTGTTTGCAAAAGGTGGAGCGGAGGGCAGTGGAAACTACATCGTGCGGCAGCAGGGCTACTTGGCCGATTCGTTCGTCACGAACTCTGAACGCGGGCGTCGTCGGCTGGAATGTTCACTCACTGGCGAATCCATGTCCGACCTTTTGGAAACGTCATCGCTCTCTGGTTTATTTTACCCCGGCTTCCGGGGCGACCCAAACATCGGCCAAGCGTTCGACGCCAAGACGCGGGCCAATCCGTGGGATTTCATCCTACTCATGGAAGGACTGTTGTTGTTCCGCTCTGCGGTCACGCGGCGTTTGGGTGTCGAACGCGGGAGCACGGCATTCCCATTTTACTGCGACAGCTCGCTCGGCGGGGCACACTCCATCGGTATCAGGGAGGTTGCTGAATCCGACAAATCAATCAGCTCAGGCGAAATCTGGTGCCCCCTTTGGGATAGTCCGCTGGACATCTCCGTGCTCCGCAGTCTTCTCAGCGAAGGGCGGTTTCAAGTAGCCGGGCGTTCCGTGAAAAAGGCCGCTCAGTTTGCTCTTGCCGTGGCCCGCTTTGGCTGCGACCGGGGCATCAAAGCCTTTCTCCGATATGGGTTATTTCGGCGAAGCGGCAGCTACGGGAAGAAAGATCAAACCGCTCCCCTCGCCATTCCGCTCGGTGTCTTTCCAGTCACACGGCTTCCGAGTCTCGCCCTTTTGGAAGAACTGCTCGATTTCGACGACTCCTTCGGCTGGCGTCCTGGCCTCCGTTCGGATAAGTGCGTATATCCAGGTGCTGGCCACAATCATCCCGCCCGTATTGTATCAGCTTGGTCAGCCTACGACTCCGCTCGCTTCAAAGCGGTATTAGCGGCGCAAGCTGGAAGCGGTGACGATGGACTGGTTGAACTCAACGTAGCCCTCGGAAATCTCATTCGAGAGTTTGCCGTCACCAAAGGCCGGGTGCGGCGCGGCAGGGGCGAGAATGCAACCGCGCCAACAAATCCCAATGCCCCGCTTCCGCCTCCTTTGAAGGGCCAATGGGCGATACTGGGTCCCGAACTACATCCTATCGAATTCCGCCTTGCCCGCGCCGTTGCCTCGCTTCTGCCGTGGGGCGAATCGAAAACATCAAGGGAGCCATCCGTAGGTTCGCTGCTCACGAATCTTGTCCCGGTCGTCCGCATGGGAAAACGGTGGGCGTGGGCGGAACTTTCCCGCTCGCCGGTTTGGTCTGAAGGCGCTTCATTGCTCACCAATCTCTCCGCAGCACTTCGCCGTCGTCTCGTGGACTCCCAAAGCGGTAAGGGGGAGGGGCTGCCGCTCGTGAGTTTCCATCCCGCGTCGTTCGGCGACCTGTGGCGGTTGTGGAACGGCGAACTCGATGAACCCCGTCTTGCCGAACTCATCCGCGCGCTGGCACTCGTGGATTTCGGCACCGAGCGGAAGAAATCCAAGCTTGATGCGTGGCAGGCAACCAACGACACCACGCCCACACTGGCCCAATCCGGCGTGTGGTTTGCCTCGAACGATACGGCGCGTCTCAGCCTCCGGGAAAACACCAGTCTCTCTGCCCACGAAAAACAGGAGCGAGAAGCCGCCTTTGCTCTCCCTCGCGCTTATGCCCTGCTCAAGTTGTGTTTCCTCGGCGGACGCCTCCCCGCACTCCCAAGCGAAAAAGGAACAAACATCCGCACCGGTCGCGAACCTTTCCCCAATCGTCCGCTGCGCCTGCTCAATCTCCTGCTCGCCGGTCGCAGTGCTGAGGCCGTGCAAGCAGCAACGCGAATGCTCCGCGCCAGAGGCTACCCGCCCATCGTGTCGGACAGCGTTCTCACCAGCGGAGAATGGTCCCTTTCCACCGAAGACAGCCAGCGCATGGCCGGCCTGCTTCTCGTCCCGGTTCGCCGCTCCGGCATCCTAGCGGCTCTTTCCATAAAACCACAACACCACTGACAACATCATGAGCGATAAACCGCACACTCCACGAATCGACCTCAGCGCCTTCAAAGGCGCTTGCCGACTTCTCATCACCGTCCCGCTGAAAGTCGCGAACGGAACCAACGGACGTTTCCAGCCAACTGGCTTTCCTGACCTCGGACCAGCTCTCTACAAAGGCGTCCGGGAGTTCGAGGAAAAGAATGGAACTGACGGAACCAAGAAGGTGCAGCGTGCTGTCAATATGCTCTTTTCCGACACTGCCGCCGCGCTCGGCAACTGGCTGGAGGAGGCTTGCCTCTCTGGCGATGACTACAACTCCGACTGCCAAGGCATTCCGTATGTCCGCGTGCTTGATGGAGATGGTTCCGGCGAACAGAAGCAGTTCCTTACATCCTCCGTTCGCGAACCTCACCGCCTCGCGTCACCTTACGTCCTCAGCGCAAAACGAGACGGCGGTCAAGAAACCTTGAAGGACTGGCTCAGAAAAGCTGAACAGTTCTCCGTGAACAAACAGCGTCCAGTTCGCCCGTGGGTGCTTGCTCAGAAACTCTTCAACATTGACCCCGGCTGTATCCTTCACGGTGTTTTCCTTGAAGAACTTGATGGTCGTCTCCGTCTTCCCCGGTTGCTCTCCGGCTTCATCGAAGCAGCCAATCCAAATCAGGTGAACTATGGCGGTGTTTATCGGGGCGAAGTCTCAGCCAAGGACAACATTCCTTTCTCAAAGCAGGAGTTCACGTCCGATGACATTCAGGCATCTTTCATCCTGCATCTATCCACGCTATCTGGTCACAGCCTAACCACTGACCAATCCCGATTCCTCATTCTCTGGTCGCTCTACAAGATTGATACCCTGCTTAGGCGTGGATTGCGCCTTCGATCTGGTTGCGAATTTCAGAAAATCAATATCTTGCCAACCCTGGACGGTGAGGCGTGGCCGTGGCCAACTACGGCAGACATCCTTACCGATTTTACCGCAGCAAAAGAGAAGTGCTTTCCTTTGGGCAAAAAATCTGAAAATGAGACTGAGTCTGATAAGTGGAAGCGGCAGCAAGTAACTGTGGTGACGTGGCAAGACGACATAAAACCCACGCCCACGGCCTTGGAGAACGGATTGACGTTCGAGGCGACAGAGTTCGGGGATTTCGCTGACCGAATCGCGCTCAAAGAACACGATTTCACCACCAAGAAAGGCGGAAAGAAAGGCGCGCCAGACAAGAAAAATGCATTGTTCATTAAAGGAAATTGGGACCGCGAAGACTTTGATGAATTGAACGACCTCGTCGCCCAATTTCCCGAACAGATTGAGGGCGAGGGTGGTGAAATGACGCCGAATCCGAAGCGTGCTTTCGTGCAAAAGGCCGCCGACGCCCATCGCAAAGCTCTTCGAGCCATCAAGAAAAAGAAAGAAGGCAAAAAGGAAGACAGCGAAGAATCATAACCCATGCCCCTCTACGTCTCCATTCGCTTTCTCACCGGTCGTGCTCATCTGCACCACTGGCACGCGCACCACAGCGACGGCAAGGTGGACTGGCCTCCCTCGCCGTGGCGATTGCTGCGGGCGCTTGTTGCCACAGCAGGCACGGGATTGACCTCCCTGCCAGAGCCACTGGACGAGAGCATCACCGACACTGCGGACGACCTGCTTCCAGTATCGCGGCTCGCGGATGTGCTGGCGATGCTCGCAGCGTTGCCGAAGATCTGGCTCCCTCGCACTGGCGGAGGCCATACCCGACAGTTCTTGCCGAAGGAGTTCAAATCCACTGGTTCCGCTGTCTTCGACACCTTTGCGACGGTGAGCAAGGAGACGCCGATTGTCTTTGAGTGGCCGGAAACGGATGCCACCACCGGCGACGCGCGATTCACCGACTTGCAAACCCTGCTTCGGCGGCTCACTTATTTTGGCCGCGCCGAGTCGTGGTGCGACGCAACCGCTCACACTGAACGCCCTCCAGAGCTAAAGCCGGATGTGTCCCACTGGTGTTGCCTCGCCCTTGAAGCCGGTGTGAAACCAAACGGGCGTGAGCATGTGGACTACACGTTGGAGCGGAAGCTGACTCCCTGTAGCGGACCAAGCTTGCCCGAAGAGGCAACGCGTCTGCTGACGCGCCTCAAAGGGGAAGACGCGAACGAGGATTTCGTAGGAATTGATAACCAGAACTTGCTCGGCAGCTTCCCGTTGAATAGTTTCGCAGGCAGGCTGGTGGTTCGCCCCGCTCCAGCAGGGAAGAGAAACACGGGGGCCGACCCCGGTGAGGATTCGACTAAATCGAAAGCCAAATCGAAACCTTGGCTGTTGGTGGCGGTTGGCCCTTGGAACGAAAGCGAACGAGACGCATTGCTCAAGGAACCAGACTTGAAGGGGGAGGAAATGAAAGCCGCAAAGAAGGCTCTCTCCGACGTTTTGAAAAAACGTGTGACAGCCGCGACTCAGAGTCTCACATGGCGGGAAGAATTAGAACGCAATGGTGAATCAACGGGCGGATTGCTACTACTCCGCTGTCTCCTTCGCTCGTCTGGCGAAGACATCAAAGACGGCTTGGAACGCCCCATTGGCAGCCGATGGATTCATTACGCCGTCCCACGCGCTATTCACCAGTTGCCGCAAGCTCATGTCGCTCCGCACCCGAAGCGTGCCGAGCCGCTTATCACGCTGGTCCGCTTCGCACTGAACACTGCCACGGTGAACCGCTCGGTGCTGCCGCCGCTCACGGACACGCTACTTTTCGCCGACAAGTTTCGCGCCGCCGCGCTCGCCTGGCATGGCCATCTGAAATCGGGCGAACACCCGCGCAACCTCTGCGGACGCGAGAGGGACAACACTGGCGAGCGGCGTATCGAGGGCCACAACCACGCTTTCTTCTGGCCCACGGACGAGGATAGCGACGGCTTCATTGATCACATGTCGGTCTATTGCCCGCACGATTTTCTGGCTTCAGAAGTGGGCGCGCTACGCCGGTTGCTTCGCATCCGGCAACGCGGCGGGCGTCCAGACCTGCTGGTGACGCCGGTCTTCCTGGGCGACGCAGCCGACTTCGCCCCGTGGGGGCGCGACGCCAAGGTGTTCGACTCCGCCACGCCTTACTACTGTCCGGTGAACCTCAGCCACGGGAAGAACTCCGGCGGAAAGCTCCGTTCCATCGCGAAGGAAATTCTCCGTAGTCTGCGGCTGACCGATGTGGTTCAAACCGAAGCTGAAGTCGCCAGCATTCACGAGATTGTCTTCGCCGATGCCGCCGATCGCCTCCCCGCAACCTGGTCCCGCGCCAACCTTTCCGACACGCGTTATCGCACCGCCTGGCTCAAACCGCCGGACGAGCCATTCATTCCCGGCACTCTCGCGGGACTTCAGCTTGATGAAGGCAGCCGGCTGCTTCGCGCGCTGGCGTTCTGTCGTCGTCGCCGTCGCCATGTTATCGAAGCCTCGGGACGAATGTTTCGCATTGAGTTCGCCAACGCCCGGCCGTCGCGGCCGTTTTCCCTCGGCAGCCAGTGCCACTTCGGTCTCGGCCTGTTCGTGCCGATTATGAGTTCAGGAGCCGTGCCACTCGACGAAGGCGACTCCGCCGCGTCCACCCGCAACCGACTAAAATTATGAATGACCAAGACCCATCGGCTTCGTCCAAAAATCGTTCAAGCAAAACGGAACCGCACCTCCGCAAAGAGCCGGTGATGCTCGACAGCGAGTTGGCGCTGCTTTACGGAGTGGAAACGGGGCCATTCAACCGGACCATGCAATGGAACGCGGCCCGCTTCCCGGCGGACTTCGCTTTCAGTTCACCAAGGACGTGAGGAGCATTTTTGTGATGCCAAATCGCCACCTTAAAAGCCGCAGGCCGAAACCAGAACAGAAAGTACCTTCCCCGAGTTTCCGCCGAGCATGGCGCGATCACCCGCCCGGACACTTTGCCAAATTGCGGCAATCCAGACCTTGTGTGAGCCGTGAAAACTGACCATAGTGTGACTCTAAATACGCCATGAAAACCGTGACTCTTTCCGCAACCTTCGACGGCCAGCACATTCGCCTGGAGGACGACTATCCTTTGCCCAAAAACGCCCGCCTCTTAATCACTGTCTTGCCGCTGACAGCCACTGAGGGCGAAGACGAGTTCCGCCGAAGTTACTACTCACTCGCGGCCCATTCCCTGGCGGACGCCTATGGCCCCGACGAACCCGAGTACACTCTGGACATGCTGAAGGAATCCAATCCGAAATATGAAGGCCGGTGACATCATCCTCACATTCCTTCCCCAGGCGGACCAAGCCGCGAAGTTGCGGCCCGCAGTCGTCTTGTGTCAGATGCCGCCTTACGGCGACCTGCTTCTCTGCGGCATCAGCTCACAGCTTGACCGGGCCGTGCATGGCTTTGATGAGACCATTCGACCGAGCGACGCCGATTTTCAGGGGTCTGGTTTGCGGGTCGCTTCCGTCGTCAGGCTGGGCTTCCTGGCCACCCGTCCCGTCTCGTTGGTCGGTGGTGTCTTGGGGAAAATCGATCCTCAACGGTTGGGCCGCTTGCGCCGCCAGTTGGCCGATCATCTGCAAAAGCCAACCGATGAGTGACGCGATTGATTCCTGATGGAGCCGCTCTTCTCCGCTCTCGCTTCTCCATTTCCCACTCAATCGTGCGCTGAATGCAGCCTTGAGTCATTGCGTTGAGTGCATTAACTTATGGCCGATGAAACTGAGATTGGACCTGCTGGAGCATCTGACGGCGGAGGACATCCGCCAGGCGGCGGCGGAGTCGGTTCACCGCTTCAAGCCCGAGCCGCTTTTATCAAAAACTGGGACTGGCAGTCTGTCCTCCGCATCAATCGAGGAGCGTGCGAACGAGGTCGAGCACAGCATGGAATTAACTCGGAAACTGGAAGCGCGTGCGCGCAAGAGTGGGAAGCATTCCGATCGCAAATCCTGACTCTCTCCGAAACGCTGGATCGTCTGCATGGATTTCATCGCAAAGCCCCATTCCTTTTCTTCAACGGCAACACGTTTGCCAGCATCGGGCGGGAACTATCATTTGCTTTGTTCAGCGATCTTGTGCCGGGACGCAAACGCGAAGTGGGTTCCGCGGTGGCGCATTACATCGCCGGTGTGCTGGATCGCGAGAGCCTGATCGAGATCGTCGAAAGTCTTTGTGAATCCACCGATTTCAAACCGGGCGATCGCGTGAAGACGCTCCGCGGTTCGACTCGCGGCGTGATCGTGCGTGTCCTGGCCGACGGGCGCGTGGCGTGGCGCCCGGATGGAAGTCAGTCCGAGTTGATCGCTCTCCCGGAAAGCTTGCTCCGTTCTTAACCTCCTCGGCCGTGAGCATGCAATTTGATTTGGGGAGCACACGCCCCCACGCGTGTTTCGACCGGCGCCCCGCCGGTCGAGCCGAACGCGCAGGCCAGTTACTTAATGGCGACTTGTTCCAGCGGGCCGGAGGTGGTCGGCGGGGGCGCCAACCACGGCACGCGAGGGCGCGTGCGCTCCCCAGTGCAACTGAATCGATGACAAAGAATTCCGACAAAATACCGAAAACAAAAATCCCGATATGATCCCATTCCATACCCTCTGTCCTGAAGTCGCCCAGCGCGAAATCCGCTGCATCCATCTTGAACCTGAGCCCGGCGTGCCGGTTAGTTCCGGTCTGTCCGCAGGCGAGTACGGCTTTCTCGAGTTCTATTGTGAAGACCTGAATTGCGATTGCCGCCGCGTCTTCATCAAGGTGATCGCCCGCCACCGACAGGACCAGGTTCTGGCCAGCATCAATTACGGCTGGGAGGAGGAATCGTTTTATCGGAAACGGATGCCTCATGACCTGGAGGCGCCACGGCAGATCGTTCAAGGTTCGCTTGATCCGATCAACACCCAATCCGGGCAATCGCAGGAGTTGCTCGAGCTGTTTCAACAGCACGTGTTGGACGAACCGTATCGCCGACGCCTGCAGCAACATTACCAGTTGTTCCGGGACGAACTCCGGCGTCGCCAGAATCCGTCAGCTTCACATGACTCCTCTCCCCCCAGCGAGGTTTGAACCGGTTCCTCACCTCCCAAGGCTGCAAACCATCGAATTCCCGCAGCGCACCAGGAGCGGTTCAACGAAGTGGCCGCCATGATTGAACAGTTCGGCCATAAGCATCTGGACCCTGAACTGACCGGTTTTGTCATCGAGCTTTGGAGGCGGGTCTGCCGGCGGAAGTCGCCGGATTGTCTGCGCGGCAAACCGGCGGTCTGGGCGGCGTCCGTCACGCACGTCATTGCCCGCATGAACTTCCTCTACGACCGCCAGCAGCCGGTGCATCTGACGTTGGACACGAGCTGCGATTTTTTTCAGACCAACAAGAACACCATCGGCGGCAAGGCGTCGGAGATCGAGCGGAGCTTGCGCTTCCGCCAGCATAGCGAGCCGGGACTTTGCCGGCGTGAATTCCTGGAGTCATTTACAATGGTCCGTCTGTCCAATGGGATGGTCCTTCCCTGGAAGATGGCCGGGCAGATGGGTTATTTGCCAGCCGATGCGAAGCCGGAAGATTTGTCGTGAGAACGCGGGGAAGCCGGGGAACACGAACTCCATGAACGGTCCGTCTCATTCCCGCCAGCGCCAGCGCCCGGTGCTCGCGCCGAACGACTACAAACGCCAGCGGCGCGGACGGCGGATGGAGCGAACCGCGCATTCGGAGTCCGAGATTCGCGCCTGGACGGAACAGCGCGGCTGCTCCCTGCGCGTGTTGAACGGCGGGCATCATTGGTTGTTCCAGAAGCCCGGCTTCATGGCAGAGTGGTGGCCGAGCTCGGCCAGGCTGGCGGTGAATCGGGATTACCTTCACGATCACGCGGCGCCCCATTGGGCTGGCGTCATGGCCGTGCTGCAACAACACCTGTTCAGTGAAACCGCCTCGAAACCCTCGGGAAAGGCTGTCCGTGCTCCTGCTTGAATTCGCTGGAAACGGCCTTGAGCCGTTTCGTTGAAAGCATTAACTTATGGCCGATGAAACTGAGATTGGACCTGCTGGAGCATCTGAGCGACAAAGACATCCTCGAGGAGGTCTTGGCGAACAATCACCGCTACAAGCCCGAGCCGCTTTTCTCAAAAACCGGAGTTGGGAGCTTGTCATCAGCCTCAACCAGGGAGCGTGCGCAAGAGGAAGCGCGCAGCACGGCTTTAATCGCGAGACTCAAACAGCGTGCGCAAGCGAATGGGCGGCCAGGCAGGAGGAAGTCCTCTCCCTCAACGAAACCATAGATTTCCTGCGGAGGTGCCATCGCCGCGCTCCGTTCCTTTTCTTCAACGGCAACACCTTCGCGGACGTGGGGCGGCAGATTGGCGCGGCGCTGTTCGCTGACCTGCCCACGACCCGCCGGCGTGAAGTCATGTCCGCGGTCGCCCATTACATCGCTGGCGTGTTAGATCGTGAGAGCATGGTCGAGATCATCGAAAGTTTATGCCAATCCACCGATTTCAAACCGGGCGATCGCGTGAAGACGCTCCGCGGTTCGACTCGCGGCGTGATCGTGCGTGTCCTGGCCGACGGGCGCGTGGCGTGGCGCCCGGATGGAAGTCAGTCCGAGTTGATCGCTCTCCCGGAAAGCTTGCTCCGTTCTTAACCTCCTCGGCCGTGAGCATGCAATTTGATTTGGGGAGCACACGCCCCCACGCGTGTTTCGACCGGCGCCCCGCCGGTCGAGCCGAACGCGCAGGCCAGTTACTTAATGGCGACTTGTTCCAGCGGGCCGGAGGTGGTCGGCGGGGGCGCCAACCACGGCACGCGAGGGCGCGTGCGCTCCCCAGTGCAACTGAATCGATGACAAAGAATTTCGACAAAATACCGAAAGCAAAGATCCCGATATGATCCCATTCCATACCCTCTGTCCTGAAATCGCCCAGCGCGAGGTGTGGTGCGTTCACATCGGCGACGGTCCCGAAGACGGCCCGCCGGCGGACGAATATCCGTATCTCGAGTTTTACTACGAGGATCTCCAGTGCGATTGCCGTCGCGCGTTTCTGCAGGTGATCTCCCAAGGGCAGCCAGGCAGGATCTTTGCGAGCATCAATGCCGGATGGGAAGACGAAGCGTTTTACCGCAAGCGCATGGCCTGGGATCCGGAGGCCGCCCGGAGAATCGTGCGAGGTGAGTTGGACCCGCTCAATGAGCAGTCCGAGTTCGCCGAAGGCTTTCTGGACTTGTTCCAGCGCGTGGTTCTGGACACGCCGTATCGCCTGCGGCTGCGGCGGCATTACCGGCTGTTCCGGGCCGAGTTGGAAGGGCGCCCGCCTTCGGCGAATGACCGATTGCCCGGAAGCATCAACCCAGAACAAACCCAAACCTCCTGAAAAACCCATGTCCCTCGCAGGTATGTCTCCTTTCTGGGATCGATTCCCGGACGTGGCCGCGCGTGAAACCCGAGTAACCAGCCTGCCTTGTCCGCAGGGTGGATTGCCGGCGGGGAGCTTTGGCTTCCTGGAACTCTACTGCGCCGACCCGAAGTGCGATTGCCGGCGGGTGCTGCTGCAAGTGCGATCCCAGGACAAGCCCGAGACCGTACTTGCGACCATTAACTACGGTTGGGAGAGCGTTGCCTTCTACGCGCAGTGGCTCCATGGCGATCGCGAGGGGGCGCGCGAAATCAAGGAAGCCTCGCTCGATCCGCTCAATCCCCAGTCGAAATACGCGCCGTCGTTCCTGCGCCTGTTTCAGACAGTGGTGCTCCAAGACAAGGCCTACATCGAGCGGATCGAGCGTCATTACACGATGTTCAAACAACAGCTTGCACCACCAGGCGGTTCGTCCGCTGCCTCGCCCGCGCCTCATTCCCCATGACTTGTGCGTCTTTATGAATGAACAAAACCCATCGGCTCCGTCCGAAACGCGTTCGAGTGAAACGGAATCATCACTGACTCCGAGGGGTCTTTCACCTGGGCCAGTTGGGTCGAGATCAGGCCACGCGCCACCTGAAGCGGACCAGAACAACTCGATTTTCAAAAAGGCCCTTGAGATTCTGCGGCAGCAAGGGGAGGGGAATGGAAAGGGAAGAATGGAGAAGGGAGCAGAGAACCCGTCGGCAACGTCTGGAGATGCAGTTTCTTCTCTATTGTCCGTGCTCCCTTCTCCATCTCCCTCGACTCCAATCCCAAATCCAAAATCGGAAATCGAAAATCAGGTGATTCCCGCGCGGATGCTGAACGAGTTCGTTTATTGTCAGCGCCTGTTTTATTACGAATTCGTCGAGGGTGTTTTTGATCAGAAACCAGATCAGAGCCTCCTCACGTCGGCTCCTACAACTTCAACACCGCCCCGACGCCTCATGGCCGCGCGGGACGATGCCCGTCCGCTGTATCTGAACACACCGGGGTACCGCGTGGGTTGCAAAGACGAGGTTTTGCAGGTCAAAGACAAGGATCGAGTCGTCGAGGAAGTGCGGATGCGAGATGTGTCGCATGTGGCGTTGTTCGGCAACATCCAGATCTCGACGCAGGCCATTCAATCGCTCTGCGAACTGGAAGTGCCAGTGACTTATTTTTCAATGGGCGGATGGTTCTACGGGATCACGCGCGGGCATGCCCTCAAGAATGTATTTCTGCGCATGGAACAGTTCCGACTGGCGCGTGAGGAACCGACTTGCCTGTCACTCGCGCGGCAGTTTGTGCATGGAAAGATTCGCAATCATCGCACGCTGCTGATGCGAAACCATCTTGAGCCGCCCGAAGCAATCATTGGAAAACTCAAGCGCGCCTCCGAGGATGCGCTGACCGCCGCTTCCATCGAAGAACTTCTTGGAATCGAGGGTGCCGCCGCGAGCCAGTATTTCCAACAGTTCAACGGCATGGTGAAGGTTGAGGACGACGATCTGCCGGGCCTCGAAAGGCCGGGCAACAATGCCGAGCAGCGCGCATTCAATTTCAACTTTTCCAGTCGTAACCGCCGGCCGCCCACCGATCCCGTTAACGCCATGCTCTCGCTGGCTTACAGCATGTTATCCAAAGACTGCACGCTGGCCGCGCTGGCCGTGGGTTTTGATCCTTACTTGGGATTCTACCATCAGCCGCGCTTCGGACGACCGGCGTTGGGTCTGGATTTGATGGAGGAGTTCAGGCCGCTGGTCGCGGAGTCCACCGTGTTGAGTTGCATCAACAATCGCATCGTCACAGAAAAGGATTTTGTGAGGGCGGGCCAGGCGGTGAACCTCACCGCACCGGGACGCAAGCGCTTTTTCCAGACGTACGAGCAGCGCATGAGTTCGCTGATCACGCATCCGCTCTTCGACTACAAAGTCAGCTATCGTCGGGCGCTGGAGTTGCAGGCGCGGCTCCTGGCGAAAACGCTGACGGGCGAAATCGCGGAATATGTTCCCCTGACGACGAGGTGATCCATGCGAACGACTTACCTGGTTTGCTACGATATCGCGGATGACAAACGGCTGCGGAAAGTATTCAGGACTTGTGGCAATTTTGGCGACCACCTGCAATTCTCGGTGTTCGAATGCGATCTGAACCCATCGGAGAAGATTGAATTGGAATCCGCTTTGAGCGAGATCATCAATCACGACGAAGATCAGGTGATTTTTGTCGGGCTGGGACCCTCGGAAGGGCGGGGCGACCGGGTCATCACGGCACTCGGATTGCCGTACACGAAGCTGGACGCCCCGTGTTTTGTGGTTTGAAACGTTGACGATCTTTGACATTGGAATCGCGAGCGGCGGGGTGATGCCAAAAACCCCGCTGGCGCTCGCATGGCGTAACCGCCTCAAAACAAGCTGATAATGACGAGACGACCAGACATCAAGAGCCCATTGACACTCGGAGCAGCCCGGCTGTCGCAATCGAAGTGTTGCCAGCCTGCACCACAAACAGTAAGAGATGAGCTATCTCCGCGCTCACGTGAGCGCGGCCCCGTTGAAGCGTTAGCTCGATCGATAAGCTCTTGATATGTCATAATTATCTCCGCGCTCACGTGAGCGCGGCCCCGTTGAAGCTGAATTTGTTGGCAACCAATCATCCCCATAGACGGGTCGCACGAATGACTAGTTTAGGGAGGCGTCCGTTTAGGGAGGTTGTGGACGGTTTCGTCGCATGATTTCCAAACGCCGGCGACTAGGCGGCGAGCGCCCAGCAAGAGCGCCCTTCCACTGCGCAAGGTGCGTCAACGGCTTGACGCCGATCAAGAGGTGAATTGCATTTTGGGCCAAGCCCAGCCGCGCTCAGTACTGGAGTCGTCGCGCCGCGGCCAGCGGATTCGCGGCGCTCACGACATAGCTGGGCAGTTGCCGGTAGCCTTCGTTCACGCACTCGCAAACGCCGCCGGCCTGGAAATCGGTGATGAGATCGGTCCACATTTGGTGCGCGAGTTGGGAATCGGTTCGGGACAAGGCGAACATCATCCAGCCCGAGGCCGTCGCCCAGTAGGCGCCGTTTTGGTAACGCTCCGGCGGAACCGGCGCCAGCAAGCGTTGCCAGTGTTCGCCGGCCAGGAGGTGTCGCACCTGCCCGCGCCAGACACAGCGCTCGTAATTCGTGGCAAGAAAGCGCAGGACGCGCTGGCGCTTTTGGCCCAGCGGAAAGTCGAGCCAGATGGCGTAAGCGTTGCCCCAAATGTCGAGTTGGCGGCAATCCTTGGTCGCGGCGAGAAACGCGCCGGACTTTCCGTCCCACAGTGTTTCGAGCTGGCGTTCGATCAAGTCGGCGCGACGCCGATACTTCTTTGCCGCTTCCGGCCCGCCGAATTGTTGGTGCCATTCCGCCATGCGACGGCACGCCGTCCAGTAGAGCAGCGATTCGAAGAACAACGCGCCGGTTTTGGCGATGGTGTCGGTGAAACCGTACGGCGAGTGCGGTTTCACGGGATCGTTCCAAACCAGGCCGGAGTCCGCCAGGGGCACCCAATCCATCGCCCGGTCGAGGGCGTTCGACCAGGCGCGAAAGAGTTCCTGCGCTGATTTTTTTGGCAACTTTTTCAGGTGTGTATCCACCGCGATGACGAGGAACGGCGCGTTGTCCAAGTTGGGTTCGCCCAGCGGATGCTCCGGCGGCCCGCCGACGTAAACCGCCACGCCGTCGGGTTGCACACGATCGGGCGTCGCGCCATCGGCGCGGATGCCGCGGATGAGATAGCGCAGGCAAGCCTCGACTTGCTCTGGCCGTATGAGATCGCCGGCGTTCTCCACCATGTAGGCGAAGTCGCGTGTCCAAAGCGCGCGGTAATTGCCCTTGCCATCTGGTGTGAACAGCCAGATGCCGCTGTCCGCAGGCACGCGGCAACCCGTGAGTAGTTCACTCGTCGTGGCGGTCAGCCAAGCCGTGGGCGTGGGCTCTTTTGCTGCGGCGGGCTGGCCCGCGGCGCGGGCCGGGCTTGCGCCCAAGCCGAACCCGGCCACCATGGAAAGCAGCGCAAGACTTGCGAACCAGAAGTTGGTTTTCAGATTGGTCGGTTGTGTTTGATGGCGGGTGTGGATTCTCATACGGGACGCATCGGAGCTTTCCGTGCCGGCGAAGAACTTACGGTCCGGTTTGGCTGGAATCAAGGCGCTTTCGGCCTCAAATCAAATCGAGTTGACGCTGAGCCGGTCGGGTTGGGTCGTGAACCATGG
This sequence comes from uncultured Verrucomicrobiota bacterium, assembly GCA_964355375.1. GTDB lineage: Bacteria > Verrucomicrobiota > Verrucomicrobiia > Limisphaerales > SIBE01 > CAYHFE01. Next base: position 18,659 of record CAYHFE010000017.1, read on the forward strand.
GTGCGCGGAGCTCCAGTTCCGCGAGGATCAGGAGGCTGGCGTGCCGGTATTTGCCCCGGCGCGTTTCAAAGTCAGGCTTTCTCGTCCGCCGAAATAATCAAACTCGGTGGCCTACGCGACATGGATGGATCAACCTTTTGTTGCAGGTGCAAAAAAGGGTTGCGAAGTGGTTTCCCAGCGTCGCCGCCCATCATGGACGGGCGGCGCATTCGCATGAGGGAACGCTTGCCCTCGATTGAGGGGAGTTTGTTGGGACGCTCCGCAGGTGAGTCATGGTAGCCTGCTACCGCCCCGACCATTCGTGTGCGCCGCGGTCGGTATTGCCGTTGAATGGCACCTTGCCGCCCCAGAAATCGCGTCCCCAGTGGTTGGTGATAGTCAGGCCGGAATCAATGCCCGGAGAGCCGGCCTGGAGTTGGTATCCATCAAGGCTGCCCAAGTCGTTCGTGCCGCCGGTGCCGGGCGCGACCAGCGCCGGATCGCTGGTCAACTTGTGCGGGTCGGCTGGTTCGTTGGTGGGGTGCTGGCCGTAGAAGACGTTGTGATCGAAAGTCCGGTTCGCGCCGCCTTTCCACTGGTAAGTGGCCGTCGGGCTGAGGTTGTAAATGATGTTGTTGTAGAAGAAGTAGGTCTTGGGGTTCGCCTGCCGCTCGTCAATGATGACCGGCGAAAGGTTCGCCGGGACGAACACGGTGTTGTTGTAGATGTAGGTGCTGGTGTTCGCATAACCGAGACAGAAGATGCGGCCCCGGTCGTTGCGGCTGATGTTGTACCGGACCACCACGTTGCTATCGGCCGCGGCGGTGCACTGCCAGAACAATCCCTGGTTGTTGTCGTGGCTGTAGCTGTACTGGAAAATGCAGCCCGGACTTTGCAGGTCCGCATCATAAAGGCTGCCGTCCCAGTATTTCGCGGGATTCAGTTCGCCGGCCCGGTTCCGGTAGCCCTCGTTGAATTGGAACACCGTCCCACGGCAACTGCGGGAGAAGATCGTATTGCCGGTCAGGGCGCGATAGGCCGTGTCCCAGCAGACGTTGTGTTCGATCAGGCCGGTCTCATCGGTCAGGCGGATGATCATTGCGTTCTTGGCCACGTCGTTGATCCGGTTGCCCCGGATGACGACGCGGGTGAACTTGCGCGCCTCCCAGGCGGGCGTGCCGGGATAATCCGCAGCCGAAACCTTGTTGTTCAGCGCAATCCCCTGGTTGTCCACCGTCGCGATGACGCAGTTCTCGATCAGGAGGTCGTCGAAGCGAGTCGGCGTGTCGGTGTCATCAATGGTTTCCACGATGATGCCGCCGGTGCGTTTGGCAGCGTTGCTAACTTGATCAATGATGCCCTTGATGTTGTGGATATGGCAATCGCGGAGGTAAAGATGCCGGACCACGTTGCCGGGAAAATTCGCTGCGCTCAGGTAAACGCCCCGCCGGTCGCCGCCGCTGGGCGCGTCGTTGAGGATTTCGAGGTTGCTGATTTCCCAATACTCCTGATTGAAGAGGTAGACCGCGCCCTGCCCGGTGGCCCCGCCGGCGTTGATGATCGGTTTCGGGCCGGCACCAAAGCGGCTGAGGACAATCGGGCGGTTTCGAACTCCGGAGCCTTTCGGATGGAGTTGTCCGATCCAGCTTCCGCCAGCCTTGAACAGGATCGCGTCGCCGGGCTGGAATGTTTGTCCGTTGACCTTGGCGATCGTTTTCCACGGTGCTGCCTGGCTGGTGCCGCCGTTGCCGTCGTCGCCGGCCGCAGAATCTACATAGTACGTTGCCGCCTGCGTCGCGATGGTCGGCAGCACGGCGAGGGGCAGGATCGCCATCCACTTCATCACCGGTCTCATAACAGAAATCATAAAGGGATCAGTCCCGAATGGCACTCAGATAAGACATAGAATCCTCGCGATCCGGTTCAACTCTTTCCAAATGCGCAGGCCAGGCGAATTTCACGAAGACCCCCATGAGCAGGGCGGCCCCGCCCGAATAGGCGGCGTGATACGCCAGGCCGATGGGCATGAAGCCGAAGAGCAGCGGCTCGGCTTGCTTCCAGTTCCAGAAATCCTGGTGCAGCGCGTAAACGGCGAGCACCAGGAGAGTGAGAAGGATTGTTGTTTTCATGGGGAGTCCTTTAGCTGAAGAACCGTTGCCATGCTTCGGAACCACCCAATCCCAGCAGCGCGAAAAACCCCAGACAAAGCACGAACTGGACGCAGCCGGCGATAAACACTGCGCCGTCGCGCTCCAAACCGGCGGCGGCGAGCAGGATGATGGTGAGCGCCGGAAAGGCGTTGCTGAACGGCACGGGCAGTGGCAGCAGGAGCAGCAAGCCGCAGACGAGGATGATGACGCCACTCGTGCGCTGAAACGCGGCCGGATATTCGGGATAAAACAGGCGGGGCTTCAGCAGTTTTTCCAAGCGACCGAACATCCGGCTGGTGACGAGCAGGAGCTTCGGCAGGAAGCGCGCGGGGAGGATGTGGGCCTTGATGCGTTCCGGCACCCAGGGCCGCTGTGCCAGCGCCATGCGCAATCCCAGCAGGGCGATGACGGTGCCGAACAAGGTTGAGAAGCCCGGCAGCGGCACCGGCGTGATGAACGGGAACGCCAGGAAGACCAACACCGCGTCGTAACCGCGGAGTTGCAGCACATCAATCAATTCCCCCAGCCGAACCGGGCGGTCCGCAAAGCCGGCGGCCAGCCGGGCCAGTTGGCTCGAGAGGGTGCGCTTCAGCACCCGCGGGCGGAGGCTGACGATGCCGGTGGCGAGGTTGGGTGCGATGGCGGGTTCGAGGGGCATGATGATTGAGTTTCGGCAGCTGAGGTGCGGCGGCGGTCGGTTTCGAGTTGGTGACGCAAGCCGGCCAGCGCGGTCCGCTTGGCGAGCTGCCCGCCGCCGCCGATGCCGAGTCGCGGGTTCATGGCCGCCGGGACACGGGTTGGCTCGACGAGTTTAAGGATGTCGCGGTCGTCGGTTTCGGGCATGGGGTTAGCCGGTGCTATTGACCGGGCGACCGAGCATAGAAAAACCCTGACCGGCACAACCCGCGCTCTCCGCCAAATGGATCAAGGGAATAAGCATAAACTTCAGTTAGGTCGAGGGAAAAACGGGACACGGTTCGCTGCTGCTGCTGGCAACGCCGATTTCCCCAGTGGACACCGGCGGACGCACCACCAGCATGGAACAGGGAGTTTCCTTCAGCAAACGCTCGACGGTTGAGCCAAGCAGGATGTATTTCAGCGTCGTCTGCCCTCGGGTGCCGAGCACGACGAGGTCCGCGTTCACGCTCCGGCAGCATTCGGCGATGCCGTGGCCGTGCGTCTTGGCCCGCGTGATCGAGTAAATGGCAGGGCATTCTTCAGGCACGGCCGCCAGGATCTTTCTCACCAGGGTCATATTGCGTCAGGCCTTGAGCAGGATGTTGGGTTCGTCAACGTGCAGCGCTTCTTGCGTGATCGGGCGCAATGACGGGTGGCGCCGCCATGGCCGGAAGCGCGGACGGATCGCGGCGTGGGCGATTCGCGAGGGCGGATCGAATCATGAAAAACTCGCCGATGTTCTCGGCCGTGAGCAGTCCCACCAATCGGTCTCCCGCCTGCACAGGCATCGTGAGTCCTTTCTCGACGTTCGCCGGAGCCATCGCCGCTTCGAGTGGATCGCGGGGAGACAAGAGGGCGAACTCGCGGCGCATCACGGCTCCGACGGTCGTGGTCTCGCCGCTCTCGCGCAGCGCGGCAAAGAGCTGGGCGTGGCCCAGCAGGCCCACGACTTGGCCGCCACTCAGTACCGGGAAATCCTGCTGCGAGCCAGCCAGAATCAGGCGCGTGGCGTCGCCCAGGTTATTCTCGGGCGCCAGCACCTTGAAGTCCGTGAGCATCGCCTCGCGCACGGTGACGCCGGTGAAGGAGGCTTTCATTTCGGCCGCGGCCGCTTCTTGCGCCGCGCCCACCCAGACAAACAGTGCGATCAGCAAGAGCATCGGATTCGTGAACAGGCCGATGAAGCCGAACACCAACGCCATGCCCTGGCCGATCCGAGCGGCAATGCGTGTCGCGCGGGCATAGTCCAGCTGCATCGCCAGCACTGAACGCAGGACGCGGCCGCCGTCCATGGGGAACGCGGGCAGCAGGTTGAACAGCACGAGGAACACATTCACTGCGAGCAGACGTTCCAACAGGTTTCCGCTGGTGGTGGTCAGTGAAGCAAGCGGCTGCCAGGTGTCGGTCAGGGCCAGGCCGAGGAACAAGCCGGCGGCGATGATCCCGTTCACGAGCGGACCGGCGAGGGCGACCACGAGTTCCTGGGACGGCTTGTCCGGCATCTGCTCCAACCGGGCCACGCCGCCGATCGGCAGGAGCGTGATGTCGCGTGTGGCGATGCCATACTTCCGCGCGGCGAGTGCGTGCCCGTATTCATGCAGGAGCACGCAGGCGAAGAGTCCCGTGAAGAACAGCAGCCCGGTCAGTGCGGCTTCCAGGCTCCGCTCCGTCATCCAGTGCGCCAGGCCGACAAAGCCCAGCAGCAGCAGAAACGTAAAGTGAACATAGACGTCGATTCCGAGGATCCGACCGAGTTTCAGGGACCATTTCATAGTGCAGGGGTTAGTGAGTTGGCGTTTGGTGGTGGTTGCAGGCTGTTGAGCCCTCACCTCAGCCCTCTCCCTTCCGATGGGAGAGGACGCCCGGAGGGCGGGTGAGGGGTTTCGCTCAGCATGGGCTCTGCCCCATGCGCATCCGTGTCGGCTCCTGAAAGTTGCCACGCACGCGCCGGTGCCGCTTCTCAATACGGTCGTCAATTCTGGCCTCCAGCGCGGCCATGACTTTCGCGATGGCCGCGCGGAGGGTATGATCGCGGCCCTCGGCGAACACGTCCGGCCCGGGAGTGACCAGATGAACGTGAACGCGGAATGCCGGGCTGGACTCCCGACGATGTTCGAGGCGCACGTTGGCTTCATCGATCTGCAACCGAGGCTGCAAGGCGAGGATTCGTTCTTCAATCAGCGAGTCCAGTTCGTCGGTGGATCGCAAGTGATGGTGTTCCAAGGTCAGTTTCATGTTGTGTTTGGGTGGTTCAGGGTTTGACCGGCCGCGCTCAACCCCAGCCGAATTCTTTAACCTCCATGTTCCAGCCGCTGCCATCCGTGACGACGAGGCTGCGATCTTTGAGTTCATAGGCCACGCTCTCCACATCGACGGTCTCCGGGATGACGTTCACAATCACGTCACCGGACATGATGGGAACATGATGATGCCCCACGCCACCGCCATGAAGAGCGCTCCCGTCCAGGGCGTGATCAGTCCAGTGAACAGCCCGAGCAGCGGCAGAAACATCACCACGTAGTTCGCGTAGGTGGTGAGGCCCACCGCCGCCATGCGCCAGTGCAGCGGCGCATAAGCCCGCGCCTGCTGGATGGCGTGGCCGCATTCGTGGGCGGCAACGCCCAGCGCGGCCGGCGAGCGGCCGTGATAGTTTTCCGACGACAGCACCAGGCGCTTGTGAATGGGGTCATAATGATCACCGAGCATTCCGTCGGCCTGGGTGATTTCCACGCCGCGGATGCCGGTGCGCCGGAGGATTTGCGCGGCCACTTCGCCGCCGGTCAAGCCGGAGCGAACCACGCCCTGGCTGGAGCGTTTGTAAATCGATTTCACGCGCCACATCGCCCAGAGCGAGAGCGCCATCGTGCCGATAAATAGTATCCAGATCATAAAACAACTTTCGTTTTTGTGTCCCGCCGCCGGGCTGCTCACTTGCGCCAGCGCCTGGCCGATCGTGACGGGTGAACCCTAGGCGTGGCGGCGGCCGGCGACTAATACGCGTTTCCGAATGGACGGTTAGGTTAATCCGAAGCATCCTTGGGCCACGATGGAATGGCTCAATTATCACCACCTGCGTTACTTCTGGACCGTGGCCAAGGAAGGCAGCCTTGCCCGCGCCGCCGAGAAGCTGCACGTCTCCCAGCCCTCGATCTCGGAGCAGATTCGCGAACTGGAATCCGCGTTCGGCGAAAGACTTTTCCAGCGCGAAGGCCGCAACAACAAGCTCACCGCCGCCGGGCGCGTCGTCTTCGGCTATGCCGAGGAAATCTTCGCGCTCGGTCGCGAGCTGATGAACGCCGTCCAGCAGCGTCCCGGCGCGAAGGTGTTGCGGCTTTACGTGGGTGTGGCGGATTCCTTCCCCAAGCTCGTGACGAACGAGATCCTCAGGCCGGTTTTCGCCATGCCGCAGACCGCACACGTCATCTGCCGCGAGGGCAAGATGGAGGACCTGCTCGTGCAACTGGCCGGGCACCGGCTCGACATCGTCCTCGCCGACGAACCCGCGTCCAGCAGCACCAACTTCAAGACCTACAACCATTCACTCGGCGAAACCGGCACGACGTTCTGTGCCGAGAAAAAGCTCGCCGCGAAACTGAAGCGCAATTTTCCCCAGTCGCTTAACGACGCACCCGCACTGTTGCCGACGGAGAACACGAGCTTGCGCCGCGCGTTGGAAACGTGGTTTCGCGAGCAACACCTCCAGCCGCGGATCGTGGCCGAGTTTGAAGACCTCGCGCTCATGAAGGTGATGGCCGCCGAAGGGCGCGGGTTCATCGCCCTGCCCAGCGTGGCGGTGAAGGACGCGGTGGGCCACTACGGTTTTCAGGCCATCGGCCGGACCGAGAAATGCCGTGTGCAGTTCCACGCCATCACCGCCGAACGGCGCATCGCGCATCCCGCCGTGGCGCTGATCACGAGCCAGGCGCGCGTGATGATGAAGGATTAGTCTGCCCGCCGAGGCCTTGATTGAACGCCAGTCCCCGACTCGGCGACGGGGCACGAATAGATTCCAGGGCTGATTCCAAATTGATTCTGGTCACCGGCGCGACGGGCTACGTCGGCGGACACCTCGTGCCGCGTCTGCTCGCGGCGGGCTACCGCGTGCGTTGCCTGGTGCGCGATCCGGCGCGGTTGCGGGGGCGGGCCTGGCTGGATCAGGTCGAGCTGGCGACCGGCGACATGTTCCGGCCGGATTCGCTGGTGGCGGCCATGCGCGGCGTGCAAGCGGTGTATTAGCTCGTCCACAGTCTGGGCGGCGGGAGTGATTTCTCGGAACGGGATTTGTTGGCGGCGCGCAACTGCGCCGTCGCCGCGCGCCAAGCCGGCGTGGAACGAATCATCTATCTGGGCGGCCTCGGCGATCCGCAGGCGGCGTTGTCGCCGCACTTGCGCTCGCGTCAGGAAACCGGCGCGGCTTTGCGCGAGGCAGGCGTGCCGGTCACGGAATTTCGCGCGGCGGTCCGGGCAGCGGTTTGCCCGTCATCTTCGAGTCGGCCCAGATCAGTGCGAAGCTGCTGCTGGAGGACTTGAGCCGGGCGGCGTAAACCGCGCGTCTCTGGAAACCGAGCTTGCCAGAGCCACTTAATTTGCCGATTCGTGCATGCTGGTTCGCACCCGCACAGCATCGAGTTGGCCGGCGCTGCGCCATTTCAGCCTGTGGCGCATCTTCCCGCCGCGCCGCACCACGCGCGACAGTCCGCCAGCCAGCAATAGTGCCGCGACGATTGGCGCGGAGGGATGGTTGAAGAAGTGCATGATCCAAATCCGCATTCCTCGTCAGAACATCTCGCCATCACGCAACGGCTGCTGAATCGCATTCTGGAAGGGAACTTTTGCGACTTGCGTTGGCCGTAGAAGCGAAAATGTCCTTCAGCCGCTGTTGCCGATACTCGAATATGCGTTCGACATCGCGCCGCACAAACAGCCAGTGGACCAACGCACCACCGCGCGGACGATAGCGCACGCGGTCCAGGCAGAGCGTGCCGCCATCCCGTTCCTCGAAGATGTGCGTGTGATGCCACAAGGTGTAAGGGCCGCTCAGTTGAACGTCCACGAATCGATGCGGCGGATCCCACTCGGCGATTTCCGTGCGCCAGCGGATGGGAAGACCGTGAATCATGATCCGGTAATCAATCAGGGTGCCGGGACGAAGGACTAGCGGAGCCGGCGTGAGAACTTCGAACTTCAGCCAGGGAGGCGTGAGGGTTTGCAGGTTGCGCGCCTCGGCGAAGAAGGGAAACACCTCGTCGCGGGGGCGCGGAAGCCAAAGTTCGGTTTGCCGCGTGAACTCGTTCATGGGAGGGGCGGCTCAGAACCGGGTCTTGAGGCCGCAGGCGCGCAGCACGCACCAGCCCCGCAAAGCCTCGAACCCGACGAATAGCCCCGCCGCCAGCAACCCCAACCCCAGCCAGACGGAAATCGTGAAGCCATAGCCCGCGCCGACCAGCAGCACCAGCGCGCCGAGTCCACGGACAAGCCGGCCCTTGTTGTCGATGTTGCGAGAGAAGAGCGGTTTCATCGTTTCGCTTTCATTGCGGGTTTGCGCAACTCGTCCAGGGTCGAGGCGAGGTGGGGGAGGTCTTTCACTTGCGTCGCGCCGATTCTATCCAGGACGTCGTGGCAGGCCGGCATGGCGCGGCCACCGACGAGGTGCATGACTTCCGGGGGCAGCGACTCGTGCAGCCGCGTCAGTTCGCCTTCCAGCCGCTGGTCGCCCTCGGGATAGACCAGGCTCAAGGCCACGGCGCGCGCGCGATTCTGGCGGGCGGCACCGGCGATTTCCGCGGCCGGCCGGCGCCGAGATAGGTGACGTGCCAGCCGAGATTCGCCGCCGCCGCCCCGACGAGCGGCGCACCAAGTTCGTGAATTCGGATGACATGCGCGTTCAATCCCGTGCGCCGGGCGACTGCTTTGATTGCTTGGTGGGCTTCAGCCATAAAACCAGACAGAAATGTGACAAGCCGGTGACGTTTTGCAAATGAGAATTTTCAGGAAGCCGTCACAAGCCCAATACAATCTGATACAGCGTGCTTTTCGCTCAAGAAAGCCAGACCTAACGGCCTCTAAAAATACTTTGAGACAACATATTGACACATAAACAATATTTAGACATCTTCTCTACAAGTTCAATGCTGCTTGGCAGCAGGCTGAACATGAAAACAAAACGTGAACATCGGAAAACAAACGCAAACGTCGCCCAGCGCCGGCTCATCGAATGCCGGTTCGCGAAGCCGACTCGCTTTGCGGTGGTCATCCAGGTTCACACCAAAACAAAAAACAAAACATCCCATCCGGACCATGAAAACCATCCGCATCCTCACCCTCACCGCACTCGTCGCGACGTCCAGCTTCTTGGGCGTCGCTCAAGCTGAGCTCAAAGAAAAGGGCAAAGACATCGTCGCCGTCGCCTCGGGCAACGGCAGCTTCAACACCCTGGTCGCTGCCGTGAAAGCGGCCGGTCTCGTCGAGACGCTCCAAGGCCCCGGGCCGTTCACCGTCTTCGCGCCGACCGACGAAGCCTTCGCCAAGCTCCCCAAGGGCACGGTCGAAGACCTGCTCAAGCCTGAGAACAAGGCGAAGCTCGTCGCCATCCTCACCTACCACGTCGTGGCCGGCAAAGTCATGGCCGCGGACGTCAAGACGATGAAGGCCAAGACCGTGAACGGCCAGTCGCTCGACGTGAACGTCACCGACGGCGCCGTCACCGTGGACAACGCCAAGGTCGTCAAGACCGACGTGGCGGCCAGCAACGGTGTCATTCACGTCATTGACACCGTCGTGTTGCCAAATTGAATCCTGCGGTGCAGGCGGAGGGCCACTGGCTCTCCGTCTTGACCGCCCAACTTAAAACACCAACCAACTAATTATTTTGACCGTCGCTCAGGTCAACCGGCTCACGCGTTCGAGAGTCCTCACTGTTCCGCGTCTTAGGTGTCACCCGCGAGCGCATCCGCCAGCTCCAGCAATTCACGCTAAATAAACTCCGTCAGATGCTGGAGCAGCCGGCAGCGGTTGCGCCGGCCGCCTGATTCACCAACTCATTGCGACATTCACCAACCAAGAAAATGGAAAAGGCCCTCTCGTGTGCCTCGTCCTGCGCCCCACCAACCGCTAAAAACCATCCGCGATTTATCCCATGAAACGATCCTCGACCATCCTTTGCCTGCTGGCCGCATTTGCAGCGGTCGCCCACGCCGCCGACTCTGACTGGCCGCAGTGGCGCGGGCCGCAACGCAACGGGCAATTCACCGGGCCGGCGTGGCCGGACAAAGTTGACGCGAAACATCTCGAGCGCGTCTGGCGGGTCGAACTTGGCCCCAGTTACTCCGGCCCCGTGGTCAGGGCCGACCGGGTTTTCACGACGGAGTCGAAGGACAAGAAGTTCGAGGTCGTCCGCGCTTTTGACCGGGCGACGGGCAAGGAATTGTGGAAGCATGAATGGGAAGGTGCGATGAGCGTGCCGTTCTTCGCCAAGTCGAACGGCGACTGGATTCGCTCCACCCCCGCGCTCGACGGCGACCGGCTTTATGTCGCTGGAATGCGCGACGTGCTCGTGTGTCTCGATGCCCGCGATGGGAAGGAGATTTGGCGCAAGGACTTCGTGAAGGACCTCAGCGCGCCACTGCCCGACTTTGGTTTTGTCTGCTCGCCGTTGGTTGACGGGGAAGCGGTTTACGTTCAGGCCGGCGCGAGTTTTGTGAAGCTCAATAAAGTCACCGGCGAACTCGTCTGGCGCACGCTCGCCGACAAGGGGGGCATGTATGGCAGCGTCTTTTCGTCGCCCGTGTTCGCGGAGTTGGCCGGCACGCGGCAACTCATCGTTCAAACCCGCGAAAAACTCGCCGGCGTGAACCCCGCCGACGGCAAGGTCCTCTGGACGCAGCCGGTCGAGGCGTTTCGCGGCATGAACATCCTCACGCCGGTTGCTTACAAGGACACGCTCTTCTCCAGCACCTACGGCGGCAAGACCATTGGATTCAAGGTCGCGCAGGCCGACGGCAAGTTCACCGTCACCGAATCGTGGAAGCATAAGGCGCAAGGTTACATGAGCACGCCCGTCATCATTGATGGCGTGGCCTACACCCATCTCAAAAGCCAGCGCCTGATGGCCAGCGAAGTCAAGACCGGCCGCGAGCTATGGACGAGTGATCAATCCTTCGGCAAATACATGAGCCTGGTCGCACAAGGCGACCGCATCCTCGCGCTCGACCAACGCGGACAGCTCTTCCTGTTCCGCGCGAACCAGGAGAAGTTCGACCTGCTCGACCAACGCAAACTCGGCGACGCCGAGACCTGGGCGCACCTTGCGGTCGCGGGCGACGAACTATTTGTTCGTGAGTTGAATGCACTCACGGCATTTCGCTGGTCGCCCCCGGGACCAACAAACACGACCGCCGCCCGCCAATGAAGGCAACGGCAGACAACGGAGAATGGCCATGCGACTGAAATTCGATTGGGTGATCGTGCTGGAAAACCTCCCGCGTGCAAGCATGGTTACCGACACGACGCTCGAAGGTCCGGCGGGTCCGCGAATCATATATGTGAACAGCCTTGCAGTGCAGTTACATCAAGCCGCTGAAACACCGATTGCCCACCGTCCCTATCCACCACAATCACATCCTCTGCGCTCAGTTGGTTGACCAAGGTCACAGACTGGGTCGAGACAATGACCTGCGAGGAAGCAGATGCCGCTCTGAGAAGGTCCGCCAGAATCCCGATGGCCGACGGGTGCAGTCCAAGCTCCGGTTCATCAATGATGATGATTTTGGGGAGATCCTCCGCCGGCAGACTCAACAGCGTGACCAGCGCCATGAAGCGCAGCGTCCCATCGGAAATCTGGTGCGGGCCGAGCTCGTAAGCCGTTCCCTTCTCCCGCCAGCGCAGGTCAATCACCGTCGGGTTCAGCCGGTCGGGCTGGAGCGCGAAATCTTCCAGGAAAGGCGCGCCTTGCTGGATCGTGCTGAGGATCAAATCGTAAGTCTCCCGCTTCCGCTCGCGCAGATAGAAGAGCAGAGGGGCGAGATTGCCGCCGTGGTCGAACAGGTAGCGGTTGTCGTCCACCTTCCATTTGCTCCGCAGCGGTGCGCCGGCCGAGGTGTCGTGGAATTGATAAACCCGTGTCCCGGACAGCAGGGAGCGCACAACTCGAACCTTGGCGTCAGTTTGCCTCGCCGGGTCGTTAAGCAGCGTCTTTTCAACGCCGACGCCCAGCACCGTCCGATCCGGGTGCGGATAACCATCTTTGTGCCACACCACCGCTTCCTCAGTGTAGATCAGGGAATCGTCCGCGGCGTGCGACAGCTTGACTTCATAGGTGTTCGTGCCGCCGTCCATGCGGAGCGCGAGCGAGGCTGAAATCTGCTTGGTTTGTTGCGAGCCGAAATGGAGCAGCGAGTTGGCATAGCCCGCCCGCGCCACATACTCCTTGAGCGAATTCGTCATGCCGAAGTTCAGGAGCTTGAAGAATGAAATCAGGTTCGACTTGCCCGCGCCGTTCGCTCCGATGAGCACGTTCAGCGGCTTGAACTCAAGGTCGCGCATCTCCCGGATGGATTTGAACCCGGCTAGTGACATTTTCTGCAACGTATTCATAGGTTGTCTGACTTGCGCCCGAGACTACTCCTTTGGTTTGGGCAACTCAATCCCATTGCCCCACACGCGGTCGAGGACGCGTTGGATTTTGGCCTCGAAGCGGGGGCGCAGCGCACGCACCGAATCCATCTGCGCCGCCTCAGCGTCCAGCTCCGCCACGAGACAAGTCTGATTCATTTCGTTTTGGCTTTCGTCTGCTTCAGCTTCTGGAACTGCCTCGGCCAGGACGTGGGCGGAGCGAGGCAAATCTTGTCGGCTCGCGCAAACGCGCAAACTTTCGGCATTTGATACTTGGCGCAGATGTCGGGATTCGTGTGCCGACAGCCGTGCGTTTGCTTCTCCGTGTCCAGCGGATGAAGCGGGGCGTGAAATGCAGCTTTGTTGTTCATTCCCATTGGGTCTGATACCTCGAAGCTTGCTTCGACTTTGTTTTGAATTGTGAAATCATATTGTCAATGCCCCGGAGCTTGCTCCGGGGTTCTTTACGGAGCCCAAATCATCGGCGAGGATGAAGAGGACGTTGGGCTTCTGCTTGGGATCGCCAGATGACGTCGTCCCGTTCGCCGGTGTCTTCTCAGCGGCCCCCCTGCGCGAGGGCTCTTTGTTCGGTTTATCGGCATCTTTGAGTGCCCCGGGATGGACGATCTGTTTCGCGGCTTCCAACTTATCACGCAGGGGTTCGTAGGCGACATCCTGCACACTCAAGTTCTTGTCCAGCGCCAGCCCGGCTGCAATGGCCGCGCTTTGGGAGAGTGCCATGAACACCGGCTCCATGCGGATCGAGCCATGCGCGACGTGCGAAGCGGAGACGCAGATGGGCGAGAACAGGTTTTCGCACTCGCCCTTGCGTGGGATGATCGAGCGATAGGAGATGCCATACGGCTTCGGCGGGACGCGCCAGATCACGCCATCGCTGATCACGCGGCCGGTCTCGGTGACGAAATGCTGCACGACGTGCGAATCCA
>CAYHFE010000018.1:0-5605 GCA_964355375.1 uncultured Verrucomicrobiota bacterium
CCCTCCTCTCGAACATCGATGCGCCCGGTTGACAAACGGTTCATGGAAAGGGGAAAGGCCACGCCGGACCGAATCGATTTGGCCAAGGCCGTCTTTGGCGCAGGATTGACTTGGAAACTCCCGGGGAAAGAGATACAAAAGAGGCCGTCCTAAAATGGAATGAGCTCACTGGGTTGACGCCGATCCCGGGCGACCCCGGAACCTCAAACATGTCCGGTGAACCGCATTAGATCAATTGCTCAACTATGAAAACCAAGTTCGTCCCCTGGCTTCAGGCCGGTCTCGTCGCCGCCTCTCTGGTGGTTTTCCTCGGTTCCGCGCAAGCCCGCGTCGTCGATAACTTTGACGACAATACCAAAACCGATTGGAAGGATTTCACGTTTGTGCCGGGGCTTGGAGTGCCGACGGAATCGGGTGGGCGCTTTAAGTTCTCCATGCCTCCGGCGGGTCAGGCTCTTTTTTCCGCCAGCACCAAGACCTCAGAGACTTTCACCCTGCAGGACGGTCGGACCCTCGAGTTTCGGGTCGATTTGGTGAGCGGGAACGGCAAGGACGCCTTTGCCATCCTGGCGTTTATCCCGACCTCATCCTCGGCCAGCACCCTGGCGGGTTACGGCTTGGCCAAATCCACCACCGACATGCTCATGACCAAAGGCATCGGCAAGTATTTCTACAACGAGAACCCGACTCCGGCGATCAAGAATGAGAATGTGACCCTCGTGCTGACCCTGACCGGCAAGGGAACGAGCGTCATCATCAACGGCAAGGTCCTGGACAAAGACAGCAACAACGCGGTGATTTTTGAAAAAACCGTCGTCGATACGAGCGGCGCGGACATTTTGTCGGATGGCAAGGACGATCCGGCGGCGCCGTTCCTCACGGCCGGCAATTTTGTGCTCTACTGTTACCAGGACTTCGATCGCAACGCGCCCCAGGACGTTTACGAAGTGATCTTCGACAATGCCCAGGCCTTCGTGACCGACAGCACGGTGGTCGATAATTTCGACGACAACACCAAGAGTGACTGGAAGGATTTCACATTCGTGCCGGGCCTGGGATTGCCGGTCGAAACGAAGGGTCGGTTCACTTTTTCGCAGCCGCCCGCGGGACAGGCGCTGTTCAGCGCGAGCACGAAAACTTCCCGCACCTATGACTTGCTCGATGGCGAACGCCTTGAATTGCGCGTCGATCTCGTCAGCGGCAACGGCCCAGATGCTTTCGCCGTGCTCGGATTCGTGCCGACGACTTCCTCCGCCAGCGCTCTGGGTGGATACAGCCTGGCGAAATCGACGACCGATATCCTCATCACCAAAGGCATCGGCAAGTATTTTTACAACGAAGATCCGACCCCGGCGATCAAGAGCGAGAACGTCACCCTCGTGCTCTCGCTGACCGGCCAGGGCACCAGCGTCATCATCAATGCCAAAGTCCTGGACAAAGACGCGAACAATGCCGTGATCTTTGAGAAAACCGTGGTGGACACCGCGGCGGCCGACATTCTCTCCGACGGCACCGATAGTCCGGCGGCGCCCAACTTCGGCTCGGGTAATCTCGTCCTTTACTGTTACCAGGACTTTGACAGCAAAGCGCCCCAGGACGTCTATGAGGTGATCTACGACAACCTGGAAATCTCGGCGGCGCCCGCCAAGGCCAATCTCGCGCCTTCCATCGCCACTATTCAACCGTCCGAGTTTGCCAATTTCCTGCCCGCGACCACCCAGATTTCTTTTGCGGTCTCGGACGACAAGCCCTTGGCCGATGACAAGATCGCCGTGACCTTGAACGGCCAGACCTACACGAGCGCCAATGGATTGAAGCTGACCGGCGCGGGCTCGAGCCGCCAGGTTACGTTGGGCGGCTTGACCAACAACGTCAATTACGCGGCCGAAATCAAGGTGACCGACGCCGAAAACCTCACGACGTCGGCCAAGCTTTTCTTCGACACTTTTGCCGCCTCCAATCTGGTCATCGAAGTCGAGGACTACAATTTCGAAGGCGGCCGTTTCGTCACCAATCCGAGCGTGATCGGGGAGGGGTTGGGACCGCAGGCCAGCGGGTATCGCAGCCAGACCGGCACGCTGGATGTCGATTTCACGGACACCCGCGCCACCCCCGATGTTCGTTACTCGGTGTATCGCGAGAACGATCCCATCCGCATGCAGCGCTCCCTCGACATCGCGCGCGCGAAGTACACAGCGGCGGGCGGCACGGCCGGCGGCGCCTATGATTACGATATCGGCGACATCGCCGCCGGCGAATGGCTGAATTACACCCGGACGTTTCCCGGCGGCGCCTACGAGATCTACTTGCGCGAGGCGCTGGTCAACGGCGCCCAGGCCGAAACCGTGCTCGAGAAGGTGACGAGCAGCCCAAGCCAACCCAAACAGACCACCCAAATCCTCGGCTCGTTCCTGGCCACGAAAACCGGTTTCCTCTATCAGAACTTTCCCCTGACCGATGGCCTTGGCAAGAGCAAGATTGTCGTCCGCTTGTCTGGGACCGAAACGCTCCGTTTGCGCCAAGTGTCGCCCGATCCAGCCGACGGCGGCATCTACCAAAATTATCTCATCCTGATTCCGGCGGCCGATACCGGGCCTCAGCGCGCCACCTTGACCGGCGCTGCGCCGGCCCAGGGCGCCATTGTTGAAACGGTCACTCCGGTCATCCAGGCCACGATCCAGAATCGGGATACAACCGTCCGAACCAACACGATCGTTTTGCGCGTCAATGGCGCCGTCGTTGTTCCGACGATCACGAGCGACGCCAGCACGGCGGTGGTGAACTACAATCTCTCGCCACTGCCTCCAGCCAATTCGCTGGTCACCGTCCGGTTGACCTTCAGCGACAGCGCCAGCGTCGAGCAATCGAGCGAGTGGAGTTTCACGATCACCTACAAGTCGCTTACGACGGCCAATCGGCGGATTGGGCCCGGCCTGGACCGGGGGTTCAGCGTGCGGGTGGTGCAGGCGCCCCAAGGCTCGGCGCTGGAGAATAACTTGCGCCGGGCGGAAGACCAGTTGGCGTCGCGCTCCACCATTCCCGTCTTCCTTTCCACCAATGCCGTGGCCGGCGTCATCAACTACAATGAGATCGAAGGCGACCGCGGCGATTTCCCCGGCGATGCGCTGGTGCCGGGACTTCAATCCGACGTCAATGGGACAGACGATTTCGCGGTGGAGATTCTGACGTACCTCGATCTCCCCGCGGGCGTCCAGCGATTCGGTGTCGTCAGCGATGACGGCTACGAAATCGTTTCCGGCAATAGTCTGACCGACACGGCCGCGGTGGCGCTCGGTTTTCACAACGGCGGGCCGGCCAATGAAACGTTCGATTTCGTCGTGCCGCAAGCCGGGTTGTATCCGTTTCGGATGATTTGGTACGAACGCGGCGGAGCCGGCTTCGCCGAATGGTTCTCGGTCAATCCGGCGACCAACGAGAAAATCCTGATCAACGACCCAGCCAATCCGAAAGCCATCAAAGCCTTCCGAACCATCGTGGCTGGGCCAGCCGTCCGGCTCGAATCCGCTCCGTCCATCACCGGGCTCTTCGCCGCGGATCCGGGTGCGTCGGTGGACGCTCAGGCTCGCACGATCACGATCGCATTGCCGGCTGAGTCCGCGCGTTTCTTCCGCCTCAACGCCGAGGCCAGCCAGCGCATCACAACGATCAAGATCGTCGGCGGCAAACTGGTCTTGGGATACTAGCCTGGATTTCCACGAAGGGGAATCGACCTAAGATTCCGGCCCTGGAGCGGGGCCGTTGCAGGTGCAGAGCCTGAGTGTTTGACCATTCCACCAGGGGAATCTGCCGGAGCTTGCACCCAGCCAGGACGACCGTCTGCTCGTAGGAGCGCGGGGTGCGATACGGGCGGGTCGGCGCGTCCAGTTCGACCGTCCGCCAGGCTGAGCGGGGCAGCAGCGCAATGTCCTTGAGCAGCTTGGGAGAACGCCGGCGCAGCGTGATGAAGTCGATGCCCACGCCATCCAAACGGGCCAGCCCCGCATAGGTGGTCAGTTTGGCGTCGAACACCAAATGGCGCGGCCGTTGTCCCTGGGTGCGTTGCCAAAAGTCGACGAAAGTGAAGACTTCCTCCGGTTCCTCTCCTTTGCGCCGGTCGGCGTTGGCGTAGCAGAAAGCGTGGGAGCCGGCGTCCTGGGCGGAAGGCCAGTAGTAGATTGGCAGCAGCGACTCTAGGAGAAGGCCGCCGCAGAGGCAGCCATGGAGCCTGTTTTAAAAGGAGGAGACGACGTGAGAAGACTCACTTTTCTCCGGGTGACGCCGGCATATTCCATCGAGAATCAGAGTCTCGTCACCTGACTCCTCCGAGAGAATGGATTATCAAAACTATTCCATTCGGAAGGGGAGCGCGCGCGCCCTCGCGTGCGGTGGCCGGCGCCCTCGCCGACCACAGTGAAGCGTTCCGGCGAGCCGCGGTAGAGTGATTGCCTGATACTCTCAACCGACCGGCGAGAGCGCCGGTCGGAACACGCGAGGGCGCGTGTCCTCCCCAATCCTGTCTGCATTCTTACGGCTAAGCCGGGACTACATACTCGTCAAAATGAGAACTGCTGCGCGCTTCATTGCGGCTTTGCATTTGCCGTCGCACTCCGATAAAAACTCGGCATGGAAACGCTCGCACTCGGCACTAGTGGACTGAGGTCTTCCCGTCTCGCTTATGGCTGTTGGAGAATCGCCGGCAATCGCGACTCCAGCGACATCACTCCCGAACGAATCGCCCAAGGCTGCCGGGCCGTCCAGGCCGCTTACGAAGCGGGCTTCACCCTCTTCGATCACGCCGACCTCTACGCCGGCGGCGCGGCCGAGAAGATCTTCGGCCAGGCGCTCAAATCCGTGTCCGGGATGCGCGACCAGATTGTGATTGCCTCGAAGTGCGGGATTCGCCAAGCCGGGGATCCCGATACCGATTCGCCCTATCGCTATGACTTCTCGACCGGTCACATCATCTGGTCGTGTGAACAGTCCCTGACCCGGCTCGGAGTGGACACGATCGATCTCTATCAATTGCACCGCCCGGATTACATCGGGGATCCGGAGGAGGTGGCGCAGGCCTTCTCCCGGCTTAAGCAAGCCGGAAAGGTGCGCGAATTCGGGGTCAGCAATTTCCGCCCCAGCCAATGGACCGCGCTGCAGCGCATTTGCCCGATGCCGCTGCTCGTAAACCAGGTGGAACTCAGCCTGAGCAAGCTCGACTGCTTCCACGATGGAACTCTCGACCATTGTTTGGCCGAGAAGATCACGCCCCTGGCCTGGAGCCCTTTGGCCGGGGGGCGGCTGGTCAACAATGACCCGATCGACCTCCGCGACCCGAACCATGCCCATCGCCTCCAGATCCGCGAAACGCTCGATATGATCGCCCGGGGATTGGGCGCCAGCCGCTCGACGATCGCGCTGTCATGGCTCTTGAAACATCCGGCGAAAATCATCCCCGTCGTCGGGTCCACCGATCCCGAGCGCATCCGGGAACTCGCCAAAGCCGTCGAGGTGGAATTGACCCGCGATGAATGGTACCGGCTCTTGGAGGCGGCGATGGGACAACGTTTGCCCTGAGCGCCTGTTTCTCTACCTGCTTTGTGATCTTTGCACT
>CAYHFE010000018.1:5705-31858 GCA_964355375.1 uncultured Verrucomicrobiota bacterium
GGTTGAATTCGGTTCTCGTTGGCCGGGCTGGGTTCTTTGCGGTTAATCAACTGCCGTTTTCAGGATGACAACTCATTCCCGTCTTCCGACTTCGATTGGAGCATTCGCGAGCGTCGCCCTTTCGGAACCTCTCGTGACGGAGATTCAGAAACTCCAACGGGATCTCCAGGACCGGACACGCCTGAGCGAGGTGCGGTGGACTCGGCCCGAGCAACTGCATCTCACTCTGAGGTTCTTCGGGAATGTCCCCATCGAACAGGTCGATGACCTGAAGGAATCGCTGCGACGTTCCATCGGTGGGATTCGCCCCTTCCGCCTGACGTTGACCGGCCTCGGTTGCTTTCCTTCCATCACCCGCCCCAGTGTCATCTGGGTGGGGATCGAGGGAGACTTGGCGGAATTGGAGAAGTTGAGCCGGCAGATCGAGGCCCAGACCAGTCGCTTCGGGAGCCACGCCGAGGAACGCGAGTTTCGGCCCCATTTGACCATCGGTCGGATCAAGGTCCGCCCGCGCCCCCTCCGACGCCGGGAGGGAATCATTCCAAACATGCCAGTGCCAAAACTCGGCGACTGGCCGGTCTCCGAACTTCACTTGACGCGCAGCACGCTTTCCTCCGAGGGGAGTTCGTACACGCTGCTGGCGGCATTCCCGATGTCCCCAACCCCAGGGGCTGCCAATTTTGAGGAAAAGGCGTGAGCACACTCGTCCATTCCAAAGCGCTCAACGGTTCACGGTCTCAAAGCGAGCCTGCAAGGCTGGGCGGCTTTCGCTGAACCGGCGATGGGGTAAGACTCCGTCAAACCCTGACTTCTTTGCCGACCAAGATTCGAGGTTTCCCTCAAGCGGTTCGGCCCTCGAAACCGCGCCGGGACATTAGACTCGAATGACTTGAGCGCTGCCTGAAAAAAGAAAACCTTACCACGACAGATTTCCGATTGCATTCCCGTCCCGACCGCCGCTATTCTCGGCTGAAGCTCTAAAAACATTAACGATTTATGGCTCAATCCTGTTTTCATCCCAGTGTCGAAGGCGCCCAGCATGGCGCGAAAAGCCTCCCGGAATTCCTCGATTACGCCAAACGCTCCGGTGCGGCCGGAGCGCAGCCGTCGAACTACATGCTCCAGGGGGGCAAGCTCTTCAAAAGCGCGGCGGAGATTAAACAAACCTTTGAGGAACGGGGCATGAAGCTGGACGGTGTTTCCTGCCATTGTCCCTTCTGGGTCCACACCACCGCCTGGACCGGCAGTCCGTCGATTCGGCCGTTCATTCCCGCGGACGTCGCCAAGAAATCGCCGGCCGAAATCGAGAAATGGGCGGAGAATTATCTGCTCAAGCTGATGGATCTCTGCGCCGAGTTGGGAGTCAAGATTCTGCCCATGTTCTGGGGCGTGGCCTTTGGCTGGGAATTGGCCACCGGTTATCCTTGGGGTTTCTGGCAAGGCGGAGATTACAACCTGATCAAGGAAGGTCAGGACCGGTTTGTCAAAAGAACGGCCAAACTCCGCAAACACGCCGCCGCGCTCGGCCTCCGACTGGCCCACGAGATTCATCCCGGAACCGCCGCCATGTGCGCCGATGACTTCAATATGCTGGTCGAGATTTGCGGCGGCGATCCGTGCCTGGCCGTCAATGCCGACCCGTCCCACTGCTGGGAAGGCGAAGATTGGGAAACCCGTTTCCTCAAGGTCGGCCCGCGCGTTTTCGCCTGCCACGTGAAGAATTTCGTGATCCGCCCGCGCGTGCCGCTCCGCATGATGGATCCAAACTGGCAGAATCGGGCCATGCAATTCGTCGATATCCCCTCGGGCGACCTCAACATGACGCGCTACGTCGAATTGCTCATCCACGTGGGCTATCCGCAGCGCTATTGCGAACTCATGGGCGCCGCCACCGCGCCGCTGATCGTCGAGGCCGAGAGCGCCTATCGAGAATTGGATGCCACCAGCGCCAATGGCATTCAGTACGTGCGGGATCATCTCTGTTTCCCCGTCGCCGCTGGTTCGTTCGAGGACGGCATGGGCGCGTGAGCGCCGATCAAGACTTGGCGCGATTGGTGGATCCGAGACGATCCAACTCGCGCTGGAACAGTTCCCGATCTGCGGCCTTCTTCAATTGTTCCGCCAAAGGCATGAGCTTCCGGTAAATCCCGGCCAAATCGGGGTACTCCGGAAACGCTTTCACGAAATCGCGGTAGGCCTCGTAAACCTCCTCGGGACTGGCAAATAATTCCAGCGTCCGACCGACGGCCAGAAGAAGCCGGACGCGTTGCTGCGGGGAGGTCGCCCAACGAACCGCTTGGCGATAATTCTCGATCGACTTGCCAAACCCGGCCTTGGCCAAATAGAGGTCCCCCAGTTTCTCGTGGAGCACGGCGCTCTGCGAAAGCTCCGGCGTTTTCTCGAGATACTGGATGAGCTCGGCCACGGGCAACTCGGTCGCCAGATTGATGTTCACCACCTTCAAATGCGACCATTCCGCCAGCGGGTTCTTGCTCCGGACCAACTCCTCGTGCCGCGCCTGCGGCTTCCGCGCGAAAGGGCGGTAGAGCGGATCACCCACCACCGTCGTCTGCCAGGAGAGACAGCTCTGGCTGGCGTAGGCGGCTTCCCCCAGACTGAACCCCAGATGAATGAAACGATGAAAAAACACCGCCAAGTTCGGGGTGAACTCCAGGTAGGGTTCGAAGACGGTTCCCATGGTGGCGGTGGCCCCTTTTTGCAGCAAGGGCCCGGCCCAATCTTGGGTGGCCGAACGAATCGTCTGGGCGCTGAATGAATGCAGATGATAGGCGAACGCCCCGGGCATGAACTCGACGCTGGGCCGCGCGAACGGCCCCGAAACCTGCCCGTCGTACTCATACCAACCGGCGTAAAAGGCAATCTGGCTCATCGGATAGCTCACAGGAAACCGTTCATCGCGATTATCGAGGACGGTCTCATAGCCCAGCCTTCGCGTCACTTCCGCCGCGCCCTTGATCCAGTCGTCGCCAAGCTTGGTCCCGCCGTTGGTCAGTCCGCGCGCGTCAAAGTAGGCGCGCCCCCAGAGGCCTTCCGTCTCGGCCCGGATCGCCTTTTCCACCAGCCCGCGGGCGATTTCCACCGATGGGCCATCCAACCGCGTCACCATGAGGACGCCATTGGCGGGATTCAAGGAAGCGGCATTGGTCGTGGCGTAAACCGGATTGACCAGCGGACCGTACCCGGGCAACTGGACGCGAAAGGCCGGCAGAACGGCCAGTTCATTGTCCACCGCCGCCTCGTTTTTTCGCAACCCTTCCTGATTCCGCTCGGAGCCCAGCTCGATCCAACTGGCGTCATTCAGAATCTTCAACGGCACCCCATAGCACAGCGCAAGGTAGCGAATTCGAAAGTCCAACGGAACCGCCGGCACGGCCAGCGGCGAATCCGGCCGCATTACCTGCGGCTCCTCCCGGAAGTGGAACAAGCCGGTCTTCTCGAGCTGGCTCAGAAGCGGCTTTTGCAGGCGCTCGCGAAACTCTCTCCGGGTCATGGTTTCCGTGGTCGGCAGCTCCAATCCGAAAACCTGATTGGTCGGCACCCCGCGCAGCCGGGCGTAGTCCTCGGCCAGCTTCCGCGACTCCGGCATGCTCCGATTATAGACCACCGCCACGGCTTCACCCTCGGCCGCGGCTGCATCCTTCACCAGGGAGCCGCCGCCCAGGATCAATCCGGCCAGCCAAAAACACCTCTTCATCAAGGATGATCTCATGTCACCCGCGGTTGAAGTCCGCCCCCCTCGTCCAATCCATCGCGCCAGTCGATTTTCAAACCGTCATAGGCCAGCGACACTCCCGGCGGCAATTCCGCCTGATCGAGGTCGTGGTCGTAATCATGGGTCAGGTGGGTGAAATAAGTTTGGGGCGCGGCCAATCGCCGGGCGGCCGTCAAAGCTTCGTCCAGGCACATGTGGGTGGGATGCGGATCCCGCCGCAAAGCATCGAGCACCACCACCTGCGCCCCGCGCACCAGTTCCGCTACCTCGCCGGGAATCTCTTTGCAGTCGCTCAGGTAGGCCAGTCGTTTGATCCCCCCTTGCACGAACAGATAGCCGTTCACCGTCATGCTCCCGTGAGGCAAGGGGAGCGGCGTGATCTCCAGATCGCCAATGGCAAACGGACCCTGGATCACGCGTGGGTCCGGGATGAAATATCCCCGAGGATGAGGCGGGCCGCGGAACGCGTAGAGAAAGACCCGCCGCAGATCCGTCATCGTGGACTCGCTCGCGTAAGTGGGCAATGCCGTCCCGCCGCGCAAGTCGCAAAAACGCCGGCAATCATCCAATCCCATGATGTGGTCGGCGTGCGAGTGCGTGAAGACGACCGCATCCAACCAACGGATGCCCTCCCGCAAGATCTGCTGCCGGAAATCCGGCGTCGTATCAACCACCAGCTTGACCGCCTCCGTCGCCACATAGATCGACGGTCGCGTCCGGTGATTCTTCGGATTGGCCAGGTATTCCGGCGGATACTCTTTGCCGATAATCGGCACCCCTTGAGACGTCCCCGATCCCAGAAAGATAAGTGAGAAAGACATGTTGGGATCGGAATCTATGGACAAACCACCCGCGCCGCCGGGCACGGAGCATCGAGAATCTTGGCGTCCACCGTCTGCCGGCGCCCCAGGTGAAGAAGAAGCGATTCGTTCGATGCCATCCAGATCAATCCCCACCGCCCGATCTGTGCATGGCCCATCTGTGCATGGCCCACAAGTTGGAGAGTCTGGTTTGCCGAATCCCAACGGGATTCCGGAACAAAGCCCAGGGTTGCGAGGAACGAGCTACCCTGGGAGATCGGGCCGGAACGGGTTTCAACCCCGACGCGGTTGCGACGGACGCGCGCTGGGTCTTGGCGCGACCCCCGTTGGGGTTGGTCCGTATGGCGAAGTCTTCCCAGGGTAGGCGCGGTGGGCCAACCCTGGGCTCGGGGACGGAATCCCGTCGGGATTCGCAAATTCCCCACCCCCGAGTTGTGGCTAAGGCACAGCCGCTCGTGGGCGGCGCGGCCCGTCCGATTTTGCACTTTCCTGTCCATTCGGGGCGGGAACATACCAGATTTATTTTGCCGAAAGCGAGCACATTGGCCAAAGTCCGACGAAAGATTGTTTGGCGATGCTGACCACTCTCCGCATAAAAAATCTGGCTTTGGTGTCGGACCTGACCCTGGACTTGCGGGCCGGCTATAACGTGGTCAGCGGCGAAACCGGCGCGGGCAAATCCATCCTCATCGGCGCGCTCAGCCTCGTCCTGGGGGAACGCGCCGACCGCACCTTGATTCGCAGCGGCTGCGACACGTGCTCCGTGGAGGCGGTCTTCGACATCTCGGATCTGCGCGCGCCACTCCATCCGTTCCTCGAGGAGAGCGGCCTCGAACCGTGCGAGGATCACCTCCTGGTGCTGAAGCGAACCATCACCGCCTCCGGGTCCAACCGCCAATTCATCAACGGTTCGCCGACCAGCCTGCAAATCCTGACCGATCTCGGGGAGTGGTTGGTCGATATTCATGGCCCGCACGATCATCAATCGCTCCTCTCGTCCGCCAAGCAGTTGGCCATCCTCGACGCCTTGGGCGGCCTGCAAACCCGGCGGGGGCAATTCGCCGCGCTCGTCCGCCGCCGCGAGGATTTGGCGAAGACCAAGGCCGATCTCATTGTGGATGAGAAAACCTACGCGCAGCAACTCGACCTGCTCCGGCATCAGGCGACCGAAATCGAAACGGCTCAATTGCAGCCGGACGAGGAAGCCCGGGTCGAACAAGAGCACCGCCGCTCGCACAACGCCGCCCGCCTTCTTCAGCTCACTCAGACCGCGGTCGGGCTGCTGGCCGACGACGACAATGCCCTCTCCGCTCAGATGGGGGCCTTGGGCCGAACGTTGCAGGAGCTGCAGCGCCTCGACAATGCGGCGGCTCCCCTGATCTCCTGTCACGAACAAGCCGCCAGCCAGCTCGAGGAATTGCGTCGGGCTCTTTCGCACTACGCCGACCGCGTCGATCTGGATCCGAGCCGACTGCAAGAACTGGAGGAACGGCTCAATCTGATTCACGCGCTCAAGCGGAAATACGGCTCGACCGTGACCGAGGTTCTCGCTTTCGGAAATCACGCCCGGCAGAAACTCCAAGCCTTGGAGCAACGAGACGCGGAACTCCGTCGGATCAATCTCGAACTCCAGCAACTCGACGGGGAGCTCGAACGGACGGGCCGCGATCTCTCCGCCAGCCGCCGCCAACTCATCCCCAAACTCTGCCAGGCCGCCGCGCGGCAGCTCGCTGATCTGGGCTTCAAACAGAGCCGATTCGACGTGACCATCACGTCGTGTTCGAAGCTCTTCGAGCCGGGTCCTCAATTCACCCTGACCGGGCTCGACACCATCGAGTTTCAGTTCGCTCCCAACATTGGCGAGCCCGCGCGACCCCTGCGAGCCATCGCTTCCTCGGGTGAAATGGCTCGAATCATGTTGGCCTTGAAGACGGTGCTCGCCGCCGAAGACGAGATCCCGGTCCTGGTCTTTGACGAAGTGGACGCCAATGTCGGCGGGGAGACCGCCCGGGCGGTGGGAGAGAAGATGCGGCAAATCGCCGGCCAACGCCAGGTGCTCTGCGTCACCCACCTGGCACCCGTGGCCGCCCTCGCACATGCTCACTTCGTCGTCACGAAAGAGGTCAAGGGCGGGCGGACGATTTCCGAGATTCAGCTTTTGGATGACGCCAGTCGCCTCACCGAACTGGCGCGCATGCTCGGCGGCCAATCCGAAGCCGCCCGCCGCCACGCCGCGGAATTACTGGGCAGGTAGTGCGCTACCATACGACGGTTCGTGGGTCGTAACGGGGGATCCACAACTCCCGAGCCCGCAGGGATCAAAGAAGGTAGCCGGGGGTTGAGCGCGGCGATACCCCCGGATCGACGTCGCCAAAGCGACGGCACCCCGGCGGGGTGACAGAAGGTTCGTGCCGTGAACCCTTCTGGCCCCCGGCCAGGGTGCACTGCCGTTGAATTAAGGAATGGAACCAAGAACCGCGATGGACTTTCTCCCTCTCTTCCCTGCCATAGGAGGAGAGGGGTGGGGAGAGGAGGGCGTCTTCATTGGCTTACCCCTTCTCGATCCTCTCCCCACTCGTCCCTCGCGGGGAGAGGAAGAAGAGCAACAGCCGGCACGTCACTTAATTCAGCGGCAGTGCGGCCAGGGTGCGGCCCCCCGCCACCAAGATTCCCGGTAGTATCGGTTCGCTGAACCGCGGGCTTCCGTCGTTCATCCCGCCTGGATAGGGCTCACAGTCTTGGACACCGGAACCGCGTTCTCTCGCCCGGAGGTTCATGGGCGAAACAAACCCCGCCGGATTAAATTGCTGCGCTCACGGCCCTCGCCTCCGTCATCTCGCGAAAATCGCCGCCAGCTTGATCTTGAGTTCGGGAAATATCCGGGAAGAGAGCGAAGATTTCAGCGGGAACGCCGCCGTCGGATGCGCCGCGTCGGCCATGAGATCATAGAGCTGCACCGTTTTCTCCGTCGGATCCACCAGCCAAAGTTCGGCGACTCCGGACCGAGCGTAAACTCGCACCTTTGCTTTTCGGTCCAGATGTTCCGTCCCGGGCGATAAGATCTCCACGATCAGATCGGGTGCTCCTACGATGCCCGCGTCCCGCAAAATCGCAAAGCGGGCTTTGGCCACGAACACCAGGTCGGGTTGATACACGTTCACCTCATCCAGAAACACGTCGAGAGGCGCAGCGTAGAGTTTGCCGATGGGGTGCTCTTCCAGGTAGGCACGCAGAAGGTACTGAAGATTGCCCGAGATGTCCTGATGAAATCGGTTGGGTGCCGGAGCCATAATGAGATCCCCCTCGATGAGCTGATATCTCGGCCCCGCCGCCGGCATCAATCGGTAATCCGCGACCGTGAGCGGCGGAGCGGTGACTGCGTTCATTCAATCCACGCTATATCCGGGCCACCCCTCCGTCAAGGTCCGCTCCCGCACCTCCAGCAGTTCTCATTTTGACAAGTATGTAGTCCCGGCTTCACCCGGTCGCCACGTGAAAACCGGCTGAAGCCGGGACTACATGCGTGGAGCGGACAGTGTCCTGAGTCAAAATGAGAACCGCTGCCGCACCTCGGTCCATCGCGTCGGGCCGCGCCATTTTCATTTGGTTAATCCCCACGAATCTGTCTGAATACCGCCATGAAATTCGCCATCTGCAACGAGATTTTTCAGGGCTGGAAAATGGAGGACGCCATGGTCTGCGCGGCTCGGGCTGGCTACGACGCGCTGGAAATCGCCCCCTTCACCGTGGCCAAATACGTGACGGAAATCTCCTCCGCGCAACGCCAATCCATTCGCGACGCCGCCCAGCGCGCCGGCCTCGCCATTTCCGGCATCCACTGGGTGCTCGTTCAAGCCGAGGGCATGTACCTCACCCATCCGGACCCGGCCGTGCGCGACCGGACGAGCCAGTACTTCTGCGACCTCGTCGAATTCTGCGGCGACCTGGGCGGTCAGACCATCGTGGTCGGATCCCCGAAACAGCGCAATCTCATGGAGGGCGTGTCGCACGCCCAAGCCTGGGGCTGGGCCACGGCCGTCTTTCGAGATCCCGTCATGCGCGCCGAGCAGCGCGGCGTGACCATCTGTTTCGAACCGCTGGCGCCCGCGGAAACCAATTTCATCAACACTGCCGCCGAAGCCGTTCAGTTCGTCCAACAATTGCACACCCCTCATTTCAAGATCATTCTCGACGTCAAAGCGATGTCCTCGGAAGACAAGTCGATCCCGCAGATCATCCGCGAATCGTGGCCGCACTTCGGCTACTTCCACGCCAACGACAAGAATCTGAAAGGACCGGGTTTTGGCGACGTCGATTTCCGACCCATCGCCGCCGCTTTGAAAGAGGTGAACTACCAGGGTTACGTCTCGGTGGAGGTGTTCAATTTCGATGACGGACCGGAAGTCATCGCCCAAAAAAGCATCGAGTATTTGCGGCGGGTGTTTGCCTGAGCCGCATCGATTCGGTTGGGAGTGGCGTTTCCCCTCACCCCGACCCTCTCCCCGAGGAGAGGGCGAATGTTGGCAAAACCGCGGAGAGACTCACGATTTAGGGATCATCCCCGCGCGGGGGCCAAGATCTCCCTCTCCCGCCGGGAGAGGGTCGGGGTGAGGGGTCGGAGTGTCGGCGACTGCAAATCTACGGCTGAAGTCGTGCTATTTGGCGATCGCCTCTTCCAGCGGGGGAACAGTCGGCCGTTCCTTCCGTCCGAAGACGCGCTCGGCCACGTCGCTGAAAACCGTATAGACGACCGGGATGATGATGAGGGTGAGGAAGGTGCTCGTGAGCATTCCTCCGACGACGGCGACCCCCATCGGCCGGCGGCTCTCCGCGCCCGCCCCGAAGCCGATGGCGATGGGCAGAATGCCGGCGATCGTGGAAAACGCGGTCATGAGAATCGGCCGCAGCCGGACCACTCCGGCCTGGATCATGGCCTCGTGCGAGCCCATGCCCTTGGCGAGTTGTTGATTGGCGTATTCCACGAGCAGGATGGAATTCTTGGTCACCAACCCGATCAACAGGACCAATCCAATCTGGCTGAAGAGATTGATATTCATCGCCGGAATCGGCGGATAGAGGCCCAATTTTCCGCCCAGGTCCAGAAGCCAAAGCAAGCCGAACGCCCCGATTCCAGCCAGTGGCACGGCCAGCATCACCGTCAGCGGATGGATCAGGCTTTCGAATTGCGCCGCCAGCGTCATATAGACAATGATCGCGGCCAATCCGAGCACCCACCACACTTCCGTGGTCGCGTCCCGCAAGTTCCGGGCGTCCCCGCCCCAGGCATAGAGGAAACCCGGAGGCAATTCTTTCTCGAGCATGGACTCGACCTGCCCGACGACCGTGCCGATCGGAACTTCCCCCGGCGACGCCGTGATGCTGGCGCTGCGGAGCCGTCCGTAATGATTGATCGCATTGGCCGCGGCGCCCTGGGTTCGGGTGACCAGGCTGCTCAATTGGATCAGTTCACCCTTGTCATTTCGGACGAACGCCTTGTCCAAATCCTGCGGCGTGAGGCGTGATTCCCGTTCGAGTTGGACGATGACCTCGTATTCCTTGCCATTGACCTTGATCCGGCTCAGGTCCAAGCCGCCGAAAAGAATCTGCATCGTGCGGGAAATATCCTGGATGCTCACGTTCAGGCTGGCCGCGCGGCTCCGGTCGATGCTCACGCGCAGCTCCGGCTTGTCCACTTCAAAGCTCACCCGCACGTTGCGGAGGGCGTTCATCCCGCGAATCTTGTTCGCGAGATCCTGCGCCACCTTGCTCAGAAGGTCGAGGTTCTGGTTCTGCAGAATCAGCTCGAAAGGCGAATCGCGAAAACTGACCTCGATCGCCTTGGGCAAATTGGCGATGGCCAGGCCGCCATGCACGTCGGAGAAGAACTTCTCCGAAACCCCGCCGGGGCCATAGACAATCTGCTGCACCGACCGCGTCCGCTCCTTCTTGTCCTTGAACGTCACGAAGACGATGCCGAAGCTGGCCTGGCCGGGACCGCCAAAGCCGGGCGCGACCATGGCTCCGTAGCTCGACACCTCGGGCAGCGCGGCCACGATCCGCTCGGCCTTATGCAATTGGCGATCGGTGAACTCGCTCGTCGAGCCGTTCGGCGTGATGACCATGCAGAACATCCGGCTTTTGTCCTCCTGCGGCAGGAAGTCCTTCTCGAGGCCGCGATAGGCCAGCACCATCACCGCCAGCGTGCCCAGCGCCACCATCCCCACGAAAACCCGGTGCCGCAGGGACCACTCCAAGACATGCCGGTAGGTGGTCGTAAACCAGGCAAACGCGCGCTCAAAAAAGTTGAAGAGCGGACCGTGGCGCACGCCCTCGAGCGGCCGCAGCACCCGGGCGGCCATGGCCGGAGAAAGCGTCAGGGCCACAAACGCCGAGATCACCACCGATCCCGCCACCGCCACGGCAAACTCCACAAACAGCCGGCCGGTCGTGCTTTTCTGAAAGGCGAGCGGCGCGAAGACCGCGACCAGCGAAATCGTGATCGCGATCACGGCAAAACTGATTTCCTCCATCGCCTTGAAGGCCGCCTTCATCGGGGGCATGCCCTTCTCGATGTGCCGGTAAATCGCCTCCAGCACGACGATGGCATCATCCACCACGATGCCGATGCTCAAGACCAAGGCCAGCATCGTCAGAATGTTCACCGAATAGCCAAAGGCATACAGGATGGCGAAGGTGCCGATGATCGAAACCGGGATCGCCACCGAGGGAATGATGGTGGATCGGAAATTGCGCAGGAACACGAAGATGATCAAGACCACCAGCACGAACGCGATGCCGAGCGTCTCCCACACTTCCGAGATCGCCTTCTCGACGTAAATGCTCGAATCGTAGCCGACGAACAAATCACAGCCCTCGGGCAGCGTCGGCCGGATCGCTTCCACTTCCGCCCGCACGGCCTGGGCCACGGCGACGGTATTGGCCTTGGCTTGTTTGACCACGCCGAGAAAGACGCAGGGCTTGCCCATCGACCGGGCCAACGTGCGGTAATCCTCGACCCCTTCCTCGGCCCAGCCGACGTCGCGCAATCGCACCAAGGTCGTTCCCTCGTTGCGGATGACCAGGTGATTGAACTCGGCGGCCGTCTTGAGCTCGCCCCGCGTCTGAATCGTCATCTCCCGATCCAGATTCTCCACCCGTCCGCTGGGCAGTTCGATGTTCTGTTCGCGCAGCGCGCGTTGCACGTCCATCACCGTGACCCGCCGGGCCGCCATTTTGTCCGAATCAAGCCACAGCCGCATGGCGAAACGTTTCTCTCCCCCGATGATGATCGAGGAAACACCGGGAATCCCCTGAAAACGCGGCTTGATCTGGTTTTCCGCGAGAGTCGTGAGCTCGCGCGGCGAATAACGGTCGCTGTTCAGATTGCTCCAAATGATCGGCTGAGCGTCCGAATCCTGCTTGGCGATGATCGGCTCCCGAATGTCGTCCGGGAGCCGGCCGCGCACGCGCGAGACGCGGTCCCGAACGTCCTGGGCCGCCACGTCGATGCCGCGCGAGAGATCGAATTCCACCGTGATATTGCTGACCCCTTCGCGGCTTTCGCTGCGCAGGGTCTTGATCCCTTCAATGTTGTTGATCGCCTCCTCGAGCCGCTCGGTCACCTCGGTCTCGACCACCTGCGCGTTGGCTCCGGGATAGACGGTGCTGACGGAGATGATGGGCGGATCGATGTCCGGCAATTCCCGCACCGGCAACCGCGAGAGACCGATCAAGCCAAACAAGACCACGACCAGATTCATCATCGTGGCCAGGATCGGCCGCTGGATGGAGACGCGGGAAAGAATCATACGCTTAATTTTCCCGGTACGGCGCACCCGCTTCCGGCGGAGCCAGCGTCACTCGCGAGCCCGGCCGCAATTTCTGGAGTCCCTCGACCACGACCTTCTCGCCGCCATCTAGTCCTTTCATGATTTCGACTCGTCCCGGCAACCGCAGGCCCACCTCGACCGAACGAACCTGGGCCGCGCCTTGGTCATCGACCACAAAGATCGAGAACTTGTCGCCATTGTTCATCAGGGACGGGTCGGGAATGGTGATGGCGGCGTCGCGCAATTGCAGGGTGAGATTCAGGCTCGCGAACATGCCACCGCGCAATTTGCCCTCGGGATTCGGAATCTTGGCCTTGATCAAGGCGGTGCGCGTGCTTTCTTCGAGCTGAGGAGAAATGAAATAGACTTCACCCCGGAATTTTTCGCCCGCGAATGCCGCCACGGAAAATTCCAAAGGCTGGCCGAGCTGAAGCTGGCGCAAATATTTCTCCGGCACTTTGACCTCGACCTTGACGATGTCCAGATCCACCAGCCACGTCAACGTGGTGTTCCGGCTGATGACCTGGCCGGGACTGACCGGCCGGGCTCCAACGATGCCGCTGAACGGCGCAAAGATCCGGGCATCTTTCAGTTGCCGGCGGGTCAGATCGACCGTCGCCTGATTCACCGCAAAACTCGAAGCCGTCTGATCATAATCCTGCTGCGAGATGAGCTTGTCCTGGGAGAGCTGCTTGGCCCGATCGTAATTGGCCTGGCTGAGCTTGAGATTGGCTTCGGTCTGCGCCACCGCCGCCGCGAACTTGCTCTCGTCCAGCAAAACCAGCATCTGCCCTTTGTTGACGCGCCCTCCCTCGACGAAGTTGATCTCCTGCACAATCCCCTCGGTCTCCGATTTGATCTCCACCATTTCGTTGGGCGCGATCGAGCCGACCAGCGAAAGCGTCTCCGAGACCGGGCGGCGCTGGGCCTCGATGACGATGACCTGCACCGGCGGGGACTGCGGCGGACCCGCCGCCGCCTTCTTCTGGCAGCCGGCCGATAAGGCAAGGCTCGCCGCCACCGCCCCGAGCAGAATCATTGGCTCGAGCCGAAACCCGATCCCAGGCGGACCGGGTGGTCTGGCGATGGTCCGTGTCGAGGGGCCCCCGATTGTTTTTGGCTTCGTCATCACACTGTGTCGTCCTCTCGCGTTCGCGAACCGCCTCGCTTGGCGGCCGCGCCTTCCAGAAACAGCTTCACGATGCGCTCGGCGGTTTCCCGGTTCAGCAGATGGTCCGGCTTCACCAAATGGGTCGCCACGTTAATCATTTGCAGTCCGTAAATCGACATCGTCAATTCCTGGCTGGTAAAACAACGGTTCAACCGCCCCTTGGCCAAGCCGTCCTTGATCAGCGCATGGATAAACTCGAAATTCCGGCGGCTTTTCTCCAGAGACCGGCTCCCGGGCGGGATCTCCCCGGCCGCGGCAAAGGCCGTGGAAAAAGCGATCCGCATCAACTCCCGATGGGCCGTGGCAAACTCAAAGAGCGCCGCCAGTATCTTCACCAATTTCTCCGGGAGGTCCGCCGGACGCGCCGCCGCCGCCTTCATCAGGCGCAACCGCTCGTCCTGGGCATCATCGACCAGGGCTTGATAGAGCTCGGCCTTGTTTCGAAAATAGTAATAAAGCGTCGGCTTGGTGACCGCGGCGGCATCGACGATTCTCTGGACCGACGCCCCCGCGTAACCGCGCTCGGCAAATTGTTTCAGAGCCGCTTGCAGGACCTGTGTTCGTGTGGCGCAATCCGTTTTCACCCGGGTTTACCGAACGGTAGAAGAGGCGATTTCAGCCGTCAAACGAATTGCTCGTGAGTGAAGAGATGGTTGCCCGTTTTCCGCGGCGCGGCCGAAATCCGTCACTCGGCCCCTGAATTGACTCTCCAAGCCAGTTCTAAATCTGCCGCCGCCGTTCCCCACAAAATCTGCTCCATTTTCAAGCTGGCTGCTTTGTCCGAGAGTTTCGCGGTGGATCCCAAAACGATCCGCCGTTGGGGTCAGGCCTTGCTCCGGGGCGATCCCGCCGGAGCCTTGATCTTTGCCACCGCCTTGGCCGCGGTTTCGAAAGTCTCCGCGACCTCTCAGGCCATCCAGCTTCGTTCGCGATTGTGGGTTTCGCGAATCAGGTTTCGCGCGAGGGCGGCGTTCTGCTCGACCTGAAAATCGAACATGCCCACACAGATGAAATCCGCGCCGTTTTCGAAGGCGTAACGAAATCCGGATTCAGGTCGAATCGCCCCGGCCGCCAAAACTTTGAAGGCAATCCACGGTTTTTCGACGCCCTGCATGTAGGTGATCGTCCTAGCCGGGTCGAGATCCCAATAATTGTCGGTCTTGTTCTCCACCACGTCCTCGTTCTGGTCCGGGCGGCGGCGCGACCAGTAATTCGTGTTGTGCAACGTCTTGACATAGAACTGCGCCCCAAACCGGTTGCGCTCTGATTCCAT
Organism: uncultured Verrucomicrobiota bacterium; assembly: GCA_964355375.1. Lineage (GTDB taxonomy): Bacteria > Verrucomicrobiota > Verrucomicrobiia > Limisphaerales > SIBE01 > CAYHFE01. The sequence goes on from CAYHFE010000018.1 coordinate 20,533, forward strand.
GATCACCTCGAGCTTGTGCGCGCCTATCCCGCCGGGGACACCCTGCTTTTGGATGAAATCCATGCATGGTCCAAGCAGTTCGAGGCGCCCTTCCTTGTACCAACGATCCCCGATGACGCCCTGGACGTAAACCGCCGACGCCCCGCTGTCGATCGACGTCTGGATATTCGTCTTCCAATCCGCCAAATCCGGATGGCCCTCGGCGATCCATTGAATCTTCCCCCCGCGTTCTTTCCAGTAGCGAGCGAAGATCTCCATCGGTTTCTTTCGCGGGTCGGCAATGATCGTGTTGACGCCGTGTTCTTCGAGCAATTGCAGAGTCTCGAGAACCTTTTCCTCGGTGTTGTAGGCGCGCATGAGCGACGGCACATACTGAAGGTCGCGCGAGTGCGCCCAACCGCTGATCAGGTTGCCGCCCGAAATCAAACGGCTCACCGTCAACGAGCCGATTCGGCCCATCGGCAATTGGGTCTTCGCTCCAAACTGAACTCCAGCACGCTTCCCAGAAGTCACTCCGGCGGGCGCTCCGGACGGTGGATTCACCACCTGCGCCCCGGCGGTGGCGCCAGCCGCGAGGAGCACGGACGATGAAAGAAAATGACGACGATTCAGTTTCGTATTCATGATGAGGATTTGAGGTCTCAGGCGGTCCGGTTCAGCAGTTCTTCGAGAAAGACTTTGGATTTTTGGATGTCCTCGATCTGTTGCGGGCCCCCAATTTCTCGTTCGATAATGATCGGGCCGGCGTACTCCAGCTCGCGCAAACGACGGAGCAAGCGAGGGAAATCCACTTTGCCTTGGCCGATGGCCACTTCCCGACCCAAGCGGCGCGGATCCGTCGGCCAGAGCGCGTCCTTCGCGTTGACCGCCCGCAGGTGCCGGCCGTAGATCTCCAAGGCATCGACCGGATGGCCGGTGGCATACATGATGCCGTTGGCCGTATCGAGTCCGACCCCTTGGTTATCCAGTCCGACGTCCTGAATGGTGCGGAGCAGGGTGATCGCGGTTTCGGCGCCGGCGTGATAAAGGAAGGTCTGACCGTGAGCCCGGCAATGGCCGGCGGCGTCGCGGATCGCCTCGACGGTTTCCCGGTAGAGCGGATCATTGGGATTCTCCGGAATGAAGCCGCAATGCGTCTCGATCCCGGGAATGCCGCAGCGTCGCGCCCAATCAGACGCTTGCTTGAGCCGCGCCACCCGCGCTGCTCGCCATTCGCGCGGCACGAGTCCATTGGTGGCCGGACCCTCGTAGAAATCCCAGCCCAGCGGACCCGGCCCCATCGTGAATACGGCCGTGATGTCCACGGCATGACGGTCCATCGCCCGCCGCAGAGCTCCCGCAGTTTCGTCCGCGAATTCCTCGGTGTAAATCTCGCAGCACCGAAATCCCAGATCCGCCACCAGTTTCAGCGTCTTGTCCGGATCCTGGTCCAGGCGAATGAACATCCCAAGGCGATTGCCGGAACGGGGCGCCGACCGCACGGGCAGCGGGGATCTCGCCCAAAGACTGACGGCACCCGCGATCGCCAAGGATCCCAAAACTTCTCGGCGCGATTGTTTCTTCATTCCTCCCTCCGTGATCTCGGTTTCACGATTTCTGCCCGGTCAACTGTTCGAGGAATCGCCGAGCCTTCTTCGCCTCGGCGGTCACGGCGGGGGCGTCGCCTCGCGCCAGGCATTCGACAATGAGCGGTCCGCGCGTGAAGCCACCCCGATGGAGGCGGGACAGAACCGCGGAAAAATCCACCCGGCCGGCGCCGGGCGTGACCATGACCTCTTTGGGGGGCAGAAAATCTTTGACGCTCATCCCCACGACCAAGCCATCCACCGTGGCGGCGTCGGTCACCGGATCGAGAGCGCCATCGGAGTAGTAGTAAATGTTGCCCGGATCGTACCAGAGGCCGAAATTCCGGTGCTTGACCAATTCGATCGCTTTGCGGCATTGGGGTCCGGTGGCGTTCTGCCCGCCGTGCGGCTTGATGCTCAAGCCGACCCCTTGGGCGGCGGCGAAGTCGCAGCATTCGGCGATGGCTTTGTAGTAGGGCGGGTAGAGTTTCTCATCGCTGGTGCCGCCGAGGAGAAGGTTCGGCGATGAGCACGCCGCGCAGTTTTCAATCAACCGCCGCAACCCGGCGATGCCTTGCTCCAAAGACCCGGTCACCGAGAAATCGCCGTAAACCGACCAGGTCTTCAGGCCGCGCTTCCGGACCTCCCCGCCAATCTGGGCCGCCTCATCCACGGTCGTTTGGACATTGATGATGACCCATGACTTGCCTTTGGCGGTCATGAGGCCGGCGCCTTTGAAGCCGGCCTCGGCGATGCCATCCAAGGCGACGCGGTATTCGTGCTGATCCCACGGGCGAGTGTAACAGCCAATCTGCCAGGCCGGATTCGCCAGAGCTTCTGTCGCGGCCCGCATGGACCCAGGCCCGGCCAGAGTGACCAGTCCGGCCATGGTGTTTTTGACGAAATCCCGCCGGGTCAGCGCCAGGGTGTGTTTCATATCGACGTGCCTGCCGCCCTTGCTGCTCGGCCGCACGAGAACGGAGTTGGTCCATCCGCGCACAGTTCGAGAGCGGAGGCGAAGCGTCGCAAGTTTCTCCGTTCACCAGCCCGATGGCTACGCTCCCTTTGGTTTTCTTTCACCCCTTTTTGCCTGAGCGACAAGTTGAAGGGGAAACGGCTCGGCCCAGGAGAACCAAAATACTGCATTTGAGCTTGGGCGGTGGAGCGATTACGTTTTGCTCATGTCATTGACCATAGACCAACTTACCGAAGAGGCCTTGCAACTTCCTTCCGCCACGCGAGCTCTGCTGGCGGAGAGGCTCGTCGAGAGTCTGGATATTGCGGAGGCGGACGAGATCCAGAAGCTTTGGGCAACAGAGGCTATTCGCCGCCGCGATCAAGTTCGCTCGGGGCACGTCCAGCCGATTCCTGGCGAGCAGGTGTTGGCCGAAGTCCGCCGCCTGGTTGGACGATGAGATTTGAGTCTAACCCAGAGGCACGCCGCGAATAACTGGCGGCTCCGACTCCAACAAAGCGCCGAACCAGACGCTTCCCCGGACAGCCGCTAATTTGCCCCGCTATTAGCCTCCATGAAAACTGTCGCCATCATCGGCGCCTCGAATGATCGGAACAAGTATGGGAACAAAGCCGTGCGCGCCTTTGTCCAACAGGGTTTCCAGGTCTTCCCCGTGAACCTGCGAGATGCGGAGATCGAAGGTCTGTCCGCGTATCGGAGCATCCGCGATGTCCCGGTCCGTCCGTTCATGATCAGCGTGTATCTGCCTCCCGAGCGCCTTCTGGAAATTCTCCCGGACATTGCCGCCCGCGGCTGCGACGAACTCTGGCTGAATCCGGGAACGGAGTCGGATTCGGTCCTGGCGAAAGCGGAACAACTGGGCCTCAACGCGATTCAAGCCTGCAGCATCGTCGGCGTGGGCGTTGCGCCGGGCGCTCTTTGAAGGCAATCTTCCTCGCGGCTCCGACGACGGGCGTTTGACCTTCCGCGGCTTCGCCCCAAACCCAGGCCGACCGCAGCACCCACACCGGCCGCTCGTCGATGGCGGCCAACTGGCTGCGTCTTGGAACCGCGCTGGGCCGGGGACGGACCAACCCCAGGCCAAGAGATCCATCCCCCCGCCGGGATCGAACCCATCGCTTGGGTGCATCGGCCCAAGCGCTGAAGCGCTCCCTCAGCGGTAATTCGAATTTGCGATCAAGATGAGACTGACTGCTCCCTCACCCCGTCCCTCTCCCATCGGATGGGAGAGGGTGTCCGAAGGACGGGTGAGGGCTAATTGCGCTCAACTTGAAAGCAAAGTGGAATAAGTATGCGGATGAAAGGGGTGACGCGGCCAACTTGGACGTGCTCGGCGGCCTGTCTGCCAAACAGGCAGGCAACGGGCCGCCGAGTCTGGCAGGCCCCTTGACGATTAGGGAGCTTTCAACGAGATCCGCTGGATTGGCTCCGAGCGCTTGAGGCGGACGACTTGTTCCTGGCCTCCGGCGGTCAGGCGGTGTTGGCCGAAGAAGGCGCGAACTTCACAGCGGCCTTGGGCATCGGTGCGCCCTTTCCAGTCGGTCCACCACTCTTTGAAGATCAGGTCGCGGTAGGCCTCGGCCGCGGGGGTGGGGGACCAATCGCGGCGGAAGAGCGAGGAGACGGGGATCCAATTGGCTCCTTCCCAGAATCCCCACATCAGAATTCCTTCAACGGACGGATGCGCGAAACAGATGCGGTAGTAATCCGTGATGGCCTTGGCTTTGGCCTGTTCTTCGGCGTCGGACAATCGGACCCCGCGTTGGCCATAGTATTTCGAGCGTTGGCCGGGAAAGTTGAATTCGGTGACGCGCAGCGGCAGTTTGAATTGAGCGAGTCGATCGAGCGCATTCCGCAGGGCCGCCGGATCAAAGGTGTCGCCATGCAGATGTCCTTGGACGCCGATGCCGGCGAAGGGCACGCCTTGGTCCAGGAACTTGCGGATCTGGACGACATAATCTTCCAACCGTCGGCCGGTGAGGATGTCATAGTCATTGAGGTAAAGGACGGCTTGGGGATCTTCCTGGCGCATCCACGAGGCCATGTCCCGGGTGATGTTTGGTCCGAGGCGCTCCTCGTAATAGTTGGCGTGCAACATCTCGTTATTCAGATCGTATTCGGCGAAACGGCTGCGGAAGCGGCGGCTGATGTCCTGAGCCCGGAATTTCAAGGTGTCGCGCAGGGTGTCGTTGTCCATGGTTTTCAACCAGGGCTGCACCCGATTGGGGATTCCCCAGAAGACGTTGTGTCCGCGCAGGGGGATTTCATTCTGCTGGGTCCAGTCGAGCATGGCCTCCGTGATGGTGTAGTCCACGACGCCTTTCTCTGGCTCCATGGTGTGCCATTTGAGGGCATTCTCGGTCACGGCCGAGTTGAAGTTTTCGAGGAAGACCTTTTTGTAACGGGCGGCCTCCTCGCCGGCGGCGCGGCGGCTGAACATCTGATTGGCCAGCGCCGCTCCAAACCAGAACTCATGGCGCATTTGAGTGACGCGGATCTCCGTTCCGGGCGCGGCCTGGATGATGATCGTGCCCAGGCGAAGCTGGCGGATGGATTCATCCAAGGTTGGGGTCGCGGCACCGAGACTCTGGACAAGACCCATGGTCAGGGCGACGCCCAGACCAAGGCGGCGTGCGAGCGGGTTTGAGGTGTTTAGGAAGTGAGTTTTCATACGGAACGGACGATCGATCGTTTCTCAAGGCCAGGGCCGGAACTGCTAAAGAATAACGCTCGCGGGTGGTTCAGGAAAGCTTCGATTTCGGGTGAAGGGATCGGTGGAATCACGGTCGCGGGACGTGTCGAGACGGCTTGGATTCCCGTGGTGAGAACCCTCTCAAAGAAATGTTCGCACCTTGAACCCCTGAACTCATCCACCGGTGGGGCGAAACTCCGTCGAGCCCTGGAATCTTGGCCGACAGAAAAGCCCGGGCTCGACGGAGTCTCGCCCCACCCCCAGTCCAGAGGAGGGGAAACGGAGGCGGCCGCTCCAATTCGTTGGGTTTTCCCCTTGCGTCCGGCTCTGACCGGATGTTTATTCCCGCCCAATGATTCATCCGAGCACGGAACTTCGATGGGTTAATGATGTGATTGGCTATGGGGTCTTCGCCACTCAGCCCATTCCCAAAGGAACCATCACCTGGGTTCGCGACGATCTAGACCAGGTCTTCACCCGCGAACAGGTGGCCAAAATGGACGAGCCTTACCGGCAGATTCTCGATCGCTACAGTTTTGTCGATGCGGCAGGCCGGCTGGTGCTGTGCTGGGATCATTCGCGGTTCTTCAATCATTCGTGCGAGGCCAATTGCCTCAGCGCCGGTTACGATTTCGAGATCGCGATCCGAGATGTCCAGGTTGACGAAGAACTGACGGATGATTATGGGACCCTCAATTTGCAGGCGCCTTTCGATTGCGCCTGTCACACCCGGTCCTGTCGCGGCCAGATCTATCCCGATGATATGGAGCGCCTCTGCGGCGCTTGGGATGCGCTGGTTCGTCCGGTCTTCCATCTGATTCCCCAGGTGTCGCAACCGCTTTGGCCCTTGCTCCGGGAAAAGGCCGAGGTCGAACTGGCCCTCAAAGATCCGATTCGGTTTCGCTCCATCCGACGTCATTATTGTTCCGACCGAGGCGCCTCCGCCGGGTGAGCGGAAACGACAATTTGAGTGACGGGTCGCGGCGGCGCTGGTAAAGGTCGAGTGATTCCATGAGTCAGCGCCGGCAGATCGGCGACACAGTGAACCGTTCAACCCAAGAAAGACTGAGCCATGATGACTTTCCGTAGAACTTCGAAACTCCGACCCGTCGTGTCCGAGACGATCGCCTGGTTAAATCTTGAGAGCCTCAGACCAAAGAAAAGCGGGATTGGAACGGCGCGAGGGCATTCTCTGCTCTCGAGTTGGGTGGCGTTGCTGGCGCTTTCGATGACTCTCCAGGGCGCGAGGGCGGCCGAGTTTGACATTCAAGATGAGGTCGAATTCAAGAAGTGCGTGGCGGCGGGAGCGAAAGTCGAGAAACTCGCGGGTGGCCTTGGTTTTGTGGAAGGACCGCAATGGATCCCCAACGATGGGGGCTATCTCGTGTTCAGCGATATTCCCAACGACGAGATCAAGAAGTGGACGAAGGTCGGAGGCTTGACGACGTTTCGGAAACCCAGCCACAAATCCAACGGCCACACGCTCGACAACCAGGGTCGCCTGATCTCGTGCGAGCATGATGGTCGGCGCGTGGCCATCCTGGAAAAGGACGGATCCGTGAAAACCGTCGTCGATTCTCATGGCGGTAAGAAACTGAGTTCGCCCAACGATGCGGTCGTCAAATCGGATGGCACCGTCTGGTTCACCGATCCACCCTACGGCATCAAGGCGGAACAAAAGGAGCAGGCGGCCAACTACGTCTTCCGGTTTGACCCGAAAGATCAATCGATCCAGCCGGTCGCGAATGACTTCGACCGTCCCAATGGACTCTGCTTTTCTCCCGATGAGAAGAAACTCTACGTCGCTGATTCGGGCCAGCCGCGGCACATTCGGGTCTTCGACGTCCAGGCCAAAGGCACGCTCGCGAATGGGAAAGTATTCTGCCAGATCGACAAAGGCGGTCCGGATGGCATTCGTTGCGATGCCGGTGGGCGCATCTGGTCCAGCGCCGGCGAGGGCGTGCAGATCTTCGCTCGGGATGGCCATTTGATCGGCAAGATCCTGGTCGGGGAATCGCCGGCCAATCTCTGTTTTGGCGGTGCGGAGGGCCGGACCCTCTTCATCACGGCGCGCACGTCGCTCTATTCGATCCCGGTCCTCGTGAAGGGGGCCAAATGAGCCTGAGAGCCTGTTTGAGAACTCAGTTCTGGATGGAACAGGCCACCGGCCTGTTCCGACGGGCTGCCAGCCCGTTCCACCCGTTTTTCCGAGAGGCTCTGAGCCGTGACCATTCCGTTGAGCTGGGGAGCGCACGCGCCCTCGCGTGCCGTGGCCGGCGCCCTCGCCGACCACACTGGGCCGTTCGGAGCATTCACCGCCTAGTGATTGAACTGGCCCCAGGATCCGACCGGCGGGGCGCCGATCGGGACACGCGAGGGCGCCTATGCTCCCCAATTCCGGCTGCATACTTCCGGCTGAGTCATCTGGCCAGGCTCGGCCTCAGGAACGCGCTTCGGCGGGCGGCGGTAGTTGCGGTGGCGGTGGCGGTGGTTTGCGCGGCAGGATTGGCCCGCGGCGCGGAGAGCAAGCCGATCGATTACGGGCGCGACATTCGACCGATTCTTTCCGATCATTGCTTTTCCTGCCATGGTCCCGACGAAAAGGCTCGCAAGGCCAATCTTCGTCTCGACGTCAAAGAGTCCGCTTTCGGCCCGGCCAAATCCGGCGCGGTGGCGGTCGTGCCTCGCGAGCTGGTGAAGAGCGAACTCATCCGTCGAATCACCACCGGGGATGAAGATGACCGGATGCCGCCATCGAAAAAGGGCGGCAAGCCTCTCTCCGAGAAACAGGTCGAGGTGCTCAAACAATGGGTCGGGGAAGGCGCGGAGTGGCAGCAGCATTGGGCGTATCTCAAACCGCAGCGCCCGACTCCGCCGGACGTCAAAGACTCGCGCTGGCCCAAGAATGACGCCGATCGATTCCTTCTGCATCGCCTCGAACGAGAGGGCTTGGATCCCTCGCCGGAAGCCCCCAAAGAGAAGCTCATTCGCCGCGCCGCCCTCGATCTGACCGGCCTGCCCCCGACGGTGGAGGAGATCGATACTTTCTTAGCCGACGCCAGTTCCGACGCTTACGAAAAGCTCGTGGACCGGTTGTTACAGTCCAAGGCCTACGGAGAACGCCAAGCCATGTTCTGGTTGGATCTGGCTCGTTACGGAGAGACGCAGGGCTATCATCACGACAGTCATCGCGACATGTGGCATTGGCGGAATTGGGTCATCAACGCGCTCAACGCCAATATGCCCTTTGATCGATTTACAACCGAGCAACTGGCCGGCGATCTTCTTCCCCAGCCCACCCCCGATCAACTCATTGCCACCGGATTTCACCGCAACGAAATGACCACCTCCGAGGGCGGCGCGCTGCCCGAGGAATATTCCATCAAGTACGTCGTGGGCCGGGTCGATACGACGGCTCGGGTCTGGATGGGCACGTCCCTGGCCTGCGCGGAATGTCATGACCACAAATACGATCCCATCACGCAGAAGGATTACTACCAGTTCTTCGCCTTCTTTAACACGATTCCGGAGAACGGCCTCGATGCTCAGTCTAATCCAGTCCCGCGGGTTGAACTGAAAACCGACGAGCAGCAGCAGCGGCTGACCCAATTCGACGCCGAAATCGCAGCCCTCGAACTGGCTCACCGGAGGATGACCGAAGAAACGAATGCCACCTATCAGGGCGGCCAGACGAAGTGGGAACAACGTCACCGGGAGAAGAACATCGATCCTTGGTCCCCTCTTCTGCCTCTCGAACTCTCCTCAAAAAATGGCGCCACCCTGACCGCGCTCGCCGACAACACCATTGCCGTCAGCGGGCCGAAACCGGATCGCGACACTTACACCGTCCGCCTGCTCACCCCCATGAAAGAGATCACCGGCTTGCGGCTCGAAGTCTTGCCGGATTCGGCATCGTCCCACGGAAAGGCGGGACGCAGCGACAATGGCGAGTTCATTTTGACGCGCCTCGAGGGGACCGCCCGAAGTGCGAATCCGGAGAAGGCTCAAGCCAACCTGCGGACGCTCGAACTCGGGGCCTGGCATCAGCTCGGTCCGGCGACGGGCCCGTCCCGAAAAGAGGCTTTCGACAAGGATTACGGGCCAGAATCGAACCTTGATTTGGGAGCGAGCTATCAGGACGGGCGTCTGAAATGGCAGGAATTGACGGACTTGAAGGAGGGCGACTCCCACAAGCTGCAGGGGACGAACGCTGCCAGCTATTTTTATCGCACGGTTCGGATTGCCCAAGCGCAGCGCGTGGAGTTGGCCTTGGGCGGAGGCGCTGGCTTCAAGGTGTGGCTCAATGGCCGAATCACCCACCAGCGAGAGCCAGGGCGCAGAGCGAGCTCCGGCCGTGAGAAGGTCGCAATCCGTCTGGTGGCGGGCGAAAACAAGTTGTTGGTCAAAGTGATCCTTCAGGCGGAGGCCGGCGAATTCTTCGCCCGGATTAGTCCCGAGCCGGTCACTGAACAGCCGGTCGCAATCGCCGCCGGCGTGGCCGATGCCAGTCGTGGCGGGTATCCGGTGGCCGGAGCCCTCGACGACTTGATCGAGACGGGTTGGTCCATTGAGGTCGGCAATGATGCGGCCAAACAGCCCCATTACGCTTGGTTTCGGTTGAGCGAGCCGATTCAATTCGCGGAGGGCGTGGAGCTTCAAGTGAAACTGGTCTTTGAAGCGCCCGTGCCGCACCAGACCCTGGGACGTTTTCGTTTGGCGATGACGACGTCGGACGATCTCGATGAGTTCTTTAAGATTCCGGACGGCATCCGGGCTTCGCTCTTGACAGAGGCCGCCAGCAGGTCGGCCGCTCAACGCTCGGAGATCCGACGCTATTATCGTGAGCAATTCATCCCGGAAGCGCGAAATCTGGCCAAGGTTCTGACCGACAAGCGAAACGAGCGTCAGCAACTGGAGAACTCCATCCCCGTGGCCATGGTCATGCGGGAAATGGAGAAACCGCGCGCGACGCATTTGTTGATCCGAGGCCAGTACGGCAACCCTGGAGAAAAAGTCGGTCCGGGTGTTCCGGAGGGGATTCTGCGCTGGCCGGAAGGGTTGCCCAAGAATCGTTTGGGATTGGCAAAATGGCTCCTCCATCCGGATCATCCTCTAACCAGCCGCGTGGCGGTCAATCGCGCCTGGCAAGAGCATTTCGGAACCGGACTGGTCAAAACCTCGGAGGATTTCGGCGCCCAAGGCGAACGTCCGAGTCATCCCGAGTTGCTCGATTGGCTGGCCACGGAATTCGTCCGCACGGGCTGGGATCTGAAACGCCTCCACCGGCTCCTCGTCACTTCCGCGACCTACCGCCAGGATTCCGCGGTCTCGGCCCGTCAGATGGAGAAGGATCCGGCCAATCGCCTGTTCGGCCGCTTTCCCAGGCAGAGGCTCGAGGCGGAAGCGGTGCGGGACGTGGCCCTGTCGGTCAGCGGTCTGTTGAATCCACAGGTCGGCGGAAGCAGCGTCTTTCCGTATCAACCTCCGGGGCTTTGGGAGCAGGTGTCCTTTGAAGGCACACGAATTTGGGAGCAAAGCAAAGGCGCCGAGAATTACCGCCGCGGCCTCTACGTCTATTGGCGGCGCTCGATACCCTACGCGTCGTTCGTGACCTTCGACGCGCCCAGCCGCGAGACGTGTACGGTGCGACGTCCCCGCACCAATACCCCCTTGCAGGCCCTGGCGCTCATGAATGACCCGGTTTATGTGGAAGCCGCCCGTGCCTTGGGGTATCGCATCATGCAGAACGGCGGCGGGACGGTGGCGGATCGACTGAAGTACGGCTTTCGCGTCTGCCTGGGCCGTTCACCGGCCGCGGAAGAGTTGAGTCGCCTCACCCAGGCCGTGGTTCGAGAAACGGAGCATTTCCTCGGGCATCGTGCGGAGGCCAACCAACTCGTCCACGCCGGAGCCACCCCACCCCCGACCGACGTGGACATTGTGGAGTTGGCCGCGTGGACCCTGATTGGCCAGGTGCTCCTGAATCTCGACGAAACAATTACGAAGGGATAGCACACCGGCCTCAACACCGTGGCGGAAGCTCTCAGCCAAGCCGCATCAGCCTCGACGACTCTGAACCTGTCGATCAAGCTC
>CAYHFE010000019.1:0-30859 GCA_964355375.1 uncultured Verrucomicrobiota bacterium
GGCGGCCCCGGATTCTCCATCAGCAAACTCGTGCGCGAACTGGTGGAGGCCGAGTCCGTGCCGTTCCTCCCGTTCCAGCGCTACAAAGACACCGGCCTGCGCAAACGCCAGGACTGGGAACATGTCTGGGATTTGCAACGCAATGAAGACGAGTTTGATATGCAGATCAACCCAGAACAGACAGAGTTCACGCAAGTTACCGAGAAGTTGATGCGCGAACCCTGTTCTTCCGATGCCCGCAAATGGAGCGAGCGCAGGGAAGCGTTGAGCGAGAAACTAAAGTTCCTCCATGAGGAGAAAAAGCGCGTCGTCGGCACAATTCCCGTCCCACCGAAATATGCCTCCGGCGATTTCAAAAAGTCCCACTGGTGGAAACTGCGCGGCAAACTGGACGTGCCCAAGGAGCGATGGATCACTTATCCCGGCGCCGAGCGCGATGGCGATCCGAGTCCCGTCATCGCCTGGGCCGGCTGGGATCATCTACAACAGGCGAAAGCGTTGGCCGGTTACTACGTGGACGCGAGCACGAACCTCGGCTGGACACCCGAGAAGTTGCAGCCCTTACTGGCCGGTCTGGCCGATTTGCTCCCGTGGCTCAAACAATGGCACAACGCCTTCGACCCCGAAGTCACCTCCGGCCTCGGCGATTACTTCGCCGGATTCCTGGACGAAGAAGCGCGCAAGCAAGGGACGACGGTGGAGGCGTTGAATCGGCTGAGGTTTGGATCGCTTGCCGAAAGTTGACGAAATCCAATTGTCTTTAAGCGATAATAGTGCTGAAATCCAATCCCGCTTGAGAAGGAACGCGCAAACAGCTTTGTCCGAATGGCGGGATCGGCCCGGTCGCAAGCCGTTGGTCTTGCGGGGCGCGCGGCAGGTCGGCAAGACGTATCTGGTCGAGAACTGGGGTGCGGAGTGCTTCGAGTCGGTGATGACGGTGAACCTGGAACGGGAGCCGGAGTGGCACAGCCTGTTCTCCCAGTCCGATCCGAAACGGGTGCTGACGGAACTGGCGCTGTTGAAAGGGCGGAGCGTCACGCCGGGAAAGACGTTGCTGTTCCTCGATGAGATTCAGGGGTGCCCACCCGCGCTGGCGTTGCTGAGGTATTTCCATGAGTTGATGCCGGAGCTGCATGTGATCGCGGCGGGATCGCTGCTGGATTTCGCGCTGCGCGAGTTCGAATACTCGATGCCGGTAGGGCGGATCGAATTCCTGCACCTGCATCCCATGTCGTTCGAGGAGTTCCTCGAAGCGACTGAAGGCGTGGCGCTGGTGGAGTATCTGAGCCAGATGACCCTCGCGCAGCCCCCGAGCGAGGCCGTGACGAAAAAGTTTCTGGAAGCCGTGCGGCGTTACTTCTTCGTGGGCGGAATGCCGGAGGCAGTGCGGGCGTATGCGGAGCGGAAGGATTTGCTGGAGGTGCAGCGCATCCAGACGGCGCTGGTGGAAACGGTGCAGGCGGACTTCGGGAAATACGGTCCGCGACGATTGCACGAGTTGATGCGCAAGACGTATCGGCACATCGCGGGGAACGTGGGACGGAAGATCAAGTTTGTTAACATCAGCCGGGAAGAGCGCTCGGCGGATGTGCGGCGCGCGCTGGAGCTGCTGACGCTGAGCCGGGTGGTACATCCCGTGGTGCATACGTCGGCGAACGGACTGCCGCTGGGCGCGGAACGGGATGAGCGGCATTTCAAAGCGCTGTTCCTTGACATTGGCCTGGTGAACCGTTTGTGCGGGCTCGATCTGGTGGGCGCGGAGGAATTGATCACTGTGAATGAGGGGGCGCTGGCGGAACAGTTCGTCGGGCAGCAGTTGTTGGGTGCCGGGCCGGCGTTTGAAGATCCGCAGTTGTTCTGCTGGGCGCGCGAGGCGCGCAATGCGAATGCCGAAGTGGACTTTGTCATCAGCCGGCACCAGGAGATTCTGCCAGTGGAGGTGAAGGCGGGCAAAACCGGGACGCTGCGTTCGACGTTTCAATTTCTGCGGGAAAAACGGCGGAAGCGAGCGGTGCGTTTTCACACCGGCTCATTCGCGCTGGACCACGTAAAACTGCTGGGCGACGAGGAAGGAGCAACGGTGCAGTTGCTTTCCGTGCCTCTCTATGCGGTGGGGCAGTTAGACCGGCTGCTGGGAGAAGTGTTTGGATTCCCTGCGCCAGCAAAGGCGAGCAAGTCTTCATTCAAGGAAGCCCTGCTCGCGATGCCGGACGTGGGATCGGACGCGGATTTTGAACGTACGAAGGACATGGGACGTGACGTTAATATGTGAGGAAACTGATGAAATTAGCGAGTGTTGTTGAACCGTATCGCGCCCCGGTTGGTACGCACGATTATTTTTGTGGCGAGTTCCCCAGCCCCTTGGACTGGGCTGAGAAATCTCGGCTCTTTGGGCCTGAACACCGGGTGCGACTTCGTTCTTCCCTTTACGGGCATTGGTGCTAGCATTGATAGCAGAACTTGAATGGATGAGATATGCCACAATTAATTGTCAGACAAATCGAAGAAAAAGTCGTCAAGAAGCTGAAACAACAAGCGGGGGCGCATGGGGTTTCGATGGAAGAGGAACATCGGCGCATCCTGCGCGAGGCGTTGCTCGGAAAGGCGGCGAAGCGAATATCCTTCAAAGAATATCTCCGCCAGATGCCGGACGTGGGTCCCGATGAACTATTTCAACGGAATCGTGACATGGGCCGCGAGGTGGATCTTTGAAGGGCTACCTGCTGGACACCAACGTGGCGAGCGAGACGCGCAAAGGTTCGCGAATCGACGCAAACGTTTTGGCCTGGTCTGAATCGGTGGATGATGACGAAATGTTCCTGAGTGTTTTGGTTATCGGCGAAATCCGCAAGGGCATCGAACAGGCGCGGTCCAAAGACCCGGTCAAAGCTCGCGCACTGGAGGGATGGCTCAACGGATTGGAACAGCAGTATGGCGATCGGGTGCTCCCGATCACCCCGACGGTGGCGGATCAATGGGGGCGTCTGGGCGCTATTCGTCCTCTTTCGACCGTGGACGGATTGCTGGCGGCAACGGCCATGGTACATGACCTGACGCTGGTAACCCGGAATGTGACCGACGTCGCGCACACCGGGGTGAAGTTGCTCAATCCCTTCGCCGCTTCCTAAGAAAAGCATCATGCCTGACATTTTCATCAAGGATTTGATCGATCTGCCCGAGCAGGTGAACCGGGGCGATTTCGTCCTGCGCCTGACGGAGGGTGTGGCGCACCCGGACGCGACCGTGGCGGATTATGTGGTCACGCCGCAGTTGGAGAAATGTTTCGATACCGCGCTCGCGCTCATCAAAAGCGCCGTGGAGGGAAGGACCAGCAAGGCGGCCTATCTGCATGGCAGTTTCGGCAGCGGCAAAAGTCATTTCATGGCGGTGCTGCATTTGATTCTGCAAGGCAACGCCCGGGCGCGTTCCATTCCCGAACTGGCGAGTGTGATCGCCAAACACAACGGCTGGATGGAGGGAAAAAGGTTTTTGTTGGTGCCGTTCCATCTGATCGGGGCCAAGAACATGGAGTCGGCGGTGCTGGGCGGTTACGTGCGTCATGTGGCGAAACTGCATCCCGGTGCGCCTACACCGGCTGTGTATCGCTCAGAGCAATTGCTGGCGGACGCGGACGGACTGCGCGGAAATCTTGGCGACGCAAAGTTTTTCGAAGCGCTGAATAGGGCCGTCGATGGTCAAGAATTGGCGGATACGGGATGGGGCGAAGTGTCGTCGATTTGGGATGCGAAGACCTACAGTCACGCACGAGACGCGACGCCGGAATCTTCGGAACACCGACAGTTGGTGGGCGACTTGATCGACACGTTCTTCAAGTCCATGAAGCAGACGGATGAATTCGTCACCCTCGACGAAGGCCTGGCGGTGCTCAGCGCTCACGCGAAGTCGCTCAGCTACGATTCGCTGATTCTCTTCCTCGATGAATTGATCCTCTGGCTGGCCAGCCACGCGGCCGACGTGAACTTCGTCAGCAGTGAGGCGCAGAAGGTGCCCAAACTCGTCGAATCCGAGCGTGGCGACCGTCCATTGCCGATCATCAGTTTCGTGGCACGCCAACGCGATTTGCGGGAGTTGATCGGCCAACACATCACCGGCGCCGAACGTTTGGGTTTTTCCGATGTGCTGTCGTATTGGGAAGGGCGGTTCGGCCTGATCAAGCTCGAAGATCGAAATCTGCCATTCATCACCGAGAAGCGCATCTTGCGCCCGAAATCTCCGGAAGCCCGGCTGGCGATGGATCAGGAGTTCACGAGGACGGCGGCAACACGGGAAGAAGTGATGCGCGTGCTCCTGACGAGCACCGGCAACCGCGATGATTTCCGGAAGTTGTATCCGTTTAGTCCGGCATTGGTGGAAACGCTGGTGGCGGTATCGTCTTTGCTCCAACGGGAGCGGACGGCGCTCAAGATCATGATCCAATTGCTGGTCAAGCAGCGGGACACCCTTCGCCTCGGACAAATTGTTCCGCTGGGAGATCTTTACGACGAGATCGCGCAGGGAGACGAAGCGTTCAACAACGAGATGAAGGCGCATTTCGAAAACGCGCACCGGCTTTATCATCAGCATCTGCGGCCCGTCCTGGAGCAGGAGCATGGCATCACGTTCGAAGAAGTCGAAAAATTGTCGTTCGATGACGCCAAGCGACGTGGGCTGATCAACGATGACCGATTGGTTAAGACGCTGCTTTTGGCGGCACTCGCGCCGGCGGTGGAATCATTGAAGGTGATGACACCGGGGCGTCTGGCGGCGCTCAACCACGGCACCATCAAGTCTCCCATAGCGGGTCAGGAAGCCACCACGGTACTCAACAAGTGCAAGAAGTGGGCGGCGGCGGTCGGCCAAATAAAGATTCAGGAAAATGCCGGGAGCCAGCCAACGATTTTGCTGCAACTCAGCGGCGTGGATGTCCAGAGCATCATTGACCAGGCCGTGGCGGTGGACAATCACGGCAACCGCATCCGGAAGTTGAAGGATATGCTGTTCGCGGAATTCGGTCTCGAGAACCAACAGGAGCTGTTCGCCCGACTGCCCTTCCGCTGGCGTGGAACCGACCGCGAGTGCGAAGTATTGGTGAGCAATGTTCGAGAGGTGCCACTGGATACGCTCGCCACAGGCGGAGCCTCGTGGCGGTTGATCGTGGATTATCCATTCGACCAGTCTGGCTGCTCTGTGCGGGATGATTTGGAGCGGTTGGAAAGGTTTCGGCAGGAGGGGAAACCCGCGCGCACGATCTGCTGGTTGCCCTCATTTCTCAATCACAAGTCCATGGAGCAACTTGGGCGTTTGGTGCGATTGGACCACATTTTGACTGAGAATAGGTTTCCTACGTTCGTCACTCACCTGTCGGAAGTCGATCGGGCTGCGGCGCGAGCGCTGCTGGAGAATCAGCGCGACGTGTTGCGGAGCCAGTTCAAGGCGCAGGTGGAAATGGGCTACGGCCTACGACAAGGAGATGCGCAATATCTCGACCCGTCCAACACTCTGGAATTGGCCGAGCATTTCCAATCACTCGACCCGACCCTCACTTTACAGCCGCCGGCCGCCAGCAACTTTGCCGAAGCTTTGCGGCTCCTGCTTGACCAGGCACTGCGCAATCAGTTCCCGGCACATCCGATCTTGGTGGAGGACACGTCGTTGACCAAAGGCATCTTGCAGAAAGTGTTCGATGTGGTCCAGTTGGCGGTGCGCAGTTCCGAGCCGTCCGTTCTGGTCACTGACATGACGACACGCAAACATATCTTGCGCATTGCTGCTCCCCTTCGGCTGGGCGACATGGGGGAGAATCGCTTTCAAGCCGGATCGCATTGGAAACAGCACTTCGAGCGATTGATGAGCCAGCATGGCAAGTCGTCTGTCAATGTGAAGACCTTGCGGGACTGGATTGAGGAGCCGAAAGCGATGGGTCTGCCGGCGTTGCTGGAAGATCTCATCATTATGACGTTCGCCGAGCAGACCAATCGATCTTTCGTCCTGCACGGCACGACAAAGGAACCGGAGTTGGGAGGTTTCAATGAAGAAACCATTCTGCAAGAGACACCCCTGCCCGAGGAAGTGGATTGGGCGGCCGCCAGAACTCGAGCCAAGTCCATCTTCGGTTTTGACTGCTCACCGCTGCGCAACGCCACCAACGTGGCGCAGTTGGCGTCGCAGATCCGCGCCAAGATGGCTGAGCAGCAGGGGCCGGTGCGTGGTTTGGCCAAAGTGATCGAGGAGGCCTGTCGGCAATTGGCTCTGCCCACGGAGGGCAACCAACGGATGGGAACCGCCAGTGCCGCCGAGGCGCTCCTGCGCCATCTGGAGCAGGCGAGGGAAGATCGCGAACTGATCACGCGACTGGGCCAAGTCCAGCTCGGAGCGGTTGAGGCCGCGCTGGGTGCCAGTATCATCCAAGCCAAGCCGGTGGGCGATGCGTTGCGCCAGGCAGAATGGGAAATCTTTCTCGCGATTCGAGACGTTACCGACGATCGGCAGCCCGCTGCTGAGCGAGTGTGGCAGGATTTGGCGGAGACACTTCAGAACTGCGAACATGCGATCGCCTTGGTGGTGAAGCTACGCGAACTACGGGCGACGGCTGTTAGCCTGCTCGCCCGACCAATCCGACCGACTTCCCCTCCGCCCGTCGATGGTCCGGGAACCATCGGCAGACCGCACCCGCCTGTGACTCCTCCCCCGGTCTCGCCGAGGCCAGCCTCGACCTCAATTTGGGTAGCTAGCGATATTGCGGAAGTCGAAGCCTATTATGCAAATGACCGGGAGAGGATTGAACGAAACCGCCGATTGGTGGCTGCTCTGAAAGCACTTTATGGACGAAGTCAGATAGAAGCGGATGATTTCCCCAAGTGGGTCGGTACCGAAGCCGCCCGTGGCCTTCTTGAGGTGCATCACATCAAACGCCTGATCGATCATGGGCCTGACGAGCGGAGCAACATGATAGTGCTGACCCCGACACTACACGCCCTCGTTCATTGCGACCCGGGAACGATCATTGATCTTCAACGAGGTATTCTCGAACTGCCCACGCTCGGCCTGAGAGCAAGTATCTTCGTGAATCCAAATCACAACGGTTGAGCAATTCCACATGACGCTCACTCCGGAACAAGCCCAGGCCCAGGCCGCAGTCATTCGAAGTCAAAGCAAGGGCGACTCACGTGTGGTGGCGCTCCGCCACTCGGGTGGCTGGTCTGGCCCTGACAAGCTGAGTGTCAGTGGTGAGGATCATTGGGTCATCCCGTGCGTCTCTGATTTACAAATCCGCGAAGCACTGGGTCAACTTGAGGAGAAGAACAGCGCGGGAATCCTGCTCTGTGATTTGGATCCCGCCACTTTGGGCGAGGATGTCCTTGCCCGTTTGGTGCGGCGACGGATTCATCACCCGCAATGGGACGAAATTCTGCGCGAGCTTTTTTCCGCACGAGTAGTGGATGCCAGGATTCTCTCGTCTCGACCCTTAGTGGATGCCTTGATCGGCGGCGCGGCGGCCGGCGGCTACTCACCGGCTCCAGGTGGCACGCTTGATCTTCAATTTGCCTGGAAGGCCCTTTTGAAGAAACGACTCGGATTCGAGGTGACCGAGATTTCGTTCGCCGAACTTCTTCGCTGGACCACGATTCCTTCCGGAAGGACGTCTCTTTTGGAGATGGCCCCCGCATTGCGCGGCGAGTTGGCCCGATGGTTGGGCCCGATGTTTGGCGAAGCACCGCGTCACCTTTTTCACGCTTTGGAGTCGGAATTGAGTGCGGATCTCGTGGCGTTGGGATTGTTACTCGGACTTCTCCGCGCCGCGGAACAAGAGGGAAATGCCGATGCTCACTCGGCCGCAGCCCGACTGGAGCAGTACTTCGGAAACGAGCCGCTCGATACTGCGACACGACAGATATGGCATCAGGCGTCGATGAACCTGTTTGGGAAACTGGCGGAATTGGAGGTGTTTCAGGCTCAGGGAATCATCCAGAACCTGGATCGACTGATCGAGCGTGTTCGACTTCAATCCTGTGCCCATCTTTCGGAGCACTCCTCCGCAGGGCTGGAACAACGTCTCGCGAGCGCTGCGGAAGCTGTCGGTGACATCGGCGAAACCGTGTCCGATACACCGGTGGCCAAGGCGCGCCTGGCGCTGGAGAGAGTGGCACAACATCGTCTGGCGGCTGACCACGCAGTGCGGTTGCGCCGCTTGCAGATGGGCTTGCGACTTGTGCTCTGGCTGCGCGCGTGCAACCTGCCTGGGCTGACCGCGACCCTTTCACAGCTGATCGATTACTATTCCACTCAGGGTGGGTTCATCGACTGGGCGCGCACTTCAGTTATCGAATCGGACCCCAATCCGCAGATCAAGGAGGCGCTAAGGCGCATCATGGAACGAGTGGAGGTTCGGTGGAACGTGTTTCATCGGCAGTTCGCAGACCGTTTGCAGCAATGGTCAACACAGGGAACGGAACTTAACGGCGTGCTTCGAATTGAAGAAGTCCTCTGGACGGTAGTGGCCCCGGTGGCTCGTCAACATCCCGCTCTCTTGATCGTGCTCGATGGCATGAGTCAGGCGGTATTTCGGGAATTGGTCTCGGATTTGATGCGTCGTAACTGGGTGGAGCTGGCCGCACCGGCTGCCGACACTCCACGAGCGGTGCTTGCCGCCATTCCTTCCGTCACCGAAGTCTCGCGCCGGGCATTGTTGAGTGGGCAACTTCCCTTACCCGCTCAAGGAACAGAAAAATCGGATTTTTCCGGGAGCGATCGGCTCGGCGAGCAGGTCGGAGGTCAGGGCAAGCCCCAACTGTTTCTGAAGGGCGACCTGCTGGAAGCTGGCCGGATGGGTTTATCTAGCACCGTGATGCAAGCCATTGCCAATAGCCGCTGCCGCCTTGTCGGCGTGGTGGTGAACGCCGTGGATGATTCACTGGGTTCAACAGACCAAACGAGTTACTCGTGGGCACTCGATCACGTCGCACCGCTTCACGAATTGATGCGAATGGCCAGCGAGTCGGGTCGAGTGGTTATCCTCACGAGTGACCATGGCCATGTGCTTGACGAAGGATCGCAGGTGGTTCGGCAGCCTCTGTCTGAAACCGGAGATCGATATCGCTTGGCCGGTGGGGCTCTCAGCGAAGGCGAGATGGAAATTCGAGGTCCACGCATTCGTGCAGCCACCGGGTCCGAAAGCGTGGTTGCTCTTGCTGCTCTTCGTTGTCGATATCAAGGTAAACGCCGTGGTTATCATGGCGGAGTCTGTCCAGCCGAGATGGTTGTACCCTGCGTGGTCCTCCGAAGTTCGAACTCCACCGTTCCCGAGGCGTGGGAGGATTTGCCGCCATACGAACCGGAATGGTGGTCCGTGCGAGTGGGCGGGCTCTCTGTGACCACCACCGCGATCGAGAAGCCGCGTCCGCCGCGAAGTCGTCCAGCTCAAAAGCAGCCAGAACTATTCCCGCCAACCGTCGTAGCGCCCGGCGGACCAGCAGCCTGGATCGAGCAACTGGTGGCTTCACCCACCTACCAGCAACAGGCTCGTGCGGCGGTGCGTGGCGCGCCACCCACCGACCAGTTCAAGTGCTTCTTAGCGCTCCTCGATCAGAGAAATGGGCGAATACAACGGGGACACTTGGCGCAGCAACTGGGGATGCCGTTGATAAGGGTTGACGGATTGATCCAGAATTACCGACGGTTGCTCAATGTGGATGGTTACGATGTGCTTTCTTACGATCAACCCGCGGAAACCATTGTCCTCAATATCGAGCTTTTGAAAAGTCAGTTTGAACTTTGAACCTGCGTATGGCGATCAGCCCCAAGCGACGCGAAGAGATTCTGGAAGCGCTCCGCAAAGGAACGGTTCCCCAGGATGGCCTGGACATGCTCGCGGTGGGTCTAAGCCCTTTCGAGAAAACCGTGGACGACGATTTGCGCCGGGTGCAAGAAGGTGGCAGTGCCTTCAAAGCCATTCGCGGCGACTACGGATGCGGGAAGACGTTCTTCTCGCGCTGGCTTCAGCAGCGCGCGCGCCGACTCCAGTTCGCGACGACGGAGGTTCAGATTTCCGAAACGGAGACCCCGTTGCACCGATTGGAGACGGTTTATCGGCGGATGCTGGAACGTTTGGCGACACCATCCATTCGCCAAGGCGCATTCCGGAGCATCATCGACGCGTGGTTTTTCGCCTTGGAGGAAGACGTTTTGTCGGCTGGAAAGATAGATCCCAACGATGCGCCCGGAATTCTTGCCGCCACGAACCAACTCATGGAGAAGCGCCTCGAGGGCATTTCCAAGACGGCACCGGCTTTTGCGGCGGCGTTACGCGCCTATCGAACCGCCATCGCCGCCGGCGATACTGGCACCGCCGACGGGCTTCTGGCTTGGCTGGCTGGCCAGCCCAATGTCGCGGCCGGCATTAAGCGTTCGGCTAACATTAAGGGTGAGGTCGATCACTTTACCGCGCTCAGTTTCCTCCAGGCATTGTTGGTGGTGCTGCGCGACAGCGGCCATCCTGGGCTGGTTTTGGTGTTGGACGAAGTCGAAACACTGCAACGGGTTCGAGCCGACGCTCGGGACAAGGCATTGAATGCGCTGCGTCAGTTGATCGATGAGCTGGATGCGGGACGCTTTCCCGGGCTTTATCTGGTCGTAACCGGAACGCCCTCCTTTTTTGACGGACCTCAAGGGGTGCAAAAACTGACCCCATTGGCGCAACGGCTGCACACCGACTTCGCGGCGGACGGTCGTTTCGACAATCCCCGCGCTCCGCAGATTCGCCTGCAACCGTTTGGCAACGCCGAAATGCTTGAAGTGGGTCGAAAGGTGCGCGATCTCTTTGCCGATGGTTGCTTATCGCCTGAGCGGCTGCGGGCTTGTGCCGACGACGATTTGATCAACCGGCTGGCCGCAGGCGTTGCCGGAAAATTGGGAGGAAAAACGGGAATTGCACCGCGGCTCTACCTCAAAAAACTTGTCGCCGAAGTGCTTGACCGCATTGATCTCTACCCTGATTTCGATCCCAAACGGAATTATCAGCTCACGATTCTTGAGGATGAGATGACGGAGGAAGAGCGGAACACCGCTCCGGCTGCCTCGGTGGACGCCATACAGTTGAAATTGTGAGCCCTTTCGAGCGTCTCGATCCATTAGTCCAGCACCATATTGTCAACACGCTGGGTTGGCGAGAATTGCGACCCCTGCAAGAAGCGAGCATCGAACCCGTCCTGCGCGGTGACCACTGCCTCCTGTTGGCTCCGACGGCAGGTGGCAAGACCGAAGCGGCCATGTTCCCATTGCTCTCGAAAATATGCAGTGAGCGATGGGCTTCGCCGAGCATCGTTTACGTCTGCCCGCTCAAGGCACTCATCAACAACCTCGGCGAGCGTCTGGAACGTTACACCCGAATGATCGGGCGTCGGTCCGGGATCTGGCATGGCGACATCGGGCAAACGGAACGTAAGCACGCCCGGATGGATCCTCCTGATATCCTGCTCACCACGCCGGAGTCGTTGGAAGGAATGCTCATTTCTACAAACCCCCAGATGAAGGCGCATCTCCGCCACTTGCGGGCGGTGGTGGTGGACGAGATTCACGCCTTTGCCGGCGACGATCGGGGTTGGCACTTGCTTAGCGTGTTGGAGCGGTTGAACGTTCGGGTTGGCACTGATCTGCAACGCATCGGGCTCTCAGCCACGGTCGGCAATCCCGAACAATTACTTCAGTGGCTGGCGGCGCGCAGTTCCAGAGTTCAAACCGTCATTCAACCACCGGTGGAACTCAGTTCAAAAGCGGAGGTGACGTTGGATTATGTTGGCAGTCTGGAAAACGCCGCCACCGTCATATCTCGTCTTCATCGGGGCGAGAAGCGGTTGGTATTCTGCGATAGCCGCAGCCGGGTCGAGAGTCTCGCCAGCCTCTTGAAAACGTCCGGCATTCAAGCGTTTGTCTCGCACAGTTCGTTGAGCGTTTCGGAAAGGCGCCGCGCCGAAGACGCGTTTGCTCACGGTGACGATTGCGTGATTGTGGCAACGAGCACATTGGAGTTGGGGATCGATGTGGGTGATCTCGACCGGGTGATTCAAATAGATGCCCCACCACGAGTGGCTTCCTTCCTCCAACGCTTGGGCAGAACCGGGCGCCGCTCTGGCAAGGTCCGCAACTGCCTTTTTCTTTGCACTGAAGAGGATGCACTTCTACATGGGGCTGCTCTGCTTCATCTTTGGCAGCAGGGTTTTGTCGAGCCAATTGTCCCGCCGGCACTTCCGTATCATATCATTGCACAGCAGGCCCTGGCCCTTTGTCTGGAGAACGGTGGGCTTGGCCGCCGCGATCTCATGGCTCAACTCATGCAATTGCCGCCCTGTCATGACATCTCTGAATCCACGATCGCGAGCATCCTCGATCACATGTGCTCCAACCGAATGCTGGCCACCGATGAGGTGCGCTATTTCATGGGTGAGGAGGGTGAGAGCACGTTTGGCCGGCGCCATTTCCTTGAACTGGTCAGCGTGTTCACCTCCGCACCAGTGCTTGCGGTGACGGATGGGCGTCAGGATTTGGGCATGGTTGACCAAAGCTTGTTCTTTTCCAAAACTCCCGCTCAGGGGAGGCTGCTCTCGTTGGCTGGACGTGGCTGGCGCGTCGAGCACGTGGATTGGAAAGAACGTCGCGTTTATGTCGTGGCAACCGACTCGATCGGCAAAACAACGTGGCTCGGAACCTCCGCAGGACTCTCCTTGAAAATGTGCAGAGCAATCCGAGAGATACTCCAGTCCGACAACGTATTCCCTCATTGGAGTCAGAGGGCGGCTTCCCAGCTCCTGAAAATACGTAATCGCTTCTCTTTCCTGAGACCCGATCGAACGACTTTCGCTCAAAGTCCCGGTGGCAACGCGTGTTGGTATACGCTTGCGGGCGAGCCGATCAACCAAGCTCTGGCCGAAGCTCTGGAGAAGTTAGGCATTGAATCCGAGAAAGTGGACGACTATGGCATTCACCTTTTCGATGGAACCAGTCGAGAATCATTCTCCGCCGCACTGGAAGGCCTAACCGCTGCAGAAGTAATCAAAATGATGGGTTCGAACCCGGAGGCTGAGCAAGCATTGAAATTCCATGAATGTCTCCCCGCGATCCTGAGCAGCGCGGAGGTGACTGCCCGGCGCTGCAAACAATCCGAATTGGCCACGGTGTTGAATGAGGCGCGGCATTATGCCGTCATTCCTCAAACGGATGGAACTGATGCCCTCGATAGCAGCGACGAAGCCCGAATCCGCTAACGGTGCCCACCCGGCTGTCACGAAGAAGGGCACTTTCCCTCCAAATCTGCATCATTTCCAGTTTCGACAGCGTTCGACGAACGCCACGAAGGCGTCATTTCGCACGAGTTGGGTCCGCTCCCAGACAGCCAACGGTATCGGCAATGAAAAGAACCACCAAACGTCCCGGTGCAGCCCTTCCAATTTAACAACGAGTCCATCCTTCATCGCGTAGAAAACGCGGTTGGTGTGCAGGATGACCAGGTTAACGAAAATCTCCTCTTCACGGGTAACGGGGTTTGTCTCTTTGCCGACCGACCCGCGCTGGCCCTGGCAGATGTGCTTGCCTACGATTAGAAGGCTGGCCGATCGAACGAAACGGCCCGACGGCTTGACTTTCAACCGGCGATAAACGCGACTTCAGCGGCTTCTTTAGCAAGCCCCTTCGAGGGGTGAAGCGTCTGCCTCCAGGCGATCTTCCCGCTCCTTGTTTGGCTGCAAGAAATTTCCGATTCATGCATGCCGTTGTCCTTTTTTGCAGGCCTTTACGACTTCTTTATCCGAAAAAATCGAGCCGCAGCTCCGAGAGCGAGAGTCACTTGATTGTTGTTACCGACCTTTACCGCCGAATCATTGACATTGATCCAGTTCGGGGTCGCCACGCTGTCGGTGCTTTGCAGTTGAAATCCAGCCGCTTCCGCCGGCCACCAGAGGACTACTTTGTCGCCCTGTCGGTCGATGCCCAGGTTGATTCCAGGAGTCCCCACTAACCGAATGTCTCGCGAGTACTCATCGGTGCCGCTGGGAGCAACCCACTGGTCAGGACCGAGGAAAGCCTGGCCGTCCCAGATGTTATCGACCAAGAGCGGTTCGCTGCCGAAGGTGTAGCCATTGTGAATCGCATTGACAAGATCGCCATTCGGCTGACGCTGAACATCAATCGTTTTGGCCAGATCCGACCATTTGAGAGCGACTTCAATAATTCGGCTATGTTTGGCGAAAGTCCCTCCCGTCGCGATGAGCGCGTTTTCGAATGGCTCAATTCTACCTTCTCTGTCGCTGTTGTTGATGCGGCTGAAAACCAGGTCTTTCCTTCCGGCTGAACTAAAACCGAACCACGGCTGGAAATCGCGCTGAGCTTCATTGTCATTGGAATTGTCCAAATCCATCCAGAACCCAATGCTGTCGAAGTTCCACGGGCCGTTTGATCCAGTGTCGAAGTAGCTTGTTCCGTTGGGCGCTTCGTCCTGGACTGAGTCTGTGCTTTTCGAGTTCTCCCTGACCAGAAGATATAGGTAATTCTGGTTCCAGGCGTATTGGATATCGACTGCCAGCTTGCCTCGGCCCTGCGTATCCATAGAAATGCCGCCACTTTTCAGATTCGCCCAATCGCCAGCATCGCCATCAATCGTGATACCGCTGGCAAAATCCGCGTCGATGATCGCGAAAGCCGCCGCTGGGCCTTGGGCTGCATACGCCGACCCAGGGCTTGGAAAAACTGGGAAGACCGCCAGTGTGCTGATAATGAGGGAGCGGCCCAATTTTCTCGAGATAGATTTCATGACGTTAAACTACCATTTGGCGGCAGAGGTTAGTCTCTGCTAATTACCAAACTGGGGATGACGCTTCCGAATAGCAACGCCAATTCGCGCCAGTATTCGACTGGCGGCCTTTCGCGAAGGGGTCAAGGGCAAAGCTGGGTGGATTCCTCCGTGCGCTGGGGCGCTTTCGCACCTGAGCCGCCACGCTGACTCAAACGTCTTTTTTGCCAGAGGTTTTTTTACGGGTCTCGGTGTCAAAGGGTGGGACTGACCCGTTCAGACCCGTTCAGACGGGCTCGGCATAAACACCGGGAAACGCGCGCTCAGCCGAGCGCACTCTGAAACTGGATTGAGCCGCTGAATCGGAAAATGCCCGCAATTCGTCGCGCCCGCACCGCCTCCTGGCCATCGCCGGACCGCCAGGAATGGGCGAGCGATGCCGCGGCTTCGGCCAGGCACTTTTCCGCCGCCAACCTTTTCTCCACTTCGCCTTGGTGTTCCTCGCGAATCAGGGCGAGTTCGCCCGCGTCCAGCCAGTATCCGCCGCAATGGGGACACTCATCGACTTCCACTCGCTGGCGCGCACTGAAGAAGTGCCGCATCATGATCATGTCGTCGCAGCGCGGACACGTTCGCTTCGCCTGCAGATCCGCCGGGAGATCGGCGCGAGGTGTGACCTTGATCAGGAGCGGGTGGGCGACCTCATGCGGTTCGTCGAACTTTTGCAGTTCGAAATTATCGAACCAAATACCCCCGCATCCGCTGCGGCAGACATCGACCGTGACATCGGCCACTGGGGTCGGTTCCAGACTACTTTGACACACTGGACATTTCATAGACCCTCCGCCGGGATGACGCGAGCGGCGCCCGCCGGGTTTTGGCTGCGGAGCCTTTGCCTCGCCGCCTCGGTGGACAATCCGAGCTCGGCACAGATGTGGGCATGAATGTCTTCGAGCGGCTTGGTGCCATCGACTTCGACGAGGAGCTCGCGTTGCCGGAACAGCTCCAGGACCGGCACCGTCTTATTGTGGTACTCGCGCAGCCGCTCCCGGATGGATTCCGGTCGTTCGCTGCTGCGATTCACCAATTCACCGCCGCAGAAATCACAGACCGTCTCGGGCAGGCTCCGCGCGTAGATTAAATTATAATCGAACCCGCAGGCCCCACAGACTCGCAGACACGACAACCGTTCCGTGAGCAGGGCGTCGGGCACCTGGAGCTGCACCACGCCATCCACGTCGTAGGACTGGAGAAAGAGTCCGGCCTGGGTTCGGCTGGCCGGGTAACCGTCCAGAACGAAGCCGAAACTCCAATCGTGCTGTTCCAGCCGAACCTTGACGACCTCTTCCACGGTGGCATCGGGCACGAGCTGGCCGGAATCGATGTATTCGTAAATGCGGGCCCCGAGCTTGGTGTGGTTCTTGACGTTCCAGCGAAAAATATCGCCCACGGAAATGCGGACGAATCCATGCACTTTGGCCAGCATTTGGGCCTGGGTGCTCTTGCCCGAGCCCGGTGGCCCGAGAATGATGTATTTATTCATTTGGCGTTATTGTTCGATCCGGCGTCACTCGCCGGCCAGCGGAGTTCACCAGGCCACTCACGGCCTCGCGAGTTTCTCTCAAACGTGCTTGTAGATTATCCAAAAGATGACGAGCAGAATGAGCAGAACCACGATGGTCACGATCGCCACCGTTTTTTTGAACCTCTTCTCCCCCTTGGCGCGGTCTTCAATCTTCTTTTCCAGCATCCTTTCCAAGGCCTCGTGCAGATGCTCCTGCTCAATGTTTGCCGCGATGAACGCCTTTTCCTCCTCCAGGTCCGTCTTCGTCAAGACCAGAACCCGCTTGAGGGTCTCGATGGCGTTGATCTGCCGGTTGCGCACCGTCGTCTTGACCATGCCCACTTGCTCCAGCTCCAATTCGAAATTGACCTCTCCGGCAAAGCACTTGTCGCAACCGTACGACAGAAGCGGGTCCGGCAATTCCAGGAGGTGCTTCAGGTACTCCATCATGCGCAAGTAGGCCGCCGATTTGGCTTGAATGAGACGTTCATGCTGGCGGGCCAGCTCTTCCTCCGTCGCCCACGCCTCGCTGGACCCTCCCGACCCGTCCGCGCTCGATGCGGCGTTCGCGGACGGACGAGACCGGCCCGGCTGAGCCAGCTCGTTCCGGATCTTCCGGATGTTGTCGGTGATGACTTCGACCTTCTTGGCCGCCCCGTAGTAACCGGCCAAAATCGCGTCGAGCGGTTTGAACGAGGCATCCCGGATGCGTTTCGCCAATTCCGGGGTCGGCGTTTGCCGAACCGCGTCGATCCGGCTGGACACATGGATGATCCGGACGAGCTTTTGACAACAATTGTCCGCGAACCCATTGGCCATCGCCGTGAAACGCGGAAAGAAATCGTCCTGCATCATCAGCTTGACGACGTAATCGGCGTCCGGGGGCGACTGCAATGGTTGGAGAAACTGATCAAGGCTGGCCCGGACCGCGTCCCCCATCCATGAATAAACATTCATTTCCGAAAACGCGGCCGCCGGCCGCCAATCCGGTGAGCCCGGCGTCGGTGGACTCGGTGGGCTCGCCCCCTCGGTCTGCTCCACAGGATTGGACTGAGCGTCTTCCATCCTCGTTTCCCTCAAGGCCGCAACTGAAACGCGAAACGTCCCCAAAGATTCAGATCGCTCGAGGCCCAATTCGGACCACATCGGACCCGTCGATTCGGGCGATGGATTCGGCGCATCGGATATGAAAATGGTCTGGGCGCTTTCGTCACAAAAATGGCGTCGGCTCTTTCGGCTCAGGTCAACGGTGCTCCTCGAAATCGGGGTGGCCCGTCTCCGTGAAATCCGCACCGCAACACCCCCGGGGCTCGCAGTCTGGCGAAACCCCGTTTAGCGTTTTCATTACGGACAAAACAAAGCGCTTTGGCAACTGAATTTAGCCGCCGGCGGTCTCGCTCATTCCTTCTTCCTCTCGCGCCTGTTCGTTTCCTTGATGGAACTTGAAGGAATCTATTCGATCCAAATCGCCCTCCAAGAGGCGTTGCCCGCCACCCGAATCGAAGATCAGACTCGTTGATAAAGATAAAGGCCCCACGGCGCCTCCGTTTTCGCGGTCCCGACCCGATCCACTCGGATTTCTCGCGAGACCCAAGGAACGACCCGGTCGGGAGCGGAGAGTGTTCACGGTGGATTTCCGGCGTGGTGCCCGGGCCGGTTCAGGCAAAGCAAGTCTCCCGGGGCCATTCTCACGAAACTTTTGACTCGGCCCCTCGCCTTGCCTTACGCTCGGGATGTCGGGCTTGGCGGTCTGGGCACGCCTCGGCCTAACCGGGTGCCCGACGATGAACCCTTTTATTTGAGCGCATTCGCGATGAAGACTCACCCCCCTGACCGTTTTCCACCAGTCACCTTCTCGGCCACTCGGGGAGACCGGACCGACCGCACCTCCCCTCGTTCGCTCCCCCTGGTCGCCATCCTTTGGGCTTGGGTAACGGGGTTGGCCCTGCTTTCCGTGCGGGCCGATGATCTGAGTCCGCTCTGGCAAATCGCCCCGGGCGACCGAGCCTACATGACCACGGGAAATACCGAACGCGGGCTGGCCTTCAACCCGGCCAACCGACATGTCCTGTTGGCCAGCCGTGCGGGTGGTTTGAATGGAATCGTCCTCGACGCCGTCACCGGGGCGGAGCTGAATCTGCTCAACGTGGACGGCATCAGCGGCGGAACCTTCGCCTTGAACCTGATCGGCGTATCGGATGACGGAGTGGTTTACGCCGGCAATCTTTCCACGAGCACCACCGCGCCGGTGTTTAAGCTCTATCGCTGGGCCAACGACCAAGCCGACACCGTGCCGACGGTGGCCTTCGAAGGCGATCCGGGCGGAGTGGACGCGACGACCGGCACGAGCTTGAGCCCGCAACGGTGGGGCGATTCGTTCGACGTCCGCGGTGCGGGTGCCAACACCCAGATCGTCATTGCGTCCCGCGCGAGCACTCATGTCGCGGTCTTCACGACCACCGATGGCGTCAATTTTTCGCCCAAGCTGATCGCCGGAGCTGGGGCGAGCAGCGGCACTCTGGGCGTGACCTTTGGCGTTGGAAACTCGCTTTGGATCAAATCCATCAATGAACCGCTGCGCAACGTGAACTTCAATCTCGCCACCGGCCAGGCGACGCTGGTCAAGCAATACGCCGATCCCGGATTCCCCAACACCGTGACGGCCATTAACGTCAATCCGCTCAAAAAGTGGCTCGGCGGCGTCGCCATCGCCACTCCAGATCATTTCCGCCTTTATGATATTTCGACGCCGGGAGATGTGGTCCTGGTCGATCAAGAGAATTTTCCCGCTGATAATGCCAACGCCAACAACACGGCGGCGGTGGATTTCGGCTCCCTTGGAACGACCAACGCGGTCTTCGCCCTCGATAGCAACAATGGGCTGGTGGCGTATCGCATTGTCGGCAGCCCGGCCAATCCGCCGGTGATCGCGACCCAGCCCCAAAGCCAGACTGTCCTCGAGGGCGGATCGATCGCGTTCAGTGTCGTGGCCACCGGCACCACCCCATTCCGCTATCAGTGGCAATTCAACGAGTCCGACCTTCCCGGCGCCACCAATTCCACTCTGACCCTGGCCAACCTCCCGGCCGCGCAGGTCGGCGACTATCGGGTCGTGATCAGCAACGTGGCTGGCACGGTCACGAGCGCGAACGCCGCCCTGACCGTGAACGCGATGGTCCGCTCCGATGCCTTGACTCCGCTCTGGCGCATCGCGCCCGGTGACCGGCCTTATGTCAACACGGACAACACCCAGCGGGGCATTACCTCTAACCCAAAAAATGGCAACGTCATCGTGGTGAGCCGGACCGGCGCCAACAAGATCTACGTCCTGGACGGCAGCACCGGCAAGGAATTGCGCCAGCTCAACACCGATCCCACCATCATCCAGGGAGGCACGCTGATTCTCAATATGATCGCGGCGGCCAACGACGGGGCCATCTACGCCGGCAATCTCGTGACCGACAGCGCCGCGGCCTCGTTGGCCATCTATCGTTGGGAGAATGACAGCGCGGAGGCCGTGCCGACGGTGGCGTTTCTCGGCGACCCCAGCGCGGGTGACGCCGATGCCACCAATCGCCGTTTCGGCGATACCCTGGATGTTCGCGGAGCCGGGGTCGCCACGCA
This sequence comes from uncultured Verrucomicrobiota bacterium, assembly GCA_964355375.1. Taxonomy (GTDB): domain Bacteria; phylum Verrucomicrobiota; class Verrucomicrobiia; order Limisphaerales; family SIBE01; genus CAYHFE01. Next base: position 19,965 of record CAYHFE010000019.1, read on the forward strand.
GATTCTGCTCGGCGCGCGTGCCGGCCAGATCGCCGCCATCCTGACCACCGGCGACGGGAGCAGTTTTACGTCTGCGGTCATCCGAACGGATGTGTCGGCTGGAGATATTGGCCTCGGACTGGCCTTCGGCGCGGGCAACAGTTTTTGGGGAACCGCCTCGGCTCGTCCCTTGCGCCTGATCGATTTTGATCTCGCCGCAGGCACGGGCACGACGCGGCACAGCTTTGGCGCATCCGACCTGACGACCGCGATCACAGCCATCGCGGTGGACCCCGTGACTCAATTGCTCGCTGGCGTCACATTGGAGACGCCCGACACCATGCGTCTCTATAACCTCGCTGATCTGCCCAATGCGCCCAAGCTGCTCGATCAAGAGGCCTTTCCCACAGACAACGCGAACATTAACGGCACCGGTTCGGCCGATTTTGGTGGAGGCCGCCTCTACGCCCTCGATTCCAACAACGGCATCGTCGCCTTCACGGTCAAGAGCAACCCAGCCACCGCAGCGAAGGCGGCAAACCTCAGCGCTCCGTCCGTCCAGCCGAACCGCGCTTTTCAATTCACCATCACCGGAACACCCGGCGGCACTTACGTCCTCGAAATCTCGGCTAACCTGACTGCCTGGGCCGCCATTTCCACGAACATCCTCGATGCCGGTGGGTCAGCCCAGATCACCGATGCCAGTGCCAGTGCCAGCTCGGCGACGAGCCGCTATTATCGAGCCGTAGCGAGGTAATCTTTCCGGACAGTCACGCGGAGGCTTGGCGCTGGATCGACCGCCAGATTGTCGAAGCTTCTGAGACGATCAAGAAGAGCTCCCTGACTTCACCGGACAACTCCCATGTCGGCGTGCCCGCCACGGCGAAAGATCAGGATTGGAAACGATTGCAGGAAACGATCCCGCCCAGCTTCTGGGAACCTGAGCCGCACGAACCCGCTCGCGCCAGAACTGGCTATTGAATTGGACTGAACAAACCCTGCTGCTCGATGTTCTGGCCGGTGCGGAGCGCGGACACGAAAGCTTGCTGGACCTTGCCCAGGACATCGAGCCGCTGGCCGACGTCGCGATTCCGCGGAACGACCTTCTCGACTTGTTGGGAATCCTCCGAGGTCGCCTCTGGGCGCTGGAGTCGAGATTGAGCCCGAGGCGTGACTACCTTCAGGTTAGATAGCTGAAACGATCCGACGGAAGAAATATCCATAGTTTCTCAAGTTTAATCTCAATCACCAAAAGCAGGTCCCATTCCGCCCGCCCATCCCTGATCAACCCAGTTCGTCATGGATTAATCTGTTCCTCGTAGGGGCTCCGCCCAGTGGGAGGCCGCAGCGATGAGCAACCGGAAAAAGTCACCCAAACACACAAAACGGACAGGACAAGGAACATTGCTTTGGACAGTTTCACGCTGGGTTTTTCATACCAGCCATCCGGCCCGATGTAAACACAATAAATGCGTTTCCCGGTGTCTTCGTGATTGCCTTTGCCCCGTCGCTGCCGTGTAGTCGTCGCAAAGTCCAATCCATTGCCATGCACCCGACCTTTCCCCGCATGATCCGTGTGCGGCAGAAGTATCCCGCCACGGCCCCCGTCGATATTCCGACCGTGCTCGCTCATGAATTTTCCATCTCCGGCATCGCCAGCGGCCTGAAGCAGGGCGCGCGCATTGCCGTCGCCGTCGGCAGCCGCGGCATCACGAACCTGCAAGCCATCGTGCGCGCCGTCACCCGAATTCTGAAAGAGAAGGGAACACATCCGTTCATCGTGCCGGCCATGGGAAGCCACGGGGGCGCCACCGCCGAAGGACAGGCCGAACTGCTCAAGGAGTACGGCATCACCGAAACGCAAGTCCAAGTGCCTCTCCACGCGGCGATGGAGGTGCAATGCCTTGGGCACACTCCTGAAGGCATTCCCGTTTATTGCAGCGCCGAAGCTCTGCGTGCCGATGGCATCGTGGTGATCAATCGCATCAAACCGCACACGGACTTCAGCGGCCAGATCGGCAGCGGCGTTCTCAAAATGCTCGTCATCGGCCTGGGCAAACGAACCGGCGCGGCCACCTTTCACCTGTCCACCAGCCGGGTCGGTTATGAACAGGCCATTCGCAGTATCGCCCGCGTCGTCCTGAAGAACGCCCCCATTCTGGGCGGCGTCGCCATCGTGGAGAATCAATTCCATGAGACTGCCCACCTGGCCTTGCTGAAACCGGACGAGATGGAATCGCGCGAGGAGGCGCTCTTCATCGAAGCCGCCCGTCTCATGCCGCGCCTGCCCTTTGCCGAGATCGACCTGCTGATCGTGGACCGGATCGGCAAGAATATCAGCGGCGCCGGCATGGATCCGAATATCATCGGACGGGGGGTGCATGGATATTCTTCGTATCTTGGGGACAAGGCCAAAGCCTCTATCACCATTCGCCGGATCATGGCCCGAGATCTGACCCCGGAAACTCATGGGAACGCCATCGGAATCGGGTTCGCCGATTTCACGACAGCGCGCCTCGTCGCGGCGATGGACAAACAGACGAGTTACATCAACGCGCTGACCTCGCTGACCCCGAACAGCGTCAAGATCCCGATCCACTTCGAGACCGACCGCGAAGTCATCTCGCACGCCTTGGGATCGCTGGCGCTTTCCGACCCGCGCCAAACCAAAGTGCTGCGCATCGCCGACACCCTTTCGCTTGAGCACCTCGAGGCGTCCGAAGCTTGCCTGGACACGGTCCAGTCGGACGAAGACCTTGAGGCTCTCGACAGCCCCCAGGACCTTGACTTCGACGAGTTCGGCAATTTGCGGCCGATGCAACTCCCGAAGAGTTTCCGCTGACCGAGCCAGCTTACGCCGGCGGATGTCCATTTTGCAGAAATCCGGGTCCCACCCCCAGATGATCCTTTTCCGGCAAACGGGCGGTAGGCGAAGGGAGATGCAGATTTAATGACCTGAGCGATTCTCGTTCCCGCAATTTCAACACGATCACCGGCCAGATGGTCTTTATTCTTTTGGCGTTCACGCTCCGCCAGGGGCAACTGTGGACGCTGGCACAAACAGTGTGGGCTGAGCTCAATCCTACCCAGTTGCATGAACGGCAGGCGGTCCACGTTTAAGTGCCAAATAGAAACCGCCATGTTTGTCCGCCTAAAGCGCGTCCGTTCCTACCGCTATGCAATTGGTCGAATCGGTCCGCGCCAACGACAAGCCGCGCCAACGCGTTTTGGCCACCCTCGGTCGAGTGGAACAGCTCCAAGCCGACGGTTCTATCGACGCTTTGCTGAGGAGCCTGAGCAAGTTCTCTCCGAACGCGCTGGCGCTGATCGCCGGCCAGTCCAGCCCGGACACCCAAGCGCTGACCCAAGACGCTCCTCAAGACGCGGCCGCTTTTTCACAAGCGGGATGAGACGATTCGGGGCCACGTGTTTTGCACTTTCCTGGCCTTGGTGCTGCTCAAGGAACTGGATCGGTCCCTGCGGACTGCCGGCTTGGACTTGGAGCACAACGAAGTGATGCGGGACTTGAAGGCGCTGCAGCGGATGCGCATTGACGACGACGGCCAGGTGTTTTGGCTGCGCTCCCAAGTGCGAGGTTGCTGCGCCAAAGTCTTCGGCGCAGTGGGAGTCGCCTTGCCGCCGTTGCTGACTTTGGAACCGGAAGGCAATCGGTCCGAGAAACGCGGGGCGGGCGAATCGGGCTGAAATCACGCGAACAATCACAAACGAGAAATGGCTGGCAAACAAGAAATGTAGTGCCAACGGCCAGATTGAGTTTTTGTAAGATTCTTTCTTCCAAGGATTAGCGATTTGTCACTGTAGAAGATCGGCTCGGGCCAAGGCCAGAGCCATTTTCCCGGCACCGAGGAATCCGATGGTCAGTCTGGACGCCATGGGCGGTTTGCAGCAGGTCGCCAGGCCGGGCGGAAGGCAAAAGGAATTCAACTCGGCTTGAGAAAGTAATTCCGTTGCTTCTCGCTGATGGGAGCGCCGAGTTTTTCCAGGACCTGCAGCATGTCTTCCCAAACTTCGCGTTTCGTGCTCAGAGCGCCGGTGCGCAAGAGATACGACGGATGGTAGGTCGGCATGATGGGAATCCCGCGAAAAGTCTGGAATCGGCCGCGCAATTTGGTGATGCCGGTGGCGAGTCCCAGCAGGCCCACCACGGCGGTGCCGCCGAGCGCGACCATCACTTTGGGACGGATCAGATCGATTTGGGCGAGAAGGTAGGGCAAACAGGTCTGCATCTCCTCCGGCGTGGGCTTGCGGTTGCCGGCGGCTTGTTCGGGCGTGTCCGGGCGGCACTTCAAAATATTGGCGATGTAAACTGTCTCGCGCGAGAAACCCATCGTCACGATGATCCGGGTCAGAAGCTGCCCGGCCTGGCCGACGAAGGGTTCGCCTTGGACATCTTCCTCGGCGCCGGGAGCTTCGCCGACAAACATCAAATCGGCATGAATGGTTCCGACTCCGAAAACCACGTTCTGGCGAGTTCCGACCAAGCGTGGGCATTTCGCGCAGACAAGGGCGCGCGCGCGCAGTTCGGCCATCGCCGCCACTTTGGCCTCGGGGGTCAGGATCGGCCCCGCGGCCGGAACTTCCGACCAGGCCGCGGCCGCGTGGGCCACGGGTTGGTCTGTCGCGGCCTCCGTCGGCGCCGACGAAGGCCGGGATTGTGGTGGCGGTGCCGGCGTGATCGGAGCTGGGGCGGGACGAAGGGAGCCTTGGGTCGGAGCGAGTGTGGGAGGCTTCGCGATTCGGGCGCGAGGTGCGGTGTCGAGCGCGGCGAGCGTTTGAGGTTCCAGGGGCAAATGGCGGACGCCCTGCCTTTTCAGGTCTTCAACGTGGTGCGCGACGGCGTGGAGCAATTCGCGGTAGGCGATGGACATGGGAAAATCATAGCGCACGGCTGACGGGGCGCACGCAGTATTTCGACAGTGAATCGAGCCGTGACTTCTCGGTCGATCAGGATTCCAGGGCTCGACAGAGTCTCGCCCCACCGCTGGAAGGTCCAGGGATTCAAAGCTGATCTTTCGGAGAATTCCGTCCTGGGTCCCGGCTCGTTCCTCACAGGAGGAGGAGAACAAATGCGGTGCGGCGGCTCTCCTCATTCACAGATGCGCCCGCAGTTTTTTGCGCGGGCAGTTTCAGCTTGATTAATCGAAAGCGAGCTCGTTAAATCGAGCTCGATCAAGGAGGAGTGAGTTCACTCCAAAATTTAGAAGGAGTTTAGAGCGTTGTATGAATAGTCTAATCCCCAGGCTCATCACAGCCGCATTTCTGACGGTCAACACCCCTGCCCAACTCATCTGGGTCAATGAGTTTCATTACGATAATTCCGGGACGGACGTGGGCGAGTTTGTGGAGCTGGTGGCGCCAGCCTCGTTCACCGATTTGTCTAGCGTCACCCTCAGCCTGTACCGTGGGAGCGACGGAGCTGCGTATGGGACCCACAAACTGAACACGTTTACGGCGGGCTCGACGGCGGGTGATTTCAAGTTTTACAGCAAACTGATTTCCGGCCTGCAGAATGGCGTCCGGGATGGATTCTCCCTCGATCAGAGCGGCACGGTGCTGCAGTTTCTCAGCTACGAAGGTTCTTTCACGGCGAGCGCCGGCGCGGCCAGCGGGTTGACCTCGACCGATATCGGCGTTTCGGAATCGAGTGCGACGACGTCGGGAGCGTCGCTCGGATTAAACGGATTGGGTTGGAGATATGCGGATTTCACCTGGGCGGTCTTTTCTGACGATTCCCCGGGTTCCCCGAATTCGGGGCAAAGCTTCAGCGCCGTTCCGGAACCGCGCGAATATGGGGTGGCCGCGGCTTTGGCGCTGTTGGGATACGCGGCATGGCGCCGGCGATGCCGGACCGTCAGGAACCCTCGGTTGGCGAGTTGAAAACCCGGGCGAACGGCTTAAGTTAGGGCAACACCGAAAGGACAACACCATGAAACACGAGCAACCTGAAGTCACCATGCAACCGGAACCGTTCACCCCAGGTGTGACGAAAGCAATGGTCCGCCAACATGCGTTTGAACTGTATCGCGACAAGCTCAATCACGGTCCCTTGAGTCTCAAAGATTGGGTCTTGGCCGAGAAAGATTTGGTGACGGAGATGGAAACGGGCGGCGTCCTGCATTGACCTGAGCCCGTGTCAGGGAACGCCCTTGGTCCCCGCGAGAGGGAGCCGAAGCCGACCTGAGTTTCAGCGCTATTTGAAGATCGCGGCCAGATAATCGCGATTCATTTGGGCGATGAAGGTCAGTTTGATTTCTTTGGGACAGACCGCTTCACAGGAACCGGTCACGGTGCAACCGCCGAACCCGGCCTCATCCATGGCCGTGACCATGTTCATGACGCGCCGGTCTTTCTCGACCTCGCCTTGGGGCAAGAGCCGGAGGTGGGAAACCTTGGCGGACACAAACAGCATGGCCGAGGCGTTCTTACAGGCCGCCACGCAGGCTCCACAACCAATGCAAGCGGCGGCATCCATGGCCAATTCCTGGGCCTCTTTCGGAACCGGAATGGCATTGCCATCCGGCGCCCCACCGGTCGAGACGGCCACGAATCCTCCCGCCTGAATGATCCGGTCGAAAGCGGTCCGATCGACGACCAGATCTTTGATGGGTGGAAAGGCTTGGGCTCGCCACGGTTCGATCGTGATGCTCTGCCCGTCCTGGAAATGGCGCATGTGCAGTTGACAGGTGGCCGTGCCGCGATGTCCCCCATGGGGCACGCCGTTGATCACTAGCGAACACATGCCGCAGATTCCTTCTCGACAATCGGAGTCAAAGGCCATCGGGTCTTCGCCGCGCTCGATCAGCCCCTCATTGACGACGTCGAGCATTTCGAGGAACGACATGTCCGGAATGATGTTCTTCGCCTGGTACTCCACGAATCGGCCGGTCGTTGCGGCGTTCTTTTGCCGCCACACTTTGAGCGTCAAGTTCATACAGGTCGGAAAAGCGGTGAGCGAAATGGGAGGCGGACCTCTGGTTTGACCAGGCGAGGCAAAACCGTTGGCTGGGGACAATGGAGTGGTCTGAATCTCATTTGTAGCTGCGCTGGGACAACTTCACTTCGGTGTAGGCGAGCGGTTCCTTGTGCAGGACGGGCGCCTGATCGATTCCCTGAAACTCCCAGGCGGAAACGAATGCGAAGGCCTCGTCATCGCGCAGCGCTTCGCCATCGTCCGTCTGAAACTCGGTTCGGAAATGCCCGCCACAGGATTCGCGCCGGGTCAGGGCGTCGGTGCAAAGGAGTTCCGCGAATTCCATGTAGTCCGCGACGCGGCCCGCTTGCTCGAGCGCTTGGTTGAACTCCAGATTCTCCCCGGTCACGTTGACATTGTCCCAATACTCGCGGCGCAGTTCCGGGATCCGCTTCAAGGCCTCTTTCAACCCGGCTTCATTTCGAGCCATGCCGCACTTGTCCCACATCAGTTTGCCCAGCTCCCGGTGAAACGACGTCACCGTTCGTTTCCCTCGGATCGACAGGAGCTTTTGCGTGCGAGCTTTGACAACCTCTTCAACCTTCTTGAATTCCGCATGGCTGGTCGGGGGTTTCAACGGCTTCGTGGACGCAAAGTAATGTCCAATCGTGTAAGGCAGGACGAAATAGCCATCGGCCAATCCTTGCATGAGCGCGCTCGCGCCCAGGCGGTTGGCGCCGTGGTCGGAAAAATTCGCTTCCCCCAGCACAAACAAGCCCGGGAGGTTGCTCATCAAATTGTAGTCCACCCAAAGTCCGCCCATGGTGTAGTGGACGGCCGGAAAAATGCGCATCGGCGTCTGGTAGGCATTTTCTCCGGTGATAGTCTCATACATGTCGAAGAGATTGCCGTAACGCTCTCGGATCGTGTTTTCGCCGAGCCGCTTGATGGCATCGGCAAAGTCCAGATAGACACCCAATCCGCCCGGCCCAACCCCGCGACCATCATCGCAGGCCTCTTTGGCGGCCCGGGAGGAAATATCCCGAGGCGCCAGGTTTCCGTAGCTCGGGTACTTCCGTTCCAGAAAATAGTCCCGCTCGCTATCGGGAATCTCCTGCGGCCGCCGTTGGGCTCCTTTGTTCTTGGGCACCCAAACCCGTCCGTCGTTGCGCAGGGACTCCGACATCAAGGTGAGCTTGGACTGATGATCCCCGCTGACCGGGATACAGGTGGGATGGATCTGGGTATAACACGGGTTGGCGAAGGCCGCGCCCTTTTTGTAAGCGCGGTAGATGGCCGTGACGTTGCAGCCGCGGGCGTTGGTCGAAAGGTAGAAGACATTGCCATATCCGCCGGTCGCCAGAACCACGGCGTCGGCCGCATGCGAGGAGATCGCTCCGCTGATCAAATCGCGCACGACGATCCCTTTGGCCTGACCTTCCACCACGACCACGTCGAGCATTTCCGTCCGTGGATACATCTTGACGCTGCCCAAACCGATCTGGCGGCAGAGCGCCTGATAGGCCCCGAGCAAGAGTTGCTGGCCGGTCTGACCGCGCGCGTAAAACGTCCTCGATACTTGCGCGCCGCCAAACGACCGGTTGGCGAGCAAGCCGCCATACTCGCGGGCGAACGGCACGCCTTGGGCCACGCATTGATCGATGATGCTCGCGCTGACTTGGGCCAGCCGATAGACATTGGCTTCCCGGGCCCGGAAATCCCCGCCTTTGATCGTGTCGTAAAACAGTCGGAAAACGCTGTCGCCGTCGTTTTGGTAATTCTTGGCGGCGTTAATCCCGCCCTGGGCGGCGATGCTATGGGCGCGCCGGGGGCTGTCCTGGAAACAGAAGCACTTGACGTTGTAGCCCAGCTCCGCCAGTGACGCGGCCGCCGAAGCCCCGGCCAGTCCCGACCCCACGACAATGACGTCGAATTTCCGCTTGTTGGCGGGATTGACCAGCTTCATTTCCAGCCGGTAGCGGTCCCATTTTTTATCGAGCGGGCCGGAAGGAATTTTAGCGTCGAGATTCATGACGAGAGGCGAAGATCATTTTCCATAGCCGAGCAAGATCGCGATGGGAATGGAACAGTTGCCGAGGAAAATAAGGACGGCGGCGATGACGGCCAAGCGATCGATCAGCGGCCCCAGGCTTCGGTTTTTCAGGCCCAACGATTGAAACAATGCGCTCACTCCGTGGCTCAGGTGCAGGCAGAGCAACCCGACGCCCAGGATGTAAAAGCCCGAGACCCAGACATTGGAGTAACCCGTGACCATCATCCGGAAAACGTCGGGGTGCTGGGTCGCGGGGTCGAGCAGAGTCTTGAAGTCCCGCCCGGTCAAGTTCAAGGCTGGCACCTTCACCGTGTAATGCAGCAGGTGATAAATGATGAACACGGCCACGATCAACCCGCTCATGAGCATGGTGCGGGAGGCGTAACTCGCGGCCACCGGCGCGGCGCTCCCGTCATATTCGACCGGGCGGGCGGCCTTGTTTTCCATCGAGAGTCGAATGGCCGACCAGACGTGCAGCGCGACCAAGGTGAGCAAGCCCAAACGGGCGACCCAGAGCAGCTCGGGGGTCGATTGGAGAAAGTGGGCGTAGCGGTTGATCGGCTCGGGTCCGAGAAAAATCTGCAGATTGCCCAGCATGTGTCCGATCACGAAGGCAAACAGGGCCAAGCCCGAGATGGCCATGATGTACTTTTTCCCAAGCGAGGATTGGAAAAACTTTAGAATGATCTTCATTTGAGTGACGCAAACCAACGCTGGAGCCAAGACCGCAGGCCAGAAGATTCTGGATCCACGGACCCGCTCACCCACCCCGAGCATGACCCATCCACCGCGCGCCAGACGGTTGATGATGGCGTCCGTTCAGGGTTTCACCGGGCGCAATCTAACAACTAAAGAGCGATCCGCGTCAACCCACACATGGCAGGTATAAGGACCTCTTCCACTTGGGTTACCTGCTCTTATTGCGCAATTCTAGCCGGTGGTCGGCCCGAACCATTTCTCCAGCTCCCGCAACGATCGAATTCCGTCTCCGTCTGCATCCGGAATCGGGCCGCGACGATCGACTCGCAAGGCGGATAGTCCGGCCGATTGCGCGCCCTCCACATCCTCGGTGGCGCTGTCTCCCACGTGCAGAACCGCCTGGGCCGGCAAGCCGAGCTGCCGAACCGCTTGCTCAAAGATCACCGGTGACGGCTTGTGGAAGCCGATTTCCCCCGAGACGGCGATCACTTCAAAATAACTCGCCAGCTTCAAGCGTTGCAGGAGCGGCCGAAGTCGATTGTCCCAATTCGAAATCGCCGCGAGCTTGATCCCTTCGCTGGCCAGAAAATCGAGCGTGGGCAGAACGTCGTCATAGATCTTCCAGACGTCCGGCTCTCCGAAGCGCTGATAGAGTTCGGTCAGGAATTCGGGGGTGAGCGAGGACCCGCTGGCTCCGAAGGACTCTCTCACCAATTGAAACCAGGCGGACTCGGAGTAGTCGAAATGAGCTTTCCGCATCCAGGCCAGGGCGAACTGCCGATTCAACGCGTCCGCATCCGGATGCGGCACCCCGCACCGGGCGGCGACCTCGGCATACACCTGCCCCACGGAAGGCCACGGTTCGAGCAATGTCCCCCCCACATCAAAGGAGATCGCCCGAATGTCCTGAAACGAAATCGGCACGTTCATCGGGAAACAGTTGGGCTGGGATAGTTCACCCGAACGACCTCGAGGAGCCTGGGATAACCGCCCGTCGGGGCGGGCGGAAGACGAGTTCCAGATTGGTGCGCATGAGGCAACGATCCCGGTTGAAATCAATACTCCGTCACGAGACGGCCGGAAATCACCGCGGGAATCAGGCTCTTTATAGAGAGTGAATCACGTTTCTGCCAAGCCTGAACGAGCATCGACCGGGACGAAGCCGGCAGGAGCCACGAGGCATCGGCTGATCTGGGTCTCCACCCGTGCCAGTCTGGGTGCCCTATCATGAAA
>CAYHFE010000020.1:0-30452 GCA_964355375.1 uncultured Verrucomicrobiota bacterium
CGTGCATTTGAATCCGGTGCGGGCCAAGCTCTTGGGCGCGGCAGACCGGTTGCTGAGTTATCCTTGAAGCAGTTTTGCTTGGTATTTGGCGGCGCCGGCCCACCGACCGGCCTGGATTCGGGTGGACCGGTTGCTGGGCGAGCATGGCGTTGCGGCTCACACAATCCAACGCGCTCATCAGTCGGGTCACTGGGGATCGTGCCAGAAGTGGAAGCAGACGCGATAACCAGCCCAGAATATCAGGTCTGGCGCATCCGTGAGGAAAGCCTAATACCAGATTTCGTCGCGGTTCTGGTCACAACCGACTTTTTCATCAAGCTCATTCAGTTTCACCGCGTTGGAGCAGTCAAACAACGGCTCTACGTTGAAAACCTGCTGACGATTCCAATCCCAGAAGTTCCCAAACGAATTCAATGCGAGATCGCCGAAGCCCGCCAAGCCGCGCTCGTAGCAATCCAAGATGCCAGAGAGCAGGCCAAACGTGTGTCGGTCGAAGTGGAAGCGCTCATCCTCGGCGCAAAGCCGCTGAAACCGGCGTGAGGTTTTCTGCCACCTTTCCGGGCTTGAATTCATTCTGATTCAAGGACACAGGGCGGCGCTAGTCTCACTTCGCTTGCCCTGGGCTATCATCGGCCTGGCCTTCAGCCCTTCATTGGCACGAATTCTTTTCCTAGGATTCGCATCGGGGTTCGGTTATCACTGAGTTAGAGTGACTTTGCTGCAACAACGCGATCTGTCGCGCCAGATGCGCCGCTTGAAAGTTTGTGAAGAGACCCGGAAACACCTTCGCGAAGCGCTGGCCGAGTTGATTCCAGGGCAGACGTGCGTTCTCTTCGGCTCACTTGTGAAACCGGGAGTCTTCAATGATCGTTCCGACATCGATCTGGCGCTTTTTGAGGAACCCGCCCGGATGAACTCATGGCAACTGGGTTCCGCGCTCATGCAACGACTGGACCGACCAGTCGATGTCGTGATTCTGGATCGGTGCCGATTCCGCGAGAAGATTCTGCGAGAGGGTGAAGTATGGACGGCATAGCTCTCCAGACGCTCCGAGACGAAATGTTGGATGACTGTCGGGTCATATTGGAGGCCTGTCGGAAAGCGGACAGTCGTTTCGAGATGCGACAGGAGATCGCCTACGAGGGCTGCGGTCATCAACTGTGCCGGATGTACAACGCCTTCGAACAGATGGGCCTGCGGGTGGCGAAAGCCTTTGAGAATAACATCGATGACGAACAAGGCTGGCACGGAGCGCTTCTGAATCGATTGGCCATCCGAATTGAAGGAGTCCGTCCCGCGCTCGTTCCCCACGACCTGAAGCTCCCGCTGCATGAACTGAAGAGCTTTCGTCACGTTTTTGTTCACGCTTACGATCTGGAGCTCGACCCCGACAAGTTGGCCCTGGTCTTGAAGTATGCGAGGCAGGTTTCGGAGCGGTTGCAGGATTTGGTGCGCGAATTCATTCGGCAAGTGGCGCGAGAACAGCAGATCGATCTCCCCACATCTGAACGTGAGCCACCGCCCGCGAGCTCAGCGTGACGATCAACATGGTTTCGCCGACCGCCCGTCCTTGATTCACCAGCGGACCAAGGAGCGGACAGGGCTTGGGATCGACGAGGCGCTTGATCCGATTGCATCCCTACGCTAAGCCGTGACGATTCAGTTGAGATGGGGAGCGCACGCGCCCTCGCGTGCGGTGGTCGGCACCCTCGCCGACCACACCGGCGCCTGCAAACGCGTCTCCGTTTGGCTGCTGGATTGGGCTTTCATTCCGACCGGCGGGGCGCCGGCCGGCACACGCGAGGGCGCGTATGCTCCCCAATTTGGACTGCACACTGACGGCTAAGCGCGTCTTTGAAAACTCAGAACAGACTCCAAGATTATTTGAACTCCAGGTCGGACGGCTTGACGCCCTTCTTGAACTTGCCCCCGCCAAAGTAGGTCGCCTTGAATTCGCCGACGTACTCGACGTTGCTCCGAGCCGCAATTTTGTTCTCCAGGCCGACTCCCCAATAGCAGGCGTTGACGAGCACGCGCCGCAGACCTTCGTTCTCAAGATCCGACGCCGCCCCGATCGTCGTCGTCAAGACCCGCGCGCTGGAGCCGCTCGCGGTCTGGTGATTGCGGATCCAGATGAGCGGCATCATCGGGTTGTTTTTCGGTCCATCTACCGGCCCGTCAGTCGGGTTCATGCCTTGGAGGACCTGTCCATGGACCAGCACCTGAGCATCCTTGGGCAAATGAATCACTCCATAGACATCCGTCGCTCCCCAGATGTCTGCGACACCTTTGAGGATCGGGTGATCCTTGAGCGCGGGGTTGATGATGCCGCGAGTGCTCTCTTTCCCGTGATTGCCATGGTGGTTGATCCAAGTATCGCCCAAGACCTGTTGTCCAAACCCGCCGGGCCATTCCTTGCCATTCCACGTCCACTTCGCATACCGGCTCTCCTTGTTGCGGTTGATGTCAAAGGCATGGGTGGCGGTCCGCAGGCCAATGATCGGTTTGCCTGAATTGACGAAGTCCACGATGTACTTCATTTGGTCGTCGGGCAGCTCGCGAAAACGGGTGAAGATCACCATCATGTCGGCGTTTTGGAGAGCCTTCAGCCCGACAATATTGGTCTGATTGTTCGGGTCAATGGTGCCATCGGCGGGATTGAGCGCGAAGAGGACCGTGCATTTGAAACCGTGCCGGGCCGCCAGGATCTTGGCCAGCATGGGCATGCCCTCCTCGGACCGGTATTCTTCATCGCCGGTGACAAAGACAATGTGTTTGCCCTGTCCGGGACCGGGAGAGGCGGGATACTCGGCCCAATCGGCAGCCGCGGCCCGGCCGAGGGCCAGGGTTAAAATCATCATCCAGCGAGCGAAGTTCTTCATAGTGATCCTTTGTTCAAGAGGTTTTGCAGATTATTAACCCAGTCGGGCTTCGCCGACAATCATAAGTCGTGACCGTTTTTCTTTGACAGTCGGCCCATTTGACGGTGGCATTCTCTTTGTCATCTGAGCAAACACCTTATGAAAAAAATCCTCCTTCCGATCCTGATGTTCTCCGCCCTGAGTTTCGGCCCGACAGCTCTAGCCGCCCCGGATACCCGCTGCTTCGAAATGCGAACCTACTACGCCGCACCCGGCAAGCTCGAAGAACTCCACGCCCGATTTCGGAATCACACGCTGAAGCTCTTCGAGAAGCATGGCATGGTCAACATCGGCTATTGGTCGCCCATCGACAACCCGGAGAGCAAGATCATCTACCTCCTGGCCTACCCGAGCCGCGAAGCGCGCGAGAAGTCCTGGAAAGCATTCATGGCCGATCCCGACTGGCAAGCCGCCTACAAGGCGTCGGAGGCCAACGGCAAACTGGTCGCCAAAGCCGACACCGCCTACCTGAGCGCCACTGATTACTCGCCGGAAATCAAACCGGCCGCCGGCACCGGTGAGCGCGTCTTCGAAATGCGCACCTACACGGCGGGACCCGGAAGATTAGGCGCGCTCAACGCCCGGTTTCGCGACCATACCGTGGCCCTGTTCAAGAAACACGGCATGACCAACGTCGGCTATTGGACTCCGATGGCGGGTGAAAAAGGAGCTGATGACACCCTCATCTACTTCCTGGGGCACCGCAGCCGCGAGGCGGCGGCCGCTTCGTTCAAGGCGTTTGGGGCGGATCCGGACTGGGTGGCGGCGCGCAAGACCTCCGAAGAAAAAGCAGGTGGCGGATTGACGGTGAGCGGCGGCGTCAAGTCGGTCTTCCTGAAAGCGACGGATTACTCGCCCTGGAAATAGTCCTATGGAAAAGATCATCTACCCGCGAAGTCCGCGGGAAGTCATGGCTGGCTGGACCTATCTGCCGCGATTTGTGGATAAGGTCCGCCTGCATTTGGCTGGCAAACTGCCCCCCGATTACCAGGAGAATTTCGGCAAAGGGTTTGACGGAGCCTGGCTGAAAGCGGCGGATCTCACCGCCGAACAGGTCATCGAGGTGGTGAAGAACACGATCACCGATGGCGAGGTTTGCGATTGGGTGATGAAGAACGTCCACAAATCGGACGCCGATAAGACCGCGCACCGCGACGCGCTGCTCAATCACGGCAAACAGGATGATCCCCAGCTCAAGGCCCGACTCCAGATGCGCAAGGAGCAATCCAATCTCGGCCATCGGGATGACCTTCAAACATTCGTCGATTACATCGACGCCGACGAGCACCGGATCTGAGCTTCCTTCCGCCGAAACGTGGGGCGCGCTTCGATTCGTCGGGAGCGAAGCGCACCTCTGGTCGGTCGAGCTCGACTTGGCGTCGCCACCCGACCCGGCACTCCAATCCGTTCTCTCCGCCGAGGAACTCGAACGTGCCGATCGCTTCCGCTTCGAGCGCGATCGTCATCGCGCGATTTACAGCGCATCATTGATCAGGCACTTGCTCGCGGCCTACACCGGGATTTCGCCCCGGTGCATTGAAATCGTCAGAAGCGCTCGGGGCAAACCATCGCTCGCGCGCGGTTCGATCGAGTTCAACCTCGCCCATTCCGGATCGGTCCTGTCGCTGGCGTTCGCTCGGCATGCGCCCGTGGGTGTGGATGTCGAAAGGCGACGGAACATTCCCGAAGCCGCGGCGATCAGTGAACGCTTCTTTACGTCGGCCGAACGTTCCATCTTGAACGAATTGACGGGCGAGGAACGGCTGTCGGCGTTTCTTCGTGGCTGGACCCGAAAGGAAGCCTGTCTCAAGGCACTGGGCTCTGGTCTGAGCGTCCCCTTAAGCCACTTCGAAGTGACGCTCCGCTCCGATGAAGCGCCCCGAGTCGTGACCGTCGAGGGCAAGCCCGGGCCAGCCGCGGAATGGACCCTGTTCGACTTCACGCCCGCCGCGAGCTATGTCGGCTGTCTCGCGGTGCATGCACCGCAATCGGCGGTCAGAGCCCGCACTCTCGACCCGCGCCGACTGGTCAGGCCGTGACGAGGCCCGGCGATCGGAGTTGCGGAGCCGTATCGATTCATTCGAAATGGGGAGCGCGCGCGCCCTCGCGTCCGGTGGTCGGCGCCCTCGCCGACCACATAAGTGCCGGCGAAGCAGTCGCCGATTTGTGACTGAATTGGGCTTTCGTTACGATCGGCGGGACACCGGTCGGCAGACGCGAGGGCGCGCATGCTCCCCAGTCCTGACTGCATGCTAACGGCTGAGTTGAAGGCGTGCCGCCGGGCCGCACCACGAAATCCTTGCTTTCGCGCTCTTCGAAGGCTAATAAAGCACAACCATGAAGGCAGCTAACTCCACCCGGGCGGTTTGGCCGCGTATTCATTGATCCCGAACAACATTCAGCCCGGTCAACACCTCTCTATGCGACGATCCTACTTCATCGCCACCCTTGGTCTGTGCCTCGGCACAGGACTCACCGCCTGCCGTTCGACGGACCAGGCTTCATCCAAACCGCACTCCGCTCCCGCAACGACGAGCGTGCCAGCCGCACCCGTAGCCGCCGCGCCAGCCCGCGAGCCCGACGTGATCTTCGTGCCGACGCCGCAGTCGGTCGTGGACAAAATGCTCGAAATGGCCGAGGTCAAGAAGGGCGACATCGTTTACGACCTGGGCTGCGGGGACGGACGGATTGTCGTCACGGCCGCGAAGAAATTTGGAGTCAAGGCCTACGGCTTTGACATCGACCCCGAACGAATCAAGGAATCCCTCGCCAACGTGAAGTCGAACAAAGTCGAGCATTTGGTGACGATCAGACAAGCGGATATCTTCACTCTGGATCTCCGGGAGGCCAACGTGGTGACGCTCTATTTGCTGCCTGAATTGAACGTGAAGCTCATGCCGCAACTGGAGAAGCTCAAACCGGGCTCGCGCATCGTCTCGCATGATTTTGACATGCGCGGAGCCAAACCTTTGCAGGTGCATCGCCTGGAGGACGGCGAGCAGGACGGGCACACCATTTACAAGTGGATCGTGCCTTGGGAAAAAGAAGCGGCCGCTCCGTCGAATTAGCCGCAACGGTTCAATTGAAATGGGGCGCGCGCGCGCCCTCGTGTGCCGTGGTCGGCGTCCTCGCCAACTACCTAAACGTGATCGAACGAGTCACCGTTAAGTGACTAATTTTGGGGCTTCATTCCGACCGGCGGGGCGCCGGTCGGAACACGCGAGGGCGCGTGTGCTCCCCACGCTCCGCAATGCAAAAGACCGGGCCGAAGCCTGGTCTTTTGCTTTTTCGATTCCAGCCGCCGGTCCAAGACCCGCGCGCTATGGTGCGCGAACTCGGAAGAATCCCGTCGCGCCCGCGAACGGCACGGTCGCTGTCAGGTCGCTCGTCGTCAGGACGTCCACCCACGCGGCGTCCGAAAGGCTTGATTTCTTCTGGACCACGTAAGGTCCAGTTCCACCCGTCCAAGTCAGAGTCACGCCGGTCGCTCCGCGAGCGGCCGTCAGGGAAACGCCCTGAGCCTGCGTCACAATCACGGCCACAGGCAGCGATTGCACCGAGTCACTCACGTCATCGACCACCCTGGCTGTGATGTTATTGGTCCCCACCGGCGCATTCTGCCAAGTGAAGTTGTACGGACTGGCCGTGGTTTCGCCCAATTTCGTGGCCCCGAGGAGGAATTCCACCTTGGTGATCACGCGGGTGGTGGCGGAAACTTGAACCGTCACCGGAATCTCAACGCCCGCGTTGAATTGAGAGTTGGTCAGAGGCGAGCTGATCAAGATCGTCGGCAAAGCCGGCGCTCCCGCTCGCGTTTCCGGCGGGCCGAACGGACCGTAGTTATTTGGATTGAAGGTCGGATCGGTGGTGATGGCGAACTTGTCAAAGAACGCTCCGTCTTCTCGAAGAGCCAATCCGATCGCGTGAACCCCGGCGGTTGGAATATCGAAGGTCATTTGACCACCGCCATCCTGCGGATTGCTCCGCCAGACGAAGTCGGGTATGGAATTGTAGCCGGTCATGCTGGCCTGATTGGCCGCGGTCCGATTGGGCGGGCGCGCTCCATCGACATGGAGCCAGGCCGAGTCGTCACTGCCGCTGTCGCTGCTGGCTCGATACCATAGAATGTGAATGCCGGTCTTGGTGAAGGTGAGGTCATACTCGACTTTGTTGACTTCGGCGCTTCCGGAACCATTCGGGGCGACCACCGACGCGCCCGTGGAGGGCGTGGCGCGGAGGCGATTCACCACCCAGAGATCGCCCAGGTTTCGATCGTAATCCTCCGCCTCCCACACGAGGAGGCCGTCGGCTCCTTCCGGCTGCCGGGCACCCAGGCTGTAGAAGCGGATCTGGCCATTGACAAGGGGATTCGGCTTGGCCGCGGTATCGACCACGCCATTGATCGTGACCGTGTACTTGGTGCCGACGGTTTGCGCGCCGGTCGTCAGCACGACGGTGCGGCCATTGGGCATCAATACGGCCGATTGCACGGTCAGCGCCGCACCGGACGCCGCGGCGATCTTGTAGTTGGACACATTCTGTCCCGATGCTTGAGTGACGGCCTCAGAAAAAACGATGACCGCTTCCGATTTCAGAGCCGACCCAGTGGCCCGCACCAGCTCCGGTGGGATGGTCTCGGGGGCCACGGTGATGGTCGCTTCACCGGTGTACTGGACGTCTCCAGCGGCAATCACGCGCATCCGGACCACCGCGCCATTCCAGTCCATCGTGAGGGGGTTAAGCACCAAATTGGTTCCGGTCAATCCCGGAAGATCGACAAAACTGGCGCCCTGTTTGCGCTGCCACTGGTAGGTGAAGAGGAAGCCGGTCGGGATCGACGCGGCGGCCGACAGAGTGAGCGACGTATTTTCCACTCCGTTCGAGCTGACGGGTTGAGCCGTGATTTGAACGGCCGCGCCTGGCGGAAGCGGTTCGCCTTGGCGAAGCGTGGAGCCAGGGCCCAAGACTCCGAATCCGGTCGTCGGATTGAAATTGGGATCCGTCGTAATGACGAACTTGTCCACGTAGGAGCCGTCTTCGCGGCGCGCGATGGCGATGGAATGGACGCCCGGCGTCTCGATCACAAAGGTCATCTGTCCGCCGCCCTCGAACGGGGCCGCGATCCATCCCCATGCGGAAGTGAGGCTGGTTCCCGTGCCGCCAATGACGGCTAAATTGCCGGCTTCCCGGGCCACGGGCCGCGCCCCATCCAAATGGATAATGGCGGAATCGTCGTTGCCGTCGTTGCCGCTGAATCGCCACCAAATGATATTGGTGCCGGCCTTGGGGAAATAAATGTCGTATTCCAGTTTGGTATTGTTCTCACTTCCGCCGGCGCCATTTCGGTTCACCATGGAAACACCACCCGAGGCAAGGCCGCGCTCGATATCCTCCACCCAAAGACCGTCGAGATTACGATCGTAATCCTCGGCTTCCCAGATCACAAAGCCGTCCGCACCCTGCAAAAGCGGTCCGCGGGCAAAGAACTTGATCTGACTGTTGGCCGTGATCGTATTCGGCGTCACCGCCACATCGGCCAGGCTGTTCACGGTCACCGTGTACTCGGTTCCGAACGTCTGCGCGGCGGTTTTGAGCGTCACTTGGGTTCGATCTGCGGACAAGATCGCGTCCGTGACTCCCAGCGCGGTGCCGTTCGGACTCGCGATCTTGTAGTTCGCCACCGTCGTGGCCGAAGCCGGGCTGACCCGTTCGGAAAACGTCAACAGGACTTCCGGTCGGTTCGGTCCCCCTTTAGCCGCAGTCAGAGTCGGTTTGGTCTTGTCTTCGGAAATCGTGGCTGTGATCTCAGTGCTGGTGACGGACGCTCCCGGGACGGAAATCAAGGCGCGAAATTTGGCTCCGTTATCAGCCTTGTCCATGAAGCGGACGTAATTGGTCCCGGTGGCGTCTGGGATGCTGACGCCATTTCGCTGCCACTGAATGCAGACGTAGTTGGTCGCGGGCAGGTCGATGGCCACGGACAAGGTTGCCCGGGAGTTTTCTTCGGCCGTCACATTGGCCGGTTGTTGGGTGATACTGAATTTCGGTGCTTTCGCCGGATCGGCCATGGTCGAGAGGAAGGCCGCCGGAATCGGTTTCAAGGTGGCGGCGGGGGTCGTATCTCCCACCTTGCGCCAAGCCACTTTGGCATAATCCGTGTCGTTTCCGGCCAGGGCGTTCCCCTTGTAGAGCACCATGATGAAGTAGCGCTTGCCTGCGGTCAGCGGAATCGGAGCGGACGTGGCCAAATCCCCGGTATCCGGCTCCATGAAGGGATCGCCGCGATCAAGCTCTTCCGCAATCTGGGAGGCGGTCGATTCCGATTCGTTCGACCCCAGCCAGAGTTGGGAAGCCGAATCGCTGCTCAGGAAGAAGATGAACTCGCCGGACTCTTGCGGGGTCACAAACCCTTCGACTCGGCCGCCGAAATTCTGCAGCGCATCGGTCGGCGCCGCGTCCCGCGTGTTGAACGACCGGAGGAACCGAACCTCGCCCGGACTCGCCGGATAGGTCGCATCGCTGGTGAATTCGGCGACGTTGCCGCCGGGCAAATTGGTATAAATCGAGAGTTTGAGCAGGCTGGGAGTCAGCACATCCGCCGCTCTTGCCCGAGACGACATCAGGCCAAGGAGGGTCAGCAGAGCCAGGGTTATCAGAGTGATGTTTCCTATTCTTCTCATATCGATTCCTTTCATGTCCTCAGCAGGATTTCAGAGTTTCTTCGGGGCAACGAGTCCCCTGCGTTGTTATTCCCGAGACGGCTCGGAGCCAGAGCCGCGCACGGTCATGGCGCAGGAAGCCTTTGGTTTGGAACGACGCTATGACACACCGCTCAACGCGTCAACGAAAAGCACCGGTGCAAAAGAGGGACAGCGCAAACGGGGCTGAGTTCATCGTCCTGACCTTCCTCGTTTCAGTAAATCATGTCGGCGACCGTTCGTCCCGCCGGGATGAATGGCAGCACATGTTCCGTGTAGGGCGTGATGACGTCGAGCACGTAGGGTTGGTCGGAATCCAGCATCCGCTGAAGGGCCGCTCGAAGATCCCGCCTGAACATGACTCGCTCGGACGGCACGTTGAAACTCTTGGCCACGGCCACGAAATCGGGATAGATCCGTTTCATGTTCTCCGGATCGCCAAGGTAGGTGTGCCCGCGATTGCCGGCGTAGAATCGATCCTCCCACTGCACGACCATGCCGAGGTGCTGGTTATTGAGAATGATGGCCTTGGCGGCGATCTTTTCAATGTGGGCGGTGGCCAGCTCCTGGATGTTCATCAGGAAAGAGCCGTCGCCATCGATATCAATGACCTGCTTATCCGGATGCGCGACCTTGGCGCCGAGCGCGGCCGGAAAACCGTAACCCATGGCGCCCAAACCCGCGCTGGTCAGCAACTGCCGCGGACGAGTGTACTTGTAGTATTGTCCGGCCCACATTTGGTGCTGGCCCACGCCCGTAGTGATGATGGCGTTCCCCTCGGTCAGCTCGTAAAGCAGTTCGATCACCATCTGCGGCAGGATTACTTCGTCGGCCTTGCCCTGCATGTGATCCCGCATGTGCTGGGACTTCAAGACCTCATCCGTCAAACGATAGGAGAGTGGAGCCTGCGCTTTCCAGACGGCGATCTGCTCGTGCCAGGCGGTGAACTTCTTCTCCATCGGATGCTGACTGAGCATCTTGTTCAGCCGTTCCAAGGCATACTTGACGTCGCTCTCGATGGGCCATTGCACCCGCTTATTCTTGTTCAACTCGGATCGGTCCACATCGATATGCACGATCGTTCCCGTCTCGCAGAACTTGTCCACTTTGCCGGTGACGCGGTCGTCGAAACGCACGCCCAAGGCCAGGAGCAAATCCGCGCCGGGCGCCACCAATTCCATCGGGTCGGTTGGTTTGGACCGCAGTTTGTATTCACCGCTCACCGCCCAATTGGCGTAGGCCGCGCCGTGCATGCCCAGCCAGCGGAGCGACAGCGGATGAGTTTCGGGAAACACCCCGCAGCCCATGATCGTGGTCGTGACCGGAATCCCCGTGATCTCAACAAAGCGGCGCAACGCCGCGCTCGCTTCGGCGGTGATGATGCCGCCGCCCACGTAAAGCACCGGACGCTCCGATTTCTGGATCAAGCCGATGATTTCGTTCAAGACCAAGTCGTCCGCGTGCTGGGGCGCCGGATACCCTCGGATCTCAATGGCCTTAGGCCAGACCGGCTGGGCCGTCTGTTGCTGAATGTTTTTTGGAAAGTCGATGACGACCGGCCCCGGGCGTCCCGTCTGCGCGATGTGAAAGGCTTCCTTCACAATGCGCGGGATGTCGGCAATATCGGTGATCAGGTAGCTGTGCTTGACCACCGGCAAAGTCATGCCGAAAAAGTCGGTTTCCTGGAACGCGCCGCGCCCGATCATGGCCTGCGGCACTTGACCGGTCAACGCGACGAGCGGAACCGAATCCATGTAGGCGTCCGCAATGGCCGTGACCAGGTTGGTCGCACCCGGACCGCTCGTGGCCATGCAGACGCCCGCTCGGCCCGTGGACCGAGCATAGCCTTCCGCCGCGAACGAACCGCCCTGCTCATGCCGGGGCAGAATGGTCCGGATTTGCTTCGACCGGGTCAGGGCCTGGTGCAACTCCAAGCTTGCGCCGCCGGGATAGGCGAAGATCGTATCGACACCCTCACGCTCCAAAGCTTCGACGAGAATTTCACTGCCTTTTTTCGGTTGGCCAATTTCGGAACGTTTGCGGGGTGTCGCCATTTTCGCTGCGGGAGACTTCGTCGTTTTGCTCATAGTCTTTCAGTTCTTGGCTGGCGGCGTGGGCTCATTAAAAAACCCACGGCCGATTTCCAGCCGTGGGTTTTTGTCAAAATTAATTTTTCTCTAAATGTGACAAAACTCCACGGCGTCGCCGCCTACGACAACAACCGCCAGAACTCGATTTGTCACACCCAGAATCATGGGCGGGACCTTAACGACTCATATTCCCGGGGTCAAGCGCGGATTCTGGTCAATCCTGGCATCGCAGGAGAATCCACCCGACCGGGTTCTGTCATTCGCGTCGTGACCGTTTGGCTCGCAAGCACGGTGGGAGCGCCGGAACCGAGGGAGCAGAGCTTTCATAGCTCGGCTCCGCTCCCGCGCCTGGTCTAATCAATGCGTCCGCATTTTTGCCTCTCGCCCCTGGATTGGCCAACTCGATTTTCAAATCGGCCAACCTTCCCCGACGTTCATTCACGCCGCCGTCCGCAGCGATAGGCCAAGGCCCCCGACGACGGGGGCTTGGGTTGGCAGGGCTGACCCGCCGTGTCGGATCGAGATCGACGAAGGCTTGGGAAGGTTGGAACCGTCAGGTTGGGAAGGCGTCAATTCCAACTGGAGACCCAAGCTCGCAGCGCAGATCGCTCTGGGCGTCGGGTGACAGAAGGCGCTTTAAGCTCGGTGGAAATCACCGGTTCAAGGGGGACGCGGACGCAGAGGCGCGACCGGGGCCAACATCGGCTGCTCTAACTTTCTGACCTTGGCCAAGACCTTGACTCGCGCTGACTCTTCCAGTTCCAAGACCTCACGAGTGAAGGTGGCTAGCGGCAGTTGGACATACGCCAATTGATGGTAAATCACGACCCATTGCGCATGGAAGGTGAGCCGTTGTTGCAACTGTTCCGGACTCAGGCCCGCCCAGACCGTTTGTTGCAGCGTCCACAGTTGCCACTGCCGCAACGTATAGGCCAGCAGGATGAAGACCATCTGCGCGGTGATCGCGTTGAAATTGCGGGAACGAAAATCGCTCAAGTCATAAAAGCATTTGAGCTGGCGATGGCGTTCTTCAATCTCAGGTCGCAGGCCATAGCGTTGGACCAGGCGCGCGGGCGGCACCCCGGAGGCCGTGGTCAGCAGAGCCCAATCTTTCTCGGGATCGGGGAGGGCCGCCGTGCGGATCAAAACCACTTCCAAGGGCACGCTGGCACTGGACCAACTGGTAAAGCCCTCCATCGCGCAGGCTTCTCGGCGCGGCTTGGGGGGCTCGGGAACTCGCCGCTCGGCCAAGGTCTTTTGCCGCTGGGCTTCCCGCCGCACAATCCCCTCGGGCCGTTGCGGCACCGGTGCGGGGACCCCCGTCACCGGTTCAGGCAATAGCTCCCAAGTCCCTTGATCGGCCAAGGCCCAAGCGTCGGTCCACAGATCCATGTTCTTCTTGATCGGAATGACGACATCAATCTGGTGCTCCGTCTTGCACCGACTGAGGGCTTCTCCGTCGATGAAGCCCCGATCCAAGATCAGCCACTTCATGACTCCCCGTCCCACCCGCTGGACAAACTGATCGACCAACTTCCACAACACGGCGTTTTCATGAGTGTTGCCGGGAACCAAGGCCACGGCCGCGTAGACGAAGCTGGGGCCTCGACGATGCAGCAAGCTGACCCACTTGTAACACCGTCTCTGGACCACCTTCCGACGTGCCTGCGCGTCGAGCTTCTCGTAATCCACCGGATGGTTGTGCTCATCAAACCACATCCGCACCGAGCCTTCATAGGCGGGATTGTCCGGCACAAACACGTAGGAGCCGTCTCCAATGAAAAGGCCTTCGGGGTCGAAAAAGCCGTGGCTCTGGAAGACCTCCTGCACCGGGCCATTGAACCACGACAGCCAATCCTCGGCCGCCACATCCCGGGAGACTTTGCGCAAAAAATCCTGATCGCAGGGGGTGGTTCGTTCGTAGTCGTTCTTGTCGTTGAAGCCCTGGCAATGGATGAACCACTGCTGGGATTGAGGGTCCAGATGTTTGGAGGCGATGGCCGGATCCAAGGCTTGAAGCAAGCCGCCGCACCGCACGACTCGCTCAAAGCCCAGATAAGAATTTTCACCGTGGAGCTTGAGGGAGAGGTTGGCGGCCAAGATGAACCAGCGAGGCACCTCTTCCTTTTTGCGGGCCGTGGGCATCGACTCGGCCAGGGAGTCGAGCATCTTCTTTTGAAAACAGAGCTCGAAGAACTCGGTCTCATCGGCCTGGCCAATGACTTCCAGTTCGTCGAACTGACCGGCGCGAGAGGCCTCCAAGACGCGCGGAGGATGGGGTTCGAGGAAGGAAGCATTCATGAGACCGGCGGCCAAGGGACGATTTGAGCTTCGGCCCGTTGATCGATTTGGCCCAGCAGTTTGGCCGTGGACTTGACCCATTGGGCCCGGCCGCGCTGATTTGCTGACGTTGGCGAGGCAGGTTGGCGCTCACCAAGCTTTCTCTGGCTTCGGATTTTAGGAAAGTGATTGAGATCCGGCAATTGACCCGCCAGAACTTCCGGCGCAAATACCACCAACAAGGCTGGCCATTGGGTTTTCACCAAAGCCGCCAGGCCGAGCAGCAGACGACCGGAACCGATGACCGTTCGGTCTTACTCCGTCAGCCCCGACTCGATCTTTTTCCGCAACTCTTCGTTGATCGCATCAACGGAGCGATGTCCATCCACGATGGTGAATCCGTAGGTCGCTTGGATGCGTTTGAACTGCTTTTCCACGAGGGATTGGTACTTGAGGAAGCTGTCGAACATGTCGCGCGACAGTCCGAGATCCATCCCGCTTTCCCAAAAATCCAGTGACAAATTCTTGGCAAAGTTCCGCTGGATCAGTTCCTCGGGGGACACGTTGAGATAAAACACGGCGTCGGGGATGACGGCGATGCCATAAAGGTTTTCGAGCCATTTCTCATCCATGCCGCGGACCATGTCGCGGACCATCAGGGTGTAGATGTAGCGGTCCGCCAAGACCATGAAGCCGGCTTTGAGGGCGGGCAGGATGAGGTTTTCCAATTGGTCGGCGAAATCGGTGGCGTAAAACAGACTCAGGGTGATCCGGCTCAGAATGTTCCCGTGCTGCGCTTGGCCCAACTCCTCACTCACGAGCGTCGAGCGCTTCAAGCCCACTTGAACGGTGGCGTGTCCGCAGCCCTCGAGCCACTCGACCAAGCGGGCGATTTGCGTGGAACGACCTGATCCATCCGCCCCTTCCACCACGATCAATTTGCCGGCCAGCCTCTCCGGATCGACGCCCGGAATGCCGTGATCGTAAAATCTTTTCGGAGACCGGGGCGGCACCACAATCTGACGCTGAGTGTCGGGAAGCGCCGAATGGGCGGGCTTTCTTTTGGTCGGAGGCATAAATGAAAAAGTCGTGGGAACGGTCAGACTTAACTGGTGGGGAAGAGAAACTGCTGCAGGTCGATCTTCGAGGCCACGAGTTGCCGAACGACGTTTTGTTGGACTTCGACCGGCTGATTGGCGTCGATCCCCATGAATTTGAACTCGGTGCTCATGGAGAGGTACTGCTCCAGAATTCGCCCCTGAAAAATGCGGAAGCTCTCGTAAGGATCGGAAGCCAAATTCAGATCCATCCCGGCCTCGAAATACTTCAGGCTGGGGCGCCCTTCGAGAATTCGCTGGAGCGAGACTTCAAGTTTGGCTTTGAAAAAGAAGACGAGATCCGGCAGAGCGGCAAAGTCATAGATGCCCCGCACCCATTCGGCCGGGCATCCGCGGACCGTATCTCGGGCGAAAGCGGTGAAGATGTAGCGATCGCACAGCACGAGATACCCGGCGCGCAGGAGCGGCACCAATTGCCGTTCATAACGATCGGCAAAATCGGTGGCGTGAATCAAACTGAACGTCGTCGGCGTGAGCAACTCCCGCTTCTTGCCCTTGCTGGTGGCGTTCTTGACCAAGGCCGAGGAGTTCCACTCGCTGAAGAAGACCTTCGCTCGTTGCAGCTCCAGCCAGCGTTTCAGGAGGTAGATCTGCGTCGATTTGCCCGACCCATCGAGTCCTTCGACGGCGACCAAGCGCCCCGGAAAACCCAGTTCTGCAAATGTTTTCATTGCCATGCCCCGAAAAACCTACGAGCAATCCCGTGGAAAACAACTTCTTTTAACTGAGGAACTGCCGTCGGTGAATTGACTCAAATCAATTCCCGCCCGCGCGCACTCCCCTCGGGACGGAAAACCTCGGTCCGCCTCAAATTGATGCCGCCAACTGGCGCGCCAGCACCAGCGCTCCGACCGGGACGGCATCCTCGCCGAGCTCCGCCAAGCGGACGACCGGTCCCGGCGCAAACGCTTCCATGATGAACCGACCCAAATTCAGCGCGATGGCCTCTCGCAGCGGTTCACCCACGAGCGACAGACCTCCACCAATCACGATGATTTCCGGATGAAAGAGATGAACCACGTGCGACAAAGCGAAGGCCAGTTCTCCCGCGGTTTCCTCAAGGATGGCTTGCGCCGCCTGATCTCCTTCATCCAACGCCGCGCGCCAGTGCTTCGCTTCGCCACCCCGTTCGCCGCCGATCCGTCGGCCCAAAAGGGAGGCCGGCTCGTTCGCGAGGCTGGCGCGGATCTTGGCATCGACCGCCCAACCGGAACATCGCTTCTCCACGATCGTTCCTGCGCGGTCCAACCGAAGATGTCCGATCTCGGCTTCGCCCGGCGTGGCGCCGTGATAAATGGAACCCTCCACGACTAATCCGCCGCCCACACCGCTGCCAAGTGTGACATAGAACACCGGATTGAAACCCTGTCCGGCGCCGTGCTGGGCTTCCCCCAGCGTCGCCGTGTTGGCATCGTTATCCACCCGCACCGGAAGGGCCGCCAACCGCTGCAACCATTCCCCCAGCCCGAACTCGGACCAACCCTCGATCTGATGCGAGCAGCAGATCTTTCCGGTCCGCCAATCGACTGGCCCACCAAAACCCACCCCCATGCTCCGCGGAACACTCGCGGCGAGAATTTCGGTCAGCGCCGACTCAATCTGCTCCCGAATCCCGGCGCCGCCACGCGCCCGATCCACCGTCCGGCGCCAGCGCTGAAGAATGGTCCCCTGCCCGTCCCCGCGGACGAGCTGCAGTTTCGTGCCGCCAATTTCTATTCCGAGATACGTTTTATCCATGTGAAATCCCGGGCCGACCGACGTTGCTTAGCCGTAAGCATGCAATTGAAATGGGTGGAACGGGCTACCGGCCCGTCCTCGGAGGCAACTTGCCGCCGCGTCTCGCACGGCTAATGAACTCACTTCCAAGCAAGTCATCCACAACGTGCGTCGTTTCAAAGAGATCAGAAATTGACATACTGGTCCGGCAACCAAACGGTGCGCCGACTGGCCTGCTAATCAGTGAGATTCCCGGCAGCAAAGCCTGTGGGCTGGTAGCCCACAGGAACGGGCAGGTTGCCCGTTCCACCCTGAACCGGACTGCATAGATACAGCTTGGCGACCAGCCCTGATCGACGCCACATTCTCGGTTGGTGTCCCAGCCCTCAGCGGGTGCGGTCGATTCATGAAAATCGCGAAACATTCGCAAAGGTCAACGACAAGAGCCAGCCGACGATGCAGTTCGTTTTGGACTGCGCGCCGAGCGGCTGGTTCCCGTTCGCTGCACCGGCTTGTTGCCACTTCTCTCCGGTCTCGGCGCGAGATCAAGCAGCCGTTCTCCTCTCCGCTCGATCAGCAGCAGCGGCAACAAAACCTCCCTCCAGTCTTCGAGGGCGCCATTCACACCTCCGATCTCCAAGCCGTCTGAGGAATAGAAGATCTCCAGCTTCTGGTCGCAGCAGCCGCAACCCAGCACGTAACTCGGGCTCTGCATGCCCCGGCCTTTGCGATGCCGAAGTCGGATCTGTGGCTGGCCAAACCGCTCAGTATCATAGAGCCGATTCGAACGCTTTAAGACTCTCATAGTGAAACAGCATGTTACCCACTCAAATGTCCTTGGACGGCGACACGCCATCCATCTCAAAGCAAGGCGAAACGAAGGTCTCCCAGCAGTTCTCATTTTGACAAGTATGCAGTCCCGGCTTCAGCCGGTCGCCCCGTGAAAACCGGCTGAAGCCGGGACTACATGCGTGGAACGGATAGTGTTCTGGACCAAAATGAGAACTGCTGAAGGTCTCCTTCAAACGGCGCGCTCCGGATTTGTCATTTGCCCCGCGCCACCCGCACCACTTCCACGAAGGCTTTGGCCAACCGCGTCAATTCCGGCCAATTCCCTTCACTCAGAATTTTGGACGACACGAGCGACGAACCCGCGCCCAAGGCCACGCATCCGGCCTTGATGAAATCGGCCGCGGTATTCAGATCGACACCACCAGTCGGCACGATCCGGAGGTGCGGCAAGGGCGCGCGGAGCGCCTTGATGTAGCTCGGTCCCAATCCATCGGCAGGAAAGATCTTGATGAAATCCGCTCCCAGCTCATGCGCGGTCTGAGCTTCGGTCGGAGTGTAGGCGCCGAGCATCACCGGACGGTCGGCGGCATGGGCGGCCTCGAGAATCTCCGCTTTCGTGATCGGGCTGACGACGAACTCCGCGCCCGCGGCGATCGCTTCGCGGCAAGTGGCCGCGTTCAGGACCGTGCCAACGCCAATCAAAGCGCGGGCGCCGAGTTTTTCGGCGACCTCGCGAATGGCGCCAATCGCATTCGGCGTCGTCATCGTGATCTCCACGGCGATGACGCCGCCGAGCACGAGGGCTTCGGCCAGCGGCAACACTTGTTCCGGTTTCTGAGCGCGGACGACCGCGATGATCCCTGGCTCCACGAGCAGAGACGTGACTTCTTTCCTTGAGCGCATAGATGAACTCCCTTGCTTTAAGTTTCGAATTTCACGGGACCCGCCGATCCAGCGCAACCGGGTCGGATTCCCGCCGATAAGCTTCCGCCAGCAAGCTGATGGGATGGACGACGCGCAGAGACATTCCCCGGCGCCGCGCGCCATTGATGATCTGGAGCAGGCAGCCCGGATTGGCGGTGGCGATAATGGCCGCTTCGGTGTGGCGGACGTGCTGGAGTTTACGCTCCAGGAGCTGCTCCGCCATCTCCGGTTGGATGATGTTGTAGATGCCGGCGCTTCCGCAGCACCAGGTGCTTTCCGACAGCTCGACCAATTTCAAACCCGGAATGGCTCGCAGAACCTGACGAGGCTGGGCGGTGATTTTCTGGCCGTGACAGAGGTGACAGGCCTCATGGTAAGTCACCGTTTGCGCCGGCTCGCCAACCGTCCGCGGCGCGTCGAGGCCGATCTGCACGAGCCATTCATGAATATCCTTCAGTTTGGTGTCCCAGAGAGCGGCTTGGCTCCGGTAGCGCGGATCATCCGCGAGCAGCTTGGTGTAATGCTTGAGATGCGAGCCGCAGCCGGCCGCGTTGGTGATGATGGCGTCGAATCGATCGGGCGGGAACTGGTCGAGCTGCCGGCGGGCCAGGGTCTGGGCCAGTTTCCATTCGCCGTTGTGCGCGTGCAAAGAGCCGCAGCAAAGCTGCTGAGGCGGCGTGACCACTTCACAACCATTCCGGGCCAGCACTTCGACGGTATCGCGGTTTATATCGCTGAAAATCAAATCCTGGGCGCAGCCCGTGAGCATGGCGACCCGGTAGCGCTTGACCCCATGGGCCGGAGTTCGCGGGGCGATGTAATCGGCCGAGAAGCCCGGTTGTATCACCGGGGTCATCGCTTCCAACTCACGCCATCGCCGCGGCAGCAGATTCATGACGCCGCTGCGCCGGACCAACGCCTGCAATCCCAGCTCCTGATAGAGCCGCAAGAGCCGCCCCACCCATTGCAGACGGTGCAAATCCATGAAAAGCCAATTCAAGGTGAAGCGGCGGATCAGACTCCGGCGCGGCGAATCAAGGACGCCGCTTTGCTCCGCTTCAGCCCGGGCATGCTCAAACAACTCGGCATAGTTGACGCCAGCCGGGCAGGCCGTCATGCAAGCCAGGCATCCGAGACAAAAGTACATCTCCTCGGCAAAGGTCGGGCTGGCCTCGAGCCGGTCATCGGCGATCGCCCGCATCAAGGAAATGCGACCGCGCGGACTGTGGCGCTCGAGCTTGGTGGCGTCGTAGGTGGGGCAGGTCGGCAGGCACAAGCCGCAGTGCATGCATTGCTGCACGACCGAATAATCGAGATCCTTGAGATGCGAGTGCCCCATGTTCATCCATCCGGCCCATTCAATCGAACATTTTCCCCGGGTTCAGAATGCCGTTGGGATCCAACGCCCGCCGCAACTCCCGCATCACCCGCATGGCCGCGTCTCCAGCAAACTTCGGCAAGATGGACTTCTTGGCCAAGCCGATGCCATGCTCCCCGGTGATCGTCCCCCCGAGGCGAATGGCTTCATCAAAGATTTCCCGGAACGCCTCCTCCACCCGATGCATTTCGTCCTGGTTGCGCTCGTCCGTCAAGAACGTGGGATGCAAATTGCCATCGCCCATGTGGCCAAAAGTGCCGATCTTCAAGCGATATTTCCGGGCGACGGCTTCGACAAAGCGGATCATCCGGGCCAGTTCGCTCCGCGGCACGGTGGCGTCCTCAAGAATGGTGGTCGGGGCCACCCGGGCCAGAGCGGAAAAGGCCGATCGGCGCGCCCCGGCCAACTTGGCGCCCTCGGCCTCATCCAAGGCCACGCGCACTTCGACGCAGCCGCTCGCGCGGCAAATCTTTTCCATTTGCGCCGCCTCCTCGGCCACGACAGCCGGATGCCCGTCCGTTTCCATGAGCAGGAGAGCCTCGCAATCGAGGGGCAGGCCGATCTTGGCAAAATCCTCGACGCAATGAATGGTCGTCCGATCGAGAAACTCCAAAGTGCAGGGAATGATTTGCGCCGCGATGATGGCCGAGACCGCCTCGGCCGCACGGTCCATCTGGGCAAACGTCGCCACCATCGTCTTCTTCGCGGCTGGCTTGGGAATGAGTCGGAGCAAGACCTTGGTGATGACCCCGAGCGTGCCTTCTGATCCGATGAAGACATCCTTCAAGGAGTACCCAGCCACATCCTTCACGCACTTGTTGCCCAGCCACATGATCTCGCCGTTGGGCAAGACCACTTCCAGGCCCATGACGTAATTGCGCGTCACGCCATACTTGAGGCCGCGCAGGCCGCCGGAGTTCTCCGCCACATTGCCGCCAATCGTCGAGATTTTCATGGAGCCGGGATCGGGCGGGTAAAACAGCCCGACGCCGGTCGCGGCCTCGGAAATGGCCAAGGTGGTCGCGCCGGGCTCGGCAAGAAGGGTGAGATTGGCCCGGTCCACCTCGAGGATCGTATCCATCTTCACCAGGCACAGCACGACGCAATCGAGGCTGGGCAGGCTGCCGCCGCTCAGGCCCGTGCCCGAACCGCGGGTCACGATGGCGATTTTGGACGCGTTCGCGAACTGGAGCAGTTCGGCCACCTGCGCCGTCGCCGTGCTGAAAACCACTGCGCCAGGCATCTGCCGGAGGGCGGCCGTCCCGTCAAAAGAATACGGAATGAGGTCTTCCTTCGCCGTCAAAACGTTCTCCCGACCGACGATGCTCCGGAGCCGTTCGAGGATTCGTGCGTCTAAACCCATAAGCTCTGGCCCGCATCAAACGACCACGCCGCCGCGGATTCAAGATTATTCATTCCCGGCGTCATCCGTAGCGGTAGGGCGGACTCAAGGCAAAGGTGTGGGGAAGATGGCGAACCTCACGAACCTCTTCCGCGTCCAACAGTACTTCGACAATATCAAAGCGAATCCGAATTTGTGGATTTTTGAGCAAACGAAGATAATCCAGCGCCGCCTGCGAAAGAAGTCGCCGCTTGCGGGCATTGACCGCCGCGGCGGGGCGGGTCCAGAGCTCGGAGGATCGCGTCTTGACTTCGACAAATACCAGGCAATCGCCATCGCGAAAGACCAGATCGATCTCGCCGCGCGAGGAGCGAAAGTTGGCCGTGAGGAATTTCAGGCCGGCGCGCTGCAAATGTTTCTTGGCCGCGTGCTCGCCCAGTCGCCCGCGGCGCAAATGCGGCGCTTCGAGTTTCGATCGCCACCGCGCCCTGACTCGCTCCCACAAAGTCATGTTCTCTCACTCAGGGCGGAAACAGTTCGGGCTGGCTCGCCTTGATCGGCGCAAAACTCCGCCGGTGCCAGGGACAGGGACCGTGCTTGGCCAGGGCCGCCAAATGTTGCGGCGTCCCGTAGCCTTTGTGCATGGCGAATCCGTAGGCGGGATAGCGCGCGTCGTATTCCACCATCAACCGGTCGCGCGTCACCTTGGCGAGGACGCTGGCCGCGGCGATCGAGTAACTCCGGGCGTCGCCCTTCACCAAAGCGGTCTGCGGACAGTCCAGGGTCGCGACGTGCAAGCCATCGACGAGCGCGTGTTCGGGTGGCGTGGGCAAGGCCGCCAGCGCCTGGTTCATCGCGTGATGGGTGGCTCGCAGAATATTCAGGGTGTCGATCATCTCCACGCCCACGATGGCGACGCTGCTTCGGACCAGCGGGTGTTCGGTCAAAACCGAGAAAAATCGCTCGCGCTGCCGCTCCGTCAATTGCTTCGAATCGTTCAGACCGGCGAGCTCTTCCGGCAGATCGCCTGTGATCCAACACCCTGGAAACACCACCGCCGCCGCCACGACCGGACCAGCTAATGGTCCGCGACCCGCTTCATCGACTCCGGCCATGAGTCGGATGCCGGCTTGCCACAGCATTCTTTCAAAATGGAATCGATCAACCGCCATGGGGCTGTTTTAGCCAAGCGTGCTTCCCCCGTCAACGCCCCGGTCTCGCCGGGCAAGGGGTCGGTTCTTGACTTTTGATCCATCCGGGTTCGGTCCCAAGCTTGATTCAAGATGTTGTTCACTCTAGGCGTGACAAGGTTGGAGAGGCCGCCAAACTCCAGGCCCATGTTGCCGGCCTTTTTGACAACGATTCTCTTCGCGATTTCGGCGGTTTCGGCGAGCCGGACGACGAAGTTGTTAGGCGGGATTCGGGCCAATTTCTGGCGGATCACGGCGGCGACATTGTTTCTCGGGTTGTGGGCGCATGGTTTCGGCCAGGGGCTGGCCGGGATGGCTTTTCCCTTGTTCCTCTTGAGCGGTTGTGTGGGATTTGGCATCGGCGATACAGCGCTTTATCAGGCCCTCCCTCGCTTGGGCTCGCGCTTGAGCGTCTTGCTCGTGCATTGCCTGGCAGCGCCGTTCGCCGCGGTCACGGAGTGGCTCTGGCTCGGGACGACTCTCAGCGCCAAACAGATGGGCTTTAGTTTGACCATCCTGGCCGGCGTCTCGCTCGCTTTGGCGCCGGGAAAACACCTGAATCTGACACGTCGAGTCTTGATGACCGGAGTGCTTTTCGGGGTGATCGCGGCCGGAGGGCAGGGTCTAGGGGCGGTCTTGAGTCGGAAGGCGTATCAGGTGGCGGCGAGTGCCGGGGAAAACATCGATGGCATCACTGCCGCCTATCAACGAGTCATCGCGGGATGGTCCATCGCGGCTCTTCTCTTTGTGACCATGAAGCGCCACCCGCCATCGAATACCGGGATCGGCGTGGATGACGAATCGCTCTTGTCGGCCAGCGTTGGGCCGAACTGGCGGTTTGCTTGGCGCTGGATCTTGATCAATGCCTTGGCCGGTCCGACCCTTGGGGTCAGTTGCTATCAATGGGCGCTGGCGACGACGCCCACCGGGATCGTCCTGCCGATCGTGGCGATCACTCCCCTCGTCGTCATTCCATTCGCCTGGGCCATGGAAGGTGAACGACCGGGGTTTCGTTCGATCCTCGGCGGGGTCCTCGCGGTGATCGGCGCGGTCGCCCTGACGGTCGTCAAATGATGGGAGCTCAGTTTTCGCTTGGGGGGAACGCGGCGTCACATGCCCAATCGTTGCAGTTGATCTTGCAGCTCGATCTGAAATTCCTGCAGATCTTGCGGCGACGGACGATAACCCTGCTGGGCGGCCGCCATGCCGAGTCGCCCGAGTTGATCGAGGTACCAATCGGCCTTCTGGCCATCGGGGAAGGTCACCTTGCCGCTCACCACCGCCCCCGGACGAGTGAGTTGGTCCACGGTCACGGAAACACTCCGGGTCGGGTCGGGCAGTGGATCGTTGGTCGGAGGAGGCGGTGCCGAGCCAAACGGGCTCTGGCTGGCTAAGGCCGGAGGGGGGGGCGCCGGGCTGCCTTTGGCAAGATCGGGCGGGCTGAGCTTGGCCGGCGGTTCGGCGTCTTTGGGTTTAAGTTTCAGGTCATCCATCAAGAATCGGACCTCCATGTAGGTCAATTGCAGACCCAATTCGGAAGCCAGTTTCTTCTGAATCTCGGAAAGCGTCAGACCCTCTTCGATCCACGCCACGACTTTCGGTCTCTGTGTATCATCTAATTTCATTATGCGGTGCTCGGTTCTAGCTTTCCTAGTTCATACCTTCGACCGGAGAATCGTTCAACCTACTTTCTGCGCTCCGATGAGCGCATCATCGAAACCCGAGAGCGGCCTGGCCGGTCCCTGGCCGCGCGCTCCGCCATCGGCAACCACGGTGCATCGATCCAGTTCGTGGCCCGGGCTGGTTCGCACCAGGCAGAGGTCGGCGGGTTGGCCAACCGCCAGCCCGGAAGGCAGGCCGAGGGCTTGGGCGGTCCGCACGGAGAAGGCATCCCAACTCTCTTGCCATCGGCCCCCCAGCATGTGCGCCGCCCGAAAAACGCCGTCGATCGGGCGCAGAGCCGAACCGGCGAAATTGGTTTTCCCGGGCTGCCGGACCATTTGGTCGGGGCCGACTTCGACCTCCAAAGATCCGATCGTGTATCGGCCCGGTCCGGCGCCCGCCGCCGCCATGGCGTCGGTGGTGTAGTAAATGGCATCCGCCGGCAACGCTCGGTGCAGCAATCGAAAGAGCGGCGGAGAAACGTGAATCCCGTCGGCGATCACGCCCACCGTCAACCCGGCGGTCTCGAAAACCCGCCAGAGGATATTGTCGTGGCGATCGAGTTCTTTGGGACAGGCATTGCCGAGATGGGTGAATGCGGTGGCGCCCGCAGCAACGGCGCGTTTCAGAAGCTCGGCCGAGGCGTTGGTGTGGCCCAGGCTGACCCGAATGCCGAGCGAGACGGCCAAGGCGATGGCATCGAGCGATCCGGATCGTTCCGGGGCGAGCGTGAGCAGGAACGGATCGGTTCCGGTCAGGGCGCGCAGCTCGCGGACGCGCTCCGGGGTTGGATCGAGCATGAAACCGGGCTGATGCGCTCCGTGGAAACCGGGTTCGGACGAGAGGAAGGGGCCTTCCACATGCCAGCCGGCAATGGCGTGCTGAAGCTCCGGACTCTGCTGGCGCAGCTCGCGGAGATGGCGCAGACGAGCCGTGAGCCGGGACCATTCGTCCGTGATCAGGGTTAGGAGAAAGCGGGTGCAGCCGGCGGCTTCCAATTGCCGGACGGAGGAAAGCAGATCGGCCGCGGTCAAACCGTCGCGCTGGAAATCGATTCCGCCATAGCCATTGACCTGCAAATCCAGGAGCGCGGGCGCGATCCACAAATCCTGGGGCGGCTCGGAAGAGGCGGGTTCGTGGTGCGTGATGCGGCCCTCTCGCCAGCGGATGCGCACGGCTTGACGGGTGGCGTAATGCCAGCCTTGAACTTCGCCATCGCTCATATTTCTTGCCTGGGCGGATAGGTAACCCGCGGGGGTTGCTCAAGACGAGACAAAAATCGTCCAACGGAAAGTGCTTGTCAGTCCGGGAACCGTCGTCGTACGTTTCCGGCCTATGAAAGTCGAATTCTACGGCCACGTTCGCCAATATCAAAAAATCCAAGCGGAAATTGACGCCAACATCCAAAAAGTTCTGCTCAGCGGGCAGTATGTCATGGGCCCGATGCTCAAGCAGTTCGAGGGGGAGCTGGCCGCTTATCACGGCATGAAATACGCCATCGGCCTCGGCAACGGGACCGATGCCATCTGGCTGGCCTTGATGGCGCTCGGGATTGGCCCGGGCGATGAGGTCATCACGCACCCGAACACGTTCTTCGCGACGGCGGAGGCCATCTGGGTGGCGGGCGCGACGGCGGTGTTCGTCGATTGCGATCCGCGGACCAAGTGCATTGATCCCGCCAAGATCGAGGCGGCAATTACCCCCAAGACCAAGGCCATCATTCCCGTGCATCTTTACGGCCAATGCGCCGACATGCCGGCGATCAAGCAGATTGCCGACAAACACCATCTGCGCGTGATCGAGGATAACGCCCAGGCCATCGGCGCCCGGGGCCCGAACTTCAAGGTCGGCGAGTTGAGCGACGCGGCCACGACCAGTTTCATCATTCAAAAAAACCTCGGCACTTTCGGGGATAGCGGAGCGCTGGTCACCAACAATCAGGAAATGGACGAACGCATCCGCAAACTGCGCAACCACGGCTCCAATCAGCGCAACGTTCATAGCTTTGGATTCAACAGCCGATTGGATGACATCCATGCCGGAGTGCTCAGCGCCAAGCTGAAGTGCATCGACGCCTGGAACGATTTGCGCCGAAAATGGGCCGCGCGCTTCACGGCCGGACTCGTCGGAAGCCGCCATTTTGATCTGCCCGTCGAGCTGCCCGGCTACCGGCATGTCTTCCACCTCTATGTCATCGAAACCAAGAAACCGGAACACCGGGATCCGCTCGTGAAATTTCTGACCGATGCCGGCATCGACGCCAAGACGCATTACTCCATCGCGATCCATCATCAGCCCGGCTATCCGTGGGGCAAAGGCGCGCGCATCGCCGGATCAGTGGCTCAGGCCGAACGCAATGCCGCCTGCTGCGTGAGCCTCCCGATGTTTCCGGAGCTGACCGAGGAGGAAGCGGATTACGTCGTCGCGAAAGTCAAGGAATGGGACCAGGCGCAAGGATAAATAGCGATTATGACTCAGTATCGTGTCGTCATTGTGGGCATGGGCAAGCGCGGCATGCACCATGCCACCACCTTCAACGCCAATCCGCGGTTTCAGGTCGTCGGCATCTGCGACATTGACCAGGCGAGATTGGAGGCGGCGGCGGCCAAGCTGGGGAATCCGGCCACGAGCACCGATGCCGCCGCTCTGACCAAGGATCTGAAGCCCGACGTCTTCTGCTTCTGCACCTTGCCCAACCTGCGCACTCCGATCATCCGGATCGGCCTGGAAGCCGGCGCCAAATTGATCGCGTTCGAGAAGCCTTTGTCGTTGACCAGCGCCGAGATGTTGTCGATTCGGGATTTGGTCCGCCAGGCCGGGGCCAAGGCCGTGGTCAGCCACCAGCATCGCTACGGCGCGCATTACCGCAAAGCCAAGGAAATCATCGCGAGCGGCGCCTTGGGCCGGGTCCACACCGTCTATGGCGCGGCCACCGGTTGGATGACGCACATGCTCTCGCATCTGATTGATTACACCTGCTGGTTCAATGACTACGTGCCGGCGACCTGGGCGATGGCCCAGGCGGCGGGCCGCGTCAAACTCGCGGACAACCATCCGTCGCCCGACTACATCGGCGGATTCGTCCAGTTCGCCAACGGTGTCCGCGGCATTTACGAATGCGGCGCGGGCGCTCCGGACCAGCCGGATGTGCCGCGGTGGTGGGGTAAGAATCGCCTGGGCGCCCAGGGCACGGAAGGCTTCGCCGAAGTCCTGACCAACGGCGGGTATCGGGCCGTGACGAAAAGCGGGGGTTACCAATCGGGTGAAGGCGTGATGAACTACGAGGCGGACATGCCGCCTTATATTCAGGAGATGGCCGATTGGCTGGACGACGATAAGAAAGTTCACCAGTGCAACTTCGATCACGCCTTCCTCGGAGCGGAAATCATGCTGGCGCTGCAGCGCAGTGCGGCGGAAGGCGGTCAGGTGGCCATTCCGCTGACAGCCGGTGCAGACGAGCAAGCCTTGCTCAAAGCCAAGATGCCCGATCGCCCCGTTCTCGTTTCGTTCGAGCAAAACCGGAAAGAATTCGGTCTCGGTTGAGGGCCAGAGCGGAGCGTGAAGGAGCGGGTTGGGTCGGGAGTTTAAGGATCATCCCCGTCCCGAGCGCAGCGATGCCCGCAGCCCGGGATGGGGCGGGCCTTAAGACCATGAATTTCCGCGGCAAACGACCATGGATCAAACGCACAATTCCGAGCGCGGCTGACTCAGGGGCCAAGAAAGGAGCGCAACCTACTGGGGAGGAGCGGTGGGAATCCGACGAGCCGAAGGCGCAACGGATGGTGGCAGCGATGCTGCAGGAGGCGGGTTGGAAGGAAGCGGAGTTGGAGAGGCGGTTGAAAGGGGATGTGAAAAAGGGGCGAAGGGCGGCGCGCTTGCGGGCGGAGACGACGACCTGCCTGCCCTGTCTGGGTGGGCTCACGGACAGGCCGGCCGCAGGCAGGTGACGTGGCGCTGGATTGCAGAACGGCTGGCGATGGGGCATTAGCGGACGGCGGTCAACGCCGCGCGGAGAGCGGGGTCGGCCCGAGGGAAATGATTCAGGCAAAATACTCCATTAGTCATCTCTGACCCCTTTACGCCCGCACTTTTCTCGAAAAATGTGTTGCATGAAGGCCAGCCGTTTTGTATCTAGCCAAACAATGTCTAAACAGAAGAAAGCAACCTACACTGCCGCTGCCGCATCCCAACGATTCGGAGAATGGCTTCGTGGTTTACGCGAAGCCAAGGAATTGCCGCTGCGAGTCGTCGCTGCCGCTGCTGAAATGGATCAAGCGCATCTAAGCAAGGTGGAGTTGGGACAACGTTTGCTCACGGCGGAGCAGGCTGCGGCGATAGCGAAGTTCTTCGATCTTGACGCCAACGAAATTGAGGCACGCCGGATCGTGGAGAAATTTCGCCTCGAACACGCGGACAACCCTGCGGCAGAGCAAGCCATCCACATGCTTCATGAGGACCCCGCAGCCTACGGAGTAAAGAAGTGACCCCATCCAAAACGAAATGAACTTCATTGAATTTGAGTCAGCACAGAAACTCCGTGGCGGGTTCTACACCCAACCCGCGATCGCGTCGTTCTTGGCGCGGTGGGTCAAGGTATCGAAGCCGAAGTCCATTCTTGAACCAAGTTGCGGAGACGGAGCTTTCTTGGACGCCATTGAAGAGACTCGGATTCCGAGCCTAAAGCAGATTACCGCTTGCGAGCTCAATGAGGAGGAGGCGGAGAAGGCGGCTGCAAGGACAAGCTTGCCGGTCAAAATGCAGAGGACAGATTTCCTGCGGTGGTATCTGTTTTTCGCCCAGAACGAGGAGGGCTTCGACGCCGTAGTCGGCAACCCGCCATTCATTCGCTACCAGTATTTGCCAGCCGAGCAGCAATTGCTCGCCGAGAAAATATTCGACCAACTCAAGCTGCCCTTCACAAAACACACCAATGCGTGGGTGCCGTTTGTTTTGGCTTCAATCCGGTTACTCAAGCCGGGTGGGCGGCTCGCGATGGTGATACCGTCGGAAATCTTCCATATCCCGCACGCCCAATCACTCCGCCGCTACTTGGCCGAGCAATGCTCGAAGATTCTCATTCTCGACCCCGAGGAAATTTGGTTCGACGACACCTTGCAGGGAACCGTCCTTTTGATGGCTGAGAAGAAGCGGGACGTGTCGGAGAAGAGCCGGGGTGTCGCAATTGTCCCGGTTAAATCGCGCGATGCACTCGCAGGTGACCCAGAGAGCTACTTCCAGAACGCCGCCTACACGAACGGCGTTACGATTGATGGAAAATGGATGGCGGTCTTCCTCTCGCTTCGCGAACGGGCGCTCCTCGCCGAACTCAAAGCCCGCGATGATGTGAAGAAGTTCGCAGACATCGCCTCTGTGGACGTGGGGATTGTGACGGGGGCGAACAAGTTCTTCCTCGTTCCCGATGCGACGGTGTCAGAATTTGCTTTGCAGCGTTGGGCGCACCCGATGTTTGGACGGAGCGATCACGTAAAAGGCCTCGTCTATTCCGACTCAGACCATGAGGTGAACAAGGAAACTGGTTTGCCGGCAAATTTCCTTTGGTTCGAGGAAGAGCAGATCGAAAAGTTACCGCAAAACGTGAGGGACTATTTGGACATTGGGCTGAACCAGAAGCTCCACACCCGCTTCAAGTGCCGCACAAGGAGGACGTGGTATAAAGTCCCGTCAGTTTATTCGGCACCCATCGCAATGCTGAAGCGAGCGCACCACTACCCGCGACTTGTGCTCAACAGTGCCGACGCCTACACGACCGACACTGCCTACCGGATTCGCCCTCTCGGTATCAAGCCGGAGGCACTGGTCGTTGGTTTCGTGAATAGCCTAACCTGCCTCACTGCTGAGATGGAAGGTAGACACTACGGCGGCGGAGTTCTTGAACTCGTTCCATCAGAAATCGAGCGGCTTCTGGTGCCCGTAATCAAAGCGACGTCTGCCGAACTCAAGGCCGCAGACAAAAGTTTTCGCGACGCAACGAATGACTCTGAGTTTCTGCGAATGCAGGACCCGCTCGTATTGGGAAAACTCGGCGTGAGCCGCAACGACCAAGTGTCGCTGCATGAGGCATGGGCAAAGCTCCGGGACCGGCGGCATCGAGTGCCATCGGAAGACTCCGCAGACAACAGTAGTTCAGTATTGGACTAGTCGATCTCGATGAGAAACTGCGGCGGAATTTTTCCATTTCGGTAAAGGGACATCGTTCGGCCTAGCAGATCCCGTTTTCCGATAATCTCGGCGACAGGGCCCCAACTGACCGAAGTCATTGCGTTCTTCTGCTGGTAGGTTGTCGATGTCTTGCTCGTATTGTGTGAGAGCTTTAACCTGTG
>CAYHFE010000021.1:0-8747 GCA_964355375.1 uncultured Verrucomicrobiota bacterium
CAGATAGACACAGATAAACCCAGATTCTTTTGGGGAATAATCCTTCATCCAACGGCTGGCCTCTTCGTTTTTCACAACGTCTTTTAATCTGTGTCCATCTGTGTCCATCTGTGGATTCAACAGCTCTTTTTCGGTTTATGGAACGTTGCCTTTCACCGGATTGCGAGATTGTCTCTCTTCATCCATC
Source organism: uncultured Verrucomicrobiota bacterium (assembly GCA_964355375.1). Taxonomy (GTDB): domain Bacteria; phylum Verrucomicrobiota; class Verrucomicrobiia; order Limisphaerales; family SIBE01; genus CAYHFE01. Next base: position 188 of record CAYHFE010000021.1, read on the forward strand.
TTTGAGCGTAAAATGCGAACAGCCTCCTCTTGCACTCGTGAATCGGGGTCCAATTCGCGCAGCGCCTGCCCCTGCAAACCCTCCAGTGTTGCATCGGTCCACTGGCCGGAACGAAGGAGCTCCGAGGTTCTTTGCTGAAGTTGCGCTTTGGTTTGCTCGAGGCTCCTCGCACTCAAACCGGAGCCACGCACCAACTCCAGTTCCAGCAAGGCCTTGCGGAAAAGAACCAAACTCTCCACCGAGCTGACTTTGGCTTCGAAGAGTCGTTCTTCTGTTTCCAAAACCGTCTTGCTGTCGGCACTGCCCACCTCCAACCTTGCCCATTGTGCTTCGAGCAATTTCTGCTGGAAGTCCACGATGGTTTCGTAGCCGCGGGCGTTTTCCTGGTAGGTGCGGATCTTTTGCAGCGCCGCTTTCAACGAATTGGCGATTTGGACTTCCACCTCGCGAAGACCGAGCAGCGCACGAGTCTTGCTCAACTTGGCGGCTTCCCATTCGCGCTTCTCTTTGATTCCTCCGGTCACGGGAATGCGCATCTCGAGGCCCAAAGACCAGGCAGGGAACTCACTGTCCCAAATCTTGTCATGCGATTCCCCCGGCGATTTGCCCAATCCATTGAATCCGTAGCTCCCCTTGAGATCCAACTGCGGCAATCGCTGGTTCCGGGCATAAGCGACTCGCAGTTCCTCCTGCGAGACCTGCTTCTTCCGGATCAGAAGGTCCGGGTTGCTTTCGTAAGCGAGTTTCAAGCTGTCGAATAGTCCCTCCGACGTTGGCTGGAGATTCGGACGGTCCGCCACCCGAACGGAAGGCTTCGTCGCGCCTGTCGTGTCCGAAAAGAACGACCCGAGGCGACTCGCGCCCTCGAAGACCTTGAGGTAGGCCTCGTTCTGGCGCGACTTCCGCAGCGACAGACCGGCCTGCGCCTGGAGGACTTCCAGTTCCGACCCCTTCCCAACCGCGCTGCGCGCCCTGTTGTCCTCCAGAATCTTCGTCGCAATTCCCACCGATTCCTGGGAAATGCGTTCTTGCTCCTGGGTGAGATAGAGATCCCAGTAGGCCGCCTCGGCTTGGGCTAGAGTGAGCATCAACTGACGACGATACTCCTGAAACGCCACGTCGGAAGCCAGAGCGGCCAACCGGATGCGCGCCATCGTCGCCGCCCGGCCAAAGTTCTTGAGCAAGGGTTGAACCAGGCTGGCGCCGATGAACGTCTCGAATTCGCGTCCGGAAGCCTGCTGCAGATTGTTGTTCAACTCGCGGAGCGTATATCCGGTTTGGATTCTGGCTCCGGAGGGAGCGAGAAACTCCAGGCCGCCTGAATAAATTGAGTTCCGCTCATTCAACCGTCCCGCCCCGGAGAGCCCCAGGCTGAGAATTTGCTGGGTGTTGTTAGGCCGGCTGTTGTCAACCCTTTCGAAAGAACCCACCACTTTAGGCTCGAAAATCCCATGCTCGGCCCGCTCCGCTTTGTGGCTGATGTCGGCTTCGAGCATCTTCATCTGCACGCTCTCATTATGTCGCACCACGCGCAGGATAAGTTCCGAAACGGTCAGACCACTCAATGAATTTGTGGAAGGCTCCTCTGCGCAAATTCTCGCGCAAGGAAGCGAAAGGACCGCCGCGATGAAGAACGACCCAACGCCGAGCGATAAAATAGATCGACCACCCGACTTGTGAAAGCGGTTCGACGCGGGTGACGAAGGGCTCGCTGTCGCGTGCGGGCAATTCTTTCTGATCAGTGCTGCTTCCATTGTGGGCTCAGATAACTCTAACATCTACAAATCAGATTCAGAGACAACTCCAAGATCTGAAAAATCGAGTGGGGCATCTTCCCGATAAAAATGAAGTAGTCAAGGTCCCAATTCAGGAACCATCCACCTTCCTGACTTATGGGGTGGGGCACACGATGAGGGGGTTGATCTCCTCAAAGGGTCTCAATCCTCACCTGCCCTCGATGAACTCAACTCCGGCCGAGAAATCTTCAGCGCCAGCAAGATCAATCGCTTCGCGAATGCTCGCACCCACGCCACGACAGATTAGAGACTATCGAGTTTGTCCTCGCTCTTTTGATCGGAAATTGTGTCGTCATCTCCCCCGGTGCCGCTACGGTCAGCGAGGAACCAGTCCGCGTCCTTGCCGCCTTCGAGCGCGTCCCTGGAAGTGTCATTGAACACCTTTGCCGGGCTCAGCAAGTTGGCGCGCAACTCCGTGGTCCGCGTTGCGAAGGTCGCACTGCCCAGCCATGCCGTCCGCACGGCCGCCAACCCGGCGGGATCAGTGTCCAACGCCGTGTAACTGCCGATGAGAATATCGCTGCCGTCGTCACCGTCGAGGTCATCCACTCCCAAACCACCGATCAAGAGGTCATTTCCGGAGCTACCGCTCATTTGGTCATGGCCGTTACCGCCCACGAGAACGTCGTTACCGTTGTTACCCACCAGCGTGTCGTTCCCCGCCTCGCCGAAAAGAATATCATTCCCGCCGCCGCCGTTGAGCTGGTCGTTACCGGCGCCACCGTGCAGTTCAACCGGGATTGCAACGCGACTATCGACTGTGATCTGATCGCTGCCCAAGCCGCCATAGACGACAACGCGGTTCACGGCCAGAAACTCAACGCTGAGCTTGGCCGCCTGACTGTCCTTGAACTCGATGGCGAGCGCAATCGAGCCCGTCACTCGTCCCACTTTTAGATCTGTGTAGTCACGACCGGCAGTGCCGCCGACGACGAGCACCTGGCCACCCGGAGTGGCCGCGTCCGGACGAACCTGGTAATCCAATACGACCAGCGAAGCGGTCTTCACTCCTGCGCCACCGTTGCCGTCAGCCACGCCAAAATAAATCGCATAGGTTCCGGAAGCACTCGGCTGGAAGTCAAGCGACGCGCCAGCTCCCACGGCTACGATCGTACCGGTCGAATCGATTACTTTCCATTGCGCCACCGCGCCGGAGGCCACGACCACACCGTGGCTGTCGCGGACCTGCCAGGTGCTGTTCCCACCGGTCGGGGCGGGCTGACCACCAAGGAGGCCTTGGAACGTGAGCGGCTCCCCGCGAACGGCCGAGGCCGCACCCTGAATTCCGGCCACCACAGCAGAATTCGCGGGCAATCCGAAAACGGTGCCGGTGGTGCCATTGATATTGACCGCAAACACGTCGCCACTTGTCCTGAGCAGCCCCTTGGTTCCAGCCAAGTCGAGCAGGAATCGTTCATACTGGGGCGAAACCAACTGGAAGAACCGATCGCGAATCTGGTCGAGGACGCTGTCTTTCGGTCGCGAGTCGTTATCCTTGACAATGCTGTCCGTGCCACCGCCGCCCGTCAGAACGTCATGGTCTTTTCCTCCGACAAGGATGTCGTTGCCGAGCCCGCCATCGACATTGTCGCGGCTCTGCTGGCCGGTAATGCCGTCGTGAGCCCACTTGTCGTCGTCCCAACGATCGTCATCCCAGTGGTCGCCATAGAACAGACCGTAGTTGCGCCAATGATGGCTCTTCGAGAAGAAATAATCGTAGCCGAAATTGCGACCGCGGTCATCGAAATCGTAATCGTTGTGGTCGAAGTCGTACGGCACGGGTTTGAAGAGCCCGGGGGGAGTCGTGCCCACGAATCCAACAACCAGATAGAGGTTGTCCGCCATGACGTAATCATTGCCTTCTTCACCACGAAGCGTGTCATTGCCGGCGCCGATATTCCGAACCGCGTCCTTGCTCCCGCGATGGAAGATGTCGTGATCGTGGTCGTCCGGCCAGTAGAGAAGGCCGGGGCCGTCAATGCCATCTTCCCCGTGGTTGTAGTGTTCAAAGCCGAAGCCATGACCAGAGTAATAGTGCTTCTTGAAAATATCATCGAATCCGCTGTCCCAATTCCGCCAGTCGTCGTTCTTGGGAAGTTGCGGCAGGCTCAGCACCACCGGAGTAACAATGCCGGCGAAATCGCCCACGATCAGGTCGTCACCAGTTCCACCAAGAATCGTGTCGTTGCTGGTCGAGAGACTGTATTCCCAATCCCACGGGATCAAATCTCGCTCCTGCCTTGTCGGCAGGCGGGCCGAAGGATTGGAATGGTTCGCGGCCACATGCGCGCTGATGGCCGTGCGTTCGGCCTTGACGACGGAGGCCAACGCCGCATCGACCGCCTTGAGCGTGCCAGTGCTGATCGAGCCATAAACATTGTAGTGCTGGGCGTCGAGCACCGGCGCGAAGAAGGAGGCATCGTCGCCAAACAGCATGTCGCCGCCCGCTCCACCGTTGATCGTGTCGTTGCCAATGGAAAGATTGTGGATATCGGGATCGATGGCATTGCTCTTCGTGACCTTGACGCTACGAGGATTGGTGGTCGGGAGGTCGGACACGAGGCCCTGCAACACCTGGATATGGGCTTCGGAAACGACGAATGACAGGTCGAGGACGGCGTGACGGAGATCGAAAAGGAAACGTTGGTATTCAAGCGCCCCTTTCTGGAAGTCGATCTCGGCAACAGGCAACCCCACCATGAACGGCGTGACAAACAGTGCGTTGTCGCCGACGACGGTGTCGTCGCCATCGCCTCCGGCGAGCACGTCGTTGCCAAGGACGATATCCTTGACACCAGTGGGCTGGCCGCGCTGTTTCGCGAGCTGTTGCTGATCGAGACCAAGGTAGTGGAGACCGCGCAGCAACCAGTAGATTTCAGCTCGGGCTTCGGCCGTGGCCTCTTCGAGGTTCTCCACCCCGGTGAAGAGCGGCGCGGAGGCGGTCGCATCGTCTCCGACCAGAAGATCGTCCCCGGCCCCGCCGTCGAGCCGATCGCTTCCGGGGAGCATTCCAATATGATGGACGATGTCCGGGACGACCGAAGCAAAGGGAACAAACGCGCTGCCGTTGGTGCCGATCAACGCATCGTTGGTGGCGGCTTGAGCGAAAGCCGGTGCAACATTGGGGACAAACGAAATATCCGGGACGAATGACGTGAACTCCTCAGGCCGGAGAGCAATATTGGGAATCACGAGCGCTCCGCCAAACGGCAGTAGGATCGGCAGGTTGACGCCCGGTCCGAAGCTTATCAGCCGGACCCCGCTAATGGCCTGCGGAAGATTGGTCTCGAAAGGAACCGTATTCGTAAAGCCGTCGCCAAACAGCGAATCATTGCCGCCTCCGCCCTCGAGCGTGTCGTCGCCCCGTTGGCCAAATAGGAGGTCCTCTCCGTCACCGCCGCGCAGCACGTCGTTATTGGCATCGACGATGTCGATGAGATAGAGCTTCGTCGCCCAAGCGCCGGTGTCGCTGTTGATAAGCGGCGCACCGCCGGGAAGATATACGCCACCGAGCAGCAGCAGGTCGGACTCAAGGATTTTTGCCACGAGCGCCGGATCGAAGCTCCGCAGCGGGGTAACATCCAAGTCGATAACGCCGGTGATAACGCCGATGTCCTCAAAGAGAACATCGCGATGCCAGGAGCCGTTGACGTTGATTCGAGGCGTCCCATCCGCATTGAGGGCGCGGATGATTTGGCCGGCATCACCGACGATGATATCGTTGCCGGTCCCGCCCGCCAAAATATCGTTGCCCAGTTCTCCATTGATCTCATCGTCTTCTGAGCCACCATTGATGACGTCGTCTCCGCGCTGGCCGTGGATAATATCCTGACCCGCGTCACCGTAAATCGAGTCGTTGCCTAGAACCAGATCAACGTTGTCGAGCAACGTGATGAAGCGGATGACGTCAGCGAAGGGCGCTGGGTAGGTCTTCCACAAATCGAGACCGAGAACCTGGCGCGTGAGGATGCCATTGTCGCCGAGGATGACGTCCGCGCCATCGCCCGCCGTGACAAAGGCTTCCTTGCTTAAGTCACTTGTCGGATTGCCTGGCTTGTCGCCACCGTAGATGGTGTCGTTGCCGTCGGCACCACCGACCACGTTGTGGCCGCCCGTGATGTCGTCCTGACCGGTGCCGCCGTAGATCGTGTCGTTGCCCTGCTGGCCGAGAATGAAGTCGTCCTCGGCACCGCCGTAGATCGTGTCGTCGCCCGCGGCATCCGTGGCCGTCGTAAAGATGGAAAGGAACACCTGGTTCGCCGGGCGGGTGTAATCGACGAGTCCATGATCGCCGAGAATGATGTCGCAGCCGCTTTCGCCCCAAATTCCATCGTTACCTGTGCCACCGAAGACGATGTCGTCGCCCGCCCCGGCTGTGATGAGATCATTTCCGCCGAGCAACGGGTCAGTCGTACGCATGACATCCAGTGACTGCGGATTGCCGTCGTTCACGAGGAAGTCGAAATAGCCGTTGTCGCCGAAAACACGATCATCGCCGCCGCCGCTGCCAATGATGTCATCGGCGAAACCACCCAAGATCAAATCCTTGCCCGCGCCGGTCGTGATCCGGTCATTGTTACCGTCGCCCGGAGTGATGGTCTCAATCCGCGCGACGGTGACCAGCGCCAGCGGAGCCGAGCCGAAGCGGAAGGTGTTCCCATCCGCAGCCGTGATCCGGCCGCTGTCACCCACCACGATGTTGGCACCATCTCCGGCATTAATCGTGTCGCCGAAACGGCCCCCGATCACGATGTCGCTGCCACTGCCCGTCGTGATCTGGTCGATGCCGCCAGCAGCCGTCGTTGATAGGCTCGTGATTAGGTCGATGTCCGACGCATCCGTATCCGCGCCAGGCGTCGCCCCGCCCCGCTCGAAGCGCACGTATTCAATCGCGCCGTCGTCACCCAAAACAACATTGTCGCCTTCGCCCGCGTTGATCGTGTCGCCTTCGTGCCCGCCAAGAACCACATCGTTGCCCGAACCGGTCGTGATGGCGTCCACTCCGCCGTCCCCAAATTCGATCGTCTCGATCCGTCCGACTGTGATCGCAGTGATCGGTTGACCGACAAATCGATTCGGATTCTCATTCGCCGCAGTGATGATCCCGCTGTCTCCGATCACCACGTTGTTACCCTGTCCGGCATTGATCGTGTCGCCGAAACGGCCGCCCATCACGATGTCGTTGCCGCTGCCCGTCGTGATCTGGTCGATGCCGCCAGCAGCCGTCGTTGACAGGCTCGTGATTAGGTCGATGTCCGACGCATCCGTATCGGCGCCAGGCGTCGCCCCGCCACGCTCGAAGCGCACGTATTCAATCGCGCCGTCGTCACCCAAAACAATGTTGTCCCCTTCGCCCGCGTTGATCGTGTCGTCGTCATGGCCGCCGAGCACCACGTCGTTGCCGCCCAGGGTCGTGATTTGATCCACACCGCCGTCGCCAAACGCGATCGCTTCAATCCGGCCAACCGTCATCGACTGGGCGCCGAAGCGATTCACATCTTCGTTGGCAGCCGTGATCACGCCGCTGTCGCCGATCACGATGTTCCGGCCGCCCGCGGCGTTGATCGTGTCGCCGAAGCGGCCCCCGATCACGATGTCGTTGCCATTGCCGGTCGTGATCGTGTCCACCCCGCCATTCAAGGCCGTCGAGGTGCTGACAATCAGGTCGATGTCCGAGGCATCGAGGTCGGCACCCGGAGTGACACCTTCACGTTCCTGAAGAGTAAAGTCGATGGCGGCGTCGTCGCCCGCGACCAAGTTATCGCCTTCGCCGGCGTTGATCGTGTCGGCGTCGTGGCCGCCCAATATCAAGTCGTTGCCAGAACCGGATGTGATCGTGTCCGCGCCGCCGATGCCATAGGCGGTCGTCTCGATCCGGCCCATCGACAGCGGCTGCGTCCCGAAGCGGTGCAGATCCCCGGTCGCCGCGGTGATCATCCCGCTGTCGCCGATGATAACGTTGTTGCCATCGCCAACTTTCAGGATGTCGCCCGCCTGGCCGCCGGTCACGATGTCCAGGCCGAGGCCCGTAGTAATGTCATCCACCCCACCGTCGGCTGGCGCGGTCGAGGCAATCACATCGATGTCGGCCGGGTTAAGGTCGCCGCCCAATTCCGTCGCCTGCCGTTCAGCGCGCACGAAGTCGATGTAACCGTTGTCGCCCAGGACCACGTTGCCGGCATCAGGCGTGCCGGCGGTCTCGCCAAAGTTCGCCACAATCGTGTCGTTCGCCATGCCACCGAAGATGAGATCGTAGCCGAGACCCGTCGTGATGCTGTCCGCACCGCCGTCGTTGGTCGTGATGGTTTCAATCCAGCCCACCGTAATCGTCTGCGTTCCAAAGCGGCTGGCATCCGAATTAGCGGCGATGATCTCAACGCTGTCGCCGACCACAATATTGTTGCCGTTACCCGCATTGATCGTGTCGCCGTCACGGCCGCCGATCACGATGTCGTTGCCGTTGCCCGTCGTAATGGTGTCCGCACCGCCGGCCAGCGTCGTCGAGAGGCTCAAAATGATGTCGATATCGGAGGCATCGATGTCCGCGCCAGGGGTGGCGACGCCACGCTCGGCGCGAACAAAATCAACCTCTCCGTCGTCGCCGAGGACCACGTTGTCGCCCTCGCCGGCGTTGATCACGTCACCGAGATGGCCGCCGAGGACGACGTCGTTGCCGCCCAGCGTCGTGACGGTGTCGATGCCGCCGTCACCAAAGGCCGTCGTCTCAATCTTGCCCACCGTAATCGCGGTGTTCGGCTGGCTGG
>CAYHFE010000021.1:8847-30385 GCA_964355375.1 uncultured Verrucomicrobiota bacterium
CCGCCGATCACGATGTCCGTCGCTGCCCCTGTCGTGATCGTGTCCGCGCCCCCGCCCAGGCTCGCGGTCGCCGCCCCACCCACCTCGGTCGAGGTGCTCTCGATCAAATCGATATCCGAGGCATCCGTATCCGCTCCCGGCGTCGTGGAGGCCACCCGCTCGGCCCACACGTAATCAATCTTTCCATCGTCACTCAGCACGATGTTCTGCAGGTCGTTGCCTGCCACTTCTCCCAAATTCGCAACGATGATGTCACCATCATCACCCCCGAGAATGATGTCCTTGCCAACACCCGTGTTGATCGTATCGGCCCCGCCGTCGTTGAAGGCGATCGTCTCGATCAACCCGAAGGTCATTGGCACGCCCGTGGACTGCGGCGCGTTCTGGTTCGCCGCGGTAATGCGGCCACTGTCGCCAATCACCAGGTTCGATCCGTCCCCGGCGTTGATCGTGTCGCCGAAGCGTCCGCCGATGACGATGTCATTGCCCGTGCTGGTCGTGATGGTGTCGATGCCGCCGAATTGCGTCGTCGACAGGCTCTCGATCAGGTCGATGTCGGACACATCCGTATCGGCGCCAGGCGTGGGCGTCAGGCCCGTCCGCTCGGCCCGCACATAGTCAATCGCGCCGTCGTCACCCAAGACCACGTTGTCGCCGTTACCGGCATTGATGATATCGCCGAGCACCGCACTGATGGCGCCAGCCGGGAGAGTGTCGTTCCCGCCGAACACCACGTCGTTGCCGGCGCCGGTCGTGATGTTGTCCGCGCCGCCGTCTCCAAAGGCCGTCGTCTCAATCTTGCCCACCGTAATCGCGGTGTTCGGCTGGCTGGAAAACCGGTTCGCGAGTTCGTTCGCCGCGGTGATGATGCCACTGTCGCCGATCGCGATATTGTTGCCCTCACCGGCGTTGATCGTGTCGCCGTAGCGCCCGCCGATCACGATGTCGTTGCCGCCGCCCGTGGTGATGGTGTCGATGCCGCCGTACTGCGTCGTCGAGAGGCTCTCGATCAGATCGATGTCCGAAGCATCCGAGTCCGCACCCTGCGCGCCCAGCGCCGCTCCACGGTCCACGCGCACGTAATCAATCTTCCCATCGTCGCCCAGGACGATGTTGGTGCCCACGCCGGCGCGGATGAGCTCGACGGCGCTGCCGTCCGCGCCGTCGTTGTGGCCACCGAGCGCGATGTCGTTGCCCATACCGGTGGTGATGTCGTCGCTGCCGCCATCGCCGAAGGCAATTGTCTCGATCAGCCCGAAGGTCATCGGCACGCCTGTGATCTGCGGCGCGTTCTGGTTCGCTGCGGTAATGCGGCCACTGTCGCCAATCACCAGGTTCGATCCGTTCCCGGCGTTGATCGTGTCGCCGAAACGCCCGCCGATCACGATGTCACTGCCGCTGCCCGTGGTGATTTGGTCGATGCCGCCAGCCGCAATCGTCAACAGGCTCTCAATCAGGTCAATGTCGGATGCGTCGTCGTCCGCACCGGATGTCGCCGGGCCGCGCTGCAAGAGGACGTAATCGATGGCCGCATCGTCACCGATGACCACATTGTCGCCGTCGCCGGCATTGATGATGTCTCCGAGGTAGCCACCGAGGATGACATCGTTGCCGCCCAGGGTCGTGATGGTATCGACGCCACCGTGGCCAAATTCAATCGTTTCGATCCGGCCCACCGTGATGGCCTGGGTGCCGAAACGGTTCGCAGCCGTATTTTCATTTGCGGCGATGATCTTGCCGCTGTCACCGATCACCAGGTTTCGTCCGCTTCCGGCCTCGATCTTGTCGTTGTCCCGTCCACCGATGACGATGTCGTTGCCGCTGCCGGTCGTGATCTGGTCGGCGCCACCATTGGCGGTCGTGGACAGGCTCTCGATCAGGTCGATGTCCGACGCATCCGCATCGGCACCAGGCACCGTGCGGTCGCGGTCCTGGCGGGGAAATTCAATGGCACCGTCATCACCGAGGACCACATTGTCACCATTACCGGCGCCCATCGTGTCGTTGTCGTGGCCGCCGAGGATGAGGTCGTTCCCGGCCCCGGACGTGATGGTGTCAGCCCCGCCGACGCCAAATTCCGTGGTTTCGATGCGGCCCAGCGACATCGGAATCGTGGCGAAGCGGGCCAAATCCGAATTCGCCGCCGTGATAATACCGCTGTCGCCGATGACGATGTTATGGCCGTCGCCGACGGTAAGAATGTCTCCCGCCGCGCCGCCGATCACGATATCAGACCCGGCTCCCGTGGTGATTCGATCGCCGCCGCCATCCGTGAAATCGGTCGAGGCAATTACGTCGATGTCCGCCGAGTTCCCATCGGCGATGACGAAGTCAACGGAGCCATTGTCACCGAGGACGATGTCGTCTTGGATGCCCGTCGTGATGGTATCGCCGGCACTGCCGCCGAGGACGATGTTGTTGCCGTCGCCAGTTTCAATTGTGTCCACGCCACCGGAAACCGCGTCGCTCGTCCGCACATTGGCGATGGAGAGCGTGACCGGGTCGAACCGAGCTGAACCGTTGTCGCCGACAATGGTGTCGTTACCATTGCCGGCGGTAATCTTGTCGTCCCCCACGCCACCGAAAGCCACGTTGTCTCCGGCCCCAATGAGGATGATGTCGATGCCGCCCGTACCCGGGACGGTGGTGGTGACAAAGACCAGATTGCCGCTGTTGTCAAAGTCAGCGCGACCGTTATCGCCGACCACAATGTCGCGCGAGGTGTCACCGTCCGCCGCAGAGCCCGAATCGATGTCATCTGCCCCGCTGCCGCCGAAAACCACGTCGGGACCGGTGCCGGTCTTGATCACGTCATCACCGCTGAACGTCGCATCGCCCGTTTCGACGTTCTGGAGGATACCGGTCAGGGCGAAGAAGTTCGCGAAGCCGTTGTCGCCCACCACCACGTCCGCACCAGCGCCAGCCGTGATCGTGTCTTTCGCAGTGCCGCCGAAGACAACATTGTTGCCGGTGCCGACGTTGATGATGTCGGGACCAGCGTCGCCGGAACTGGCGGTCTGGATGTTGACGAGGAAATGCGTCGAGGTGTCGAAGGTCGCGGAGCCGTTGTCGCCGGCAACAATGTCACGTCCGTCGCTCGAGGTGATATTTTCGCTGCCGACACCGCCGAACGCGACGTTGTCGCCGCCGCCGAGAACGATTACGTCGTCGCCGCCGATGGCAGCGTCGATCGTGACGACGTAGGTCAGGAAACCGCTGGAATTGAATTCCGCCCGGCCATTGTCGCCGACCACAACATCGCGCGAAACGTCTCCAGCACTGGCAGAGTCGGTGTTGATATTGTCCTTGCCGCTGCCGCCGAAGACGACGTCCGCACCAATACCAGTGTTGATCAGATCATCGCCAGCGGAGTCCGCTTCAGTCGTCTCAATCGTGCGCAAGATCGCCGTTGCATCGAAAGTGGCGCTGCCATTATCGCCGACCACGACATCGGAGCCGGTGCCAGTCGTGATTGAATCATTGAACGTGCCACCGAAAATGACGTTATTGCCGTTGGCCGCGGCGATGGTGTCGGCGCCAGCGTCGCCGGGGCTGGTAGTGCTGATGAGGACCAGCACGTGAGTGATCGGGTTGAAGGATGCCGAGGCATTGTCGCCGACGAGGATGTCGTTACCGCTGCCGGCGGTGATCGTGTCGTTGCCCACGCCGCCAAACGCCACGTTGTTGCCGCCGCCGCTCAAGATCGTGTCGTTGCCGCCGGCGGCCGGAACGGTGGTGAAGATGAGAGTGAGGAAGCCGGCGGCATCGAATTCGGAGCGACCGTTGTCGCCCATGACGAAGTTATTCCCATCGCCGGCATCAACGGTGTCATTGCCGAACCCGCCAACGATGATGTCCTCACCAGACTGGCCGCGAATGGTGTCGGCGCCGCCGACAGCTGTGTCCGTGCTTTCCAACAGGCTGATCACACCGGAGGTATTCCTCAAGATGTGACCCAGGTCACCGAAGACAAAATCGTTCCCCTCATTTCCTTCGATCGTATCCGACCCCGGTCCACCGATGATAATGTCGTCCCCGACGCCACCGTAAATCGTGTCATTGCCGCCGACAGAGACCGCCGCCGCCAATTCCAGACTCGTAATCGTGCCGTTATCGCCCAGGATACTGTCCGCGCCCGATTCACCGAAAATCACGTCGCCGCCGTCGCCCCCAATGATATAGTCATTCCCGGCACGACCATAGATCGTATCATTCCCGTCGCTGCCGTAGATCGTATCGTTGGCTCCGCCGCCCTTGATCAGATCGGCACCGGCGCCGCCGTCGAGTATCAGATCGAGTCCGAACTGAGAACCATCGAGGGTGTCGTCGTCGTTCTCTCCGTTGATTCGGATCCAAGCAACGAATGGACCATCCACGCTGTTCCGGCTGTCCAGCGCCACCACGGTGACGACATCTTTGCCGTCGCCCGCATTCAACGTCAAAGCGGTGTTGGGATTCGTGAAGTCGAACTTCATCGTCGTCGATGAACTGACCAAACGGGAAATCTTGTTCCCTCCGATTCCATCATCGGAGAGCGTGACGTCGTCGGCGCGGTCACCGACGTAAGTGAAAGCCCGTTGATCCACCTGCAACAAATCCGTGATCGCTTCGATTCCGACATGGACAATCACGGCGCCATCAATGCTCGCGGTCCCGTTGTCGTCGCTGGAGAAGGTGTGTGTGCTGGTAGTCGCCGAGCCGTTTACGAGCGTCAGCAAATCGTCTTTGTCGGCAAGGTTCGCGCCAAAGTAGGTAAAGCCGCCGGCGGGGAAAGGCCTGACCGCGGCCACATGCACGGTCAGCCGTGACGCGTTAACGACCAGGCTATTGGCGGTGATCCGACCATTCAGTTCGGTCAGTCCCGGGAGTGAGTTCAACGTCACGGTCTTCGTTGACCCGGCGGCAATGGCTCCGGCAAATAGCGATCCGCTCGTCGAGGTTACGGTTACGTCTCCGGCGACCGTGATGGTGCTGAGCAGAGTGAGGTCGTCCGATTCCACGATCGTCAGATTGCCGCCTCCACCGACGCTGGCCGAGACCCGGGCAACGGTGGTGTGAACAGACACGTCGCCGGCGGCATAGAGATCCAGTTGATCCGCCACAATTGCCGAACCACCCGTTTCCGCAATGCCAGCCGCGGAGGTGATCGTGACATCACCTTGAGTTCCGGCATTGATGTTCCCCACCGTTACCGGTCCCGAGGTGGTGGTGAGTGAAATGTCGTTGGCATCGAGATTGGTGGCGGAGACGACTTGCGTGGCGAACAGTTCGCCGCCCGCGCTAACGGCAATAGCTCCATTCGTGCTGGTGACGTTCTCCAGTTGGATTCCGTTGGTCTCGGTCACAGCGATTCCGCCCGCCGCACTGGCGGTGGCCGTGAGCGTCGCGACGGTCGTCTCCAGAGCAATCGCTCCCGCGGCACTGGCCGTCAGAGCATTCGCCACAATCTTTCCGCTCGTGTGTAGAATTGCCCCCGCCGAGCTCAGCGTCACGTCCCCTTGGGCGCCTGCCGTGATGGTTCCCGTCGTTATCGTGCCACCGCTCGTCGTCGTCAGGCCGATGTCATTGAAACTGCTGTCCGTCTGGGAGATGACTTGCGATGCCAGAATGTTCCCTCCGGCGGTGACGGAGATGGGCCCATTGGCGCTCTGGATACTCGCCAAGGTGATCGCGTTCGTTTCGGTGACAACGATCTCGCCGGCCGCGCTGGTGGTCAGGTTGAGCGTGACGACATTCGTGTCGAGCGAGATTCCACCCGCGGCACTGGCCGTCAGAACATCGGCCGTGATCTTGCCGTTTGTTTGCAGAATGGCCGCTCCCGCAGTCAGATTTACGTCGCCTTGGCCGCCCGCGGTGATGGCACCGCCGGAGATGGTCACTGAACCTGCGGATCCGATTGTCACTCCACCGCCCTGAGTTGAAATGGTCGCGCTCTGTTCCACCGGTCCGCCGGCCGCGATTGTAATCGCTCCCGATCTCGAAGAGATATTCTTATCGATCACCACATAACCGGTCGATCCACCGGCCGTGAGCGTGATCGCGCCGGTTCCGACGGTGGTCACGCCCGCTTGGCCAGCCGCGATGGTAATGCCGCCGCGAGCAGTGGAGAGATCGATACTATCGGCGTTACTCAGATTGGAAATGGCGAGGCGACTCACGACCACTCCATCACCAGCACTGGATTCGGCAATTGTGATGCCCCCGCTCGCGCCGTTGGCCGTCACATCGAGGAGATCGACCTGCGTCTTCAGGATGACGGCGCCTCCCGCATTCACGACCAGGGCATTCGCCGCGACCTCCCCGCCGGAAGTGACATTCCCTGTGGCCGTCAGCGAGACGATTTCATCTGCGTTCAACCCGCCGCTCAAGGTCACCGAGCCGCCTTGCGCGTTCAAGGTAATGTTGCCCGCCCCATTCACCGTTCCGACAAGGTTGAGGCCCGCACCGGCCTGAATGCTCAAGTCGCCCCCGTTCAACGTCGCCCCAACCAAATTCAGGCTGTTGGTCTCGCTGATGGAAACGTTCTTCCCGGAGGACAGCTCGGTCACCGTCAAATTATCGACGTTGGTTCTAAGATTCAGATCCCTGCCCGAAGTGACAGTCAAGGATCCGGCCGTCAATGTTCCCGAGGAAGTCAACGCGGTCCTGGCATTGAGGATCATCGTCCCGGAGCCCAGGTTGAGGCTCGGAACAATGGTAATGGAACCGCCGGCGGTGAGAGAAAGCAACTGCCCCGGCGTCAAGCCCAGGGCAACCACGGTCAAATTACCGGTGACGGTCATGGTCAGGTCACCAACGTGATTAGCGGCATTCAGGATATAGTTCCCATTAACGTGACTCGGGATCCCGATCACCTGTCCGTCCTGCCAACCTTCTACATAAGCGATTTCCAATTCCGAGCCGACACCGGGTGCCGCGCTGTTGACGAGGACTTTGGGGGTGGCCATGGGCTGGCCATGGACGAGGAAGATCTTGTATCCAGAGACGTCAACGCTCGTGTTGTCGATACTTCCAGCGGGTTCGCTGATCGTTCCAAGAGCGTCCAAAGTCACATTGCTTGCGGTCTTGTTGGCCCCGGCGGTCGCGCCCGCCTCGACGTCGTCGGCGAACACGTTGGCTGCGGAAATCAGGGTGATGTCCTTACCCACCCCGTCCACCATCGTGTGCACGTAGGTGGCGTTGATGTTCCCGCCGGCGTTCACATAAGCGGCTCCATTCGCGACGACGAGCGACTGGAGGGTGATGGCGTCGACCTCGTTGACGATCACATTGCCGCTGCCCGTAGTGGCCAGAGTCAGCGTCTGGACCCGGGTGTTCAATACAGCCTCGCCGCCCGCAATGACGTCGAGGGAACTGGCTACGAACCCGTCGCCGCTGCCCGAGGAGATCTGCGGCGCCCGCACCTCGATCATGCCCGCCGGATCGGACCCATTCAGGCCGCCGACAAACCCGTTGACGGTCAGGAGCGAACCCACCTTCAGATAGATGTCTCGCAGGGCGCGCAACTCCAGATTGACCGCGGCCAAGCTCGCAGCCTGGATATTGATAAAGCCCGAAGCTCGATTCGCCGTCAGCGCGGTGAGCTGAGCGCCAGGATTCGTGATGCTCCCGGTCATGTCCCAAGCCCCGCGCTGCAGATTCGAGATCTTGGCCCGGTCGGTCGCGCTCACTGGCACGAAGGTGACGCCGTCGGCGGAAGTAAAGAGCGTCGTGGAGTCCGACGGATTGGCCTGATTCGCAAAGTAGCGCAGTGCCTGATCCGGACCGGTGGCCGGATTATAGGTCCCAAGGAAGACATATTTTCCACCAATGGTCGGCATGAGGTATTTCGAGTGGAGCGAGTCGAAGAGAATCGTCTCACCGCTGCTGTTTTCGGTAAAGACTTGCAGACCGGTATCGTAGTCAAAAACGGAACTGGTCACGCTGTGCTCGCCCTTGGCCTTGATAATGACGGCATCGATCGAGCCGTTGATCCCCGAGATGTCACCTGCAACGAACACATTGGCGCCGGAAATCAGCTCCAACCGGTCTTTTGCCTTGATCGTGCCGTTGATCGTGAGGGCCGCGCCCGTCTCCAGCACAACCGTATCCGCAGTCACCATTGCCGGGAATTCGAAATTGAACCGGCCGGAGGATCGATACTCAATGAGGCGCGGTCCCTGGAAGAACTTGTAGGTGATCAGGTCACCACCCGCCCGGAAAGCGACGCCGCCGGTCGCTTGAATAGCATCCGGCTGGCCCGCGCCGGGATCAACGATCTCCAGGCGGTCAGCCACGGTGGTCAGGTGGACAATGCCGTTCACCCCGCCCGCGATCACCTTCTGCGCGGTCAGGAGATTCTGTGATTGGATGTTTACGGAACCGTTCGTTGCTTCCGCAAGCGTCACGCGCAGACCCGCGGTCTTCTCTCCCAGACCATCCGACTCGGACAACTCGATATCGCCGCCGGTCGCTTTGACCGAGAGCAATTCGTTCGCGGCAATCTCCAATCCCGCAATCCCTGTGGCGGCTTGAAGGGTGAGTTGATCAGCGATGAGATCGACGCCGACATCCATGCCCATCTCGGTGATGCTCCCACCACTGGTCAGCCGGACATCTCCGTGGGCCGTGACGCCGCTTTCGGCCCCCAGCTTCGGAGCTGGAACCTTCAGAGGATCGGTGTAGTAAGCGCCTGCCTTGAGCCAGCCCACCTGAATGTTTCCGCCGGCCGTGACTCGAACATCATTGGTGTCCTGGTTCGCGAGCAATTCGATCGACTCCAACGTTACTGCGCCGAGCGGATGATTGAGGGTGAACGAACCATCGCCGACCTCCACACTGACGACGCGCAACAAGCCAGTGCCGCTCTGGTTCACCTCCACATTGCCAGCCGCTTTGGTGGCAACACTCAGTGTCCCGACCTGAGTGAATAGAGTCACCCCGCCCAGAACCTGCACGCTCAGGGCATCGGCGATGATGGAGGAACCGCCGGAAGCCGGAGCGGCCTGGTTGATCGATCCTTGCACGACCAGCGTCACGTCTCCCGCCCCGTTGGCCACCAGGCTTTGGATGTTCAAATCAGCCCGCACGGCCTCTGTCTTGTAAGTCGTCAACGCGATGTCATTTGCATCCGAACCGCCTCGAGTGATCACATTCCCCACCGTCATGGACCCAAGCGCCCGGACGGTGATTTTCCCGTTCGCCGCGTCCAACCGGGTCAAGGTCATCGGACCGGCATTGTCGATCGTGATATTGCCCGCGCCGCTCAGGGTCGCGTCAACGAACTGGACCAAAGAGTTGGCGGTGACCCCGTCCCGGACCACGGCTGTCAAAGTGCGAGCACTGAGCAAGCCCTCGGTCTGAGCGATCCCACCGGCGACGGTATTGAGTCTGACTTCGCCGGTGGCATTCAGAGTCGTCTGGGACAGGGTGATGTCTCCATCCAGAGCGCCCGCGGTGAGCACGATATCACCCACCGACGTGAGATCGCCCCAGATATCTCCGTGAATACTCCCGGCACTGAGGGCACCTTGGCCGGCTTTGATCTCCAGCCGCGTGTTGGCGATGATCGTCGCACTCAAATCGACGTCCACCTTGCCGCTCACCGTCACCTGCGTGGAAGAGAAGACTTTACCTCCGAGCGAAATCTTGCCGCTCGCGGTGAGGTCGATGTCCTTGGCCGCCGAATCGCCACTCGCGCCGCGGCTGCCTCCCAGGAAGGTGGAAGCAGCAATGACGACCTGGTTTTGCGAGACGATGCTCAGGGTCTGAGAGGTCAACACTTCCGCTGTGGCGGCGACGGTATTGGCATCCGTCGCACCGGTCGGAGTGCCGCCGACCACGGTCACGTTGCCCAGAGCGTTCAAGGTCAAGTTCCCCACCTGGGCCCGCACGATCGCGCTCAAGGAAATGTTTCCGGTGGTCTGAATGGTGATGCTTTGGTTCGCCAGGATCGACGCCTTCTCAAACGCTCCAAATGGCCGCGCTATAGCCGAATCGAAAATGCGCTTGGCGGAGAAAATCGTCTGCTGTTCCGTGTCCGCCACGGTGAGATATTGGACAATCGGCTTGGAGTTGACGACCTTGGTTTCCGTGTCGAGCGTCTCGTAGCGAGGCCGCTGGTCATAAATGTCATGACTCTGACCCACCCACTGATAACTCAACTGCAGACGATTATCGTAAATGTCGTGGGTCTTGGACGTCCAATTGTAGCGGTAATCAGCCTGGGTTTCCGTGACGGTCTGCGCGTGCCAAGTCTGTTGACGGATGATGTAAGACGAGATCCTATCATTCCACCAGTCCCCAACCCAACCAGTGCTACCGGTAAACGTCCCTGCCCCTCCGAAGTTGGTATGCTCGAATATGGCGAGTTGCATATCCGCTGGCACTGAAATGCTCGACACCTGATCGTTCCAACCACCCGGCATTGAATTATGGTTGCCTGGCCCGTCCGAGAAAGCGTTCCCTCCGTAGTTGATGTGCTCAAAGAAGACCACCTTGCCCCCACCACTCGTCTCCCAAGTCCAATAGGCAAATTGATCGGTTGCAACCGGAACATTGTAACGGATCGCGTTCGTGGTGTTGAACGAGAGGGTTAGCGTTTCGCTATGGTACCCGCTCGGCATGAGCGAATTTCGATTGAGCAAGTCCGCCCCAGCCGCGACACTCGAACTGCGCTGCCAGTCGGGCAGCCGGATCTCAGCGACTTGGCCGGCCCCGGTCCGCCCGTCGTTGATCGCAAACACCCGCTGACCTCCGCTGTAGTAACTCACGGCCCAACGGGCCGGGGATCCGTCTCCGTCCGCCACCCAGTAACCGTTCGCATTCGTATAGCCCGTGAACGTGGATCGATCCTGGCTGTAAAGCGCGACGGCTTTGTCCTGGTAAGTGCCAACCTTCTCCCCCACGAGGTCCCCGTTCTGAGGCGTTGCGGCAGACCACTGCCCGTTGATCAGTAGTTTAGGCTCGCCCTGCGAAACCACTCTGAGGACGTCCGCATAAGAGCCTTCGGGCATGCGGAGGTACTTGTCATTCCACCCCGCGACATCGACCGAATAAACGACCGGAAGGTTGTTCTTCCATTCCGGCGTCCAATCGTTGATGGTCACATTCCCATCCAGCGCTTGGTGCTTCTTCGGGTTGGAGTAGCTGAAAGAATAGAGCGGTTTGTAACCCAGCGTGGCTCGCACCGCGTTCCTTTGGACATCGTTCAGCTCGTTAAAGCCCCGGTAATTACCGCTGGTGTAATTGGAGGACGGGAAAGTGCCCGTGACTCCGAAGGCCGCCCAGTTGATCACCGGGATATTCAGTTTCGTGTGGGGATAGTCCGTGCTGTTGTAGTAATCCAGGCCTTCAATGAACCACTCGCGGAATTTCTCGCTGTCGGATTCGGTCGGGTTGAAATAGCCGTCCTGGGTGAGGACGACATCCATCGTGTAAAAGTAATTGCCCACTTTTACTTCCTCGGTGCCGACCTGTTTAGTGATGGTCGTCGCCACCCAAGTCACAACCGGCACGTTGATCACGCCCACGGCGACGTCGCGGAATCCGGTCACCACATCGATGCTGGAAACTTCCGTGGTGATGACCGGGCGAGCCACTCCCACCGTTCCGCTTTGCAGGGCGGCGCCCGCCTGAAGATCGACGTCACCTCCCGCGGTGAGTTTGACATTTCCACCCGCTTCGAGCAGTCCGGCTTGCACAACCAAAATGTCTCCCCCGGTCAGCTCACCCCGCGAGATCGTGCCGGAATGAAGTTTCGCTTCGTTCCAGGCGCGGTTCACTCCGGAGTTGATCTCGATCTCCGCGAGTGATTTGACGGAGCCGAACACGGAGACGCTGGTCGCGACGTTCAGCAGAATCTTGCCCGCCAACGATTCATTCTGCACCAAACCGTCGATCCGCAACGAATTCGCCAGGATATCGACGTCGGCAAAGGCGTCCACAATGGCCGCGTTACCGCCCCCCGCGACGAAGACATTGTCCCCACGGATTGCGATGCGCCCGCCAGATCGGCGGGTCCGAATGACCGCGCCAGCCATCACGTCGATGGAGGGGGCGATCAAAGAGATTTCGTCGTTCGCATTGACATTGGAGGTGATCGTCACGCTGCCCTGCGCCGATTCCAGGGTCACTTTGCTCAGTTGGACGGCGACTTGGCCATTGGTGCTGCTGAGTTCGCCGACCGTCCCAAAGATTATCACGCTCTTCGTCGCGGCCAGCTTGATGGCATTGCCGGCACCGAAAGCGTCCACGACCCCGCCGGACAACCGCACCGGCTCGGCGCCCAGCACATATTGGGAAGGATTGGTCGTCACGGTCCCGGCGGCATTCAGGTGCGCGCCGCTCGCATTGACCCGGTAACCGTTGGCATCCGTAAGCCCGCCGTTGACGTCAATCAGGTTGCCGTTGGCGTCCTTGAGCAGAACCAGCGGCTGAACGATGAGGCCGACGCCTGAACTGTGGACGCCGCCGGTAACGACCAACTGGTCGTTCGCCCGAATCACGCCGTCGATCAGAACTAATCCAGTTGCGGTAATGGTGATATCCGCACCGCTATCCAGACTTTCCACCAGGCCTAGGATTTGCACGGCTTCCGCCGAGACGACCCGGATTTCACTGGCTTCCGCCAAGGTCAACGCGCCACCGCCGGTCGCGTCGCTGCGCAAGTAACTCTCCCGACTCAAAGTCAAACCCGACGCCGCAGCGGTGTCGGTCGTAGTGATCATCATCAGGCCGGTGACCTGGATGGAGCCGCCGCGTTTCACGTCCAACCCATTTTCGTCCACTCCCATGCCACCGAGGACCATTCGACCCGCCGTGATTCGGACGTCGGCGGAACGGCCCACCCAAACCAGATTGTTACTGGCATTCACAGTCGCGCCGCCATCGATCGAGCCGATCAGATTGATCGCGCTCGCCTGAACCACGATCTGGCTATCCAGAGCCGACGCAAGAAGGCGCGAACCCGAGTTAATCGTGAGCAGCCCCGCGGAGGAGATATCGACTTTCGTGCTCGCGGAGATCAAGGCGGACTTCATTTGACGGCTCGGTCCGGTCCCGGTAATTCGGCCCAACGTGAGTGCGCCAGCCGAAGTGAGCTTGACCGTTTGACCCGGAGCATCCGCGCGCAACGTAGTGTTGAAGAGATCCAACTGTCCGCCCGCCGAGACGAAGACGGAACCGGCAAACTGCATGTCGCCGTGAAGCGTCGCGTTGTTGGTGGCCGTCATCTCCACTTCAAAATCAGTGAGAGGAGCCGTTGCTTGAGTGCTCCGAATGACCCCTTCCAAATCGAGGTCGCGGCCGAAGAGACGAATCAACGCCCCGCTCTCAATCCAGCCCGAAGTCTTGTTCAAGCGAAGCGTGCCTTGCTGCGATTCGATCCGGATCAAGGCCAGGTTGTTGCTCCCCGGTCCAATGAAGCTATCGATCACGACATCGTTGAGGCCGGTGATCAGGATTTGGCCGTTGCCGCCCGTGCTGGTCATCCGGCTCGTGCCCGTGGTCGTGATGCTGGCTTCACCGCTGCGGACCAATCGCCCGGCGGTAAGCACGATCTGGTCGTCGGCCACGAGTTTCCCCTGAATGGTCAGAGTGCGCGCGGAAGAGATGGTCACATCGGAGCCGGTGCCGCCGGCGAGGACGTTGCCTTTGACCACGCCGTTGTCCCCGGGGAGAAGCGTGATGGAGGCGTTGAGGGTTTCGATCGCTCCGGTCACGTCCAGTTCGAGATCGGCGCTCCCATCGGTCGAGACACCGCTGTAAAGATTGACGCCGCTGTGGCCCAGGACCATTCCGGCAATATAGAGGCGACCATTCGGGCCCGTCGGCGAACCGACATTGACGATCGACCCAGTCCCAGGCGCGTAAACAGAGTAGAAGCCCTGTGAGGTCAGACGACCTTGAGCAACGTTGAAGCCGAGCAACTGCGAGTTCATCGAGTTTGTCTCGATCGCGAAATCGTAAGGTCCAGCCAGCACCAAGCGGCCTTCCCGCATTTCCACGTTGATCTCAGGATGGGGCCCATCCAACCGGAAGGTGGATCCCACCGTGTGGGAACCATGGTTCGATTGACTGACGAGGAACTGGGTCGCCGCGAGGGCAGCGCGGAGGTCCTCCATCAAACCTTCGATGCGCGAGTTGTCCGAAGTGGCCGACGCATTGAGTTGCACGGAACCGCGCACCTGAAAGTCCACCAAGTCCAAGAATACCTCCAGAGTCACGTTGGACGACAGCTTGCCGTCCGCCGTCACGATCCAGCCTTGGGCCTCGACCTCGTCGGAATATTGCGGCGCGAGAATATCCAGCGGGCCTGGTGCGTTCAGGTTGATGGTGCTGTTTGCGCTGGAGGTGATCAAGCGCACGGAACCGTAAAGCACAATGCCCCGACCGGAGTAATTGGAGCCGCCACCCGGCGGATTTGGCTCGATGGGATCCAAGCCGCCGATCAAGTCGATCCGTTTGCCGGCGCGGATGGTCTGGCCAATCCGAATCTGATGATCCGCTTGAATGCGCACCGTGGAATCGCCGGCGAAGTAAACGATCTTGCGCCCTAAGGTCGTGCCGGACGGGTCGAACTGGTTTTGAATCTCTCCTCCCGCGATGAGCAAACCTTGAATATCGGCATCTTGAACTCCCCGCAAGTCGATCGAACCGGTGTTGCTTTGAACGATGAGCGCGCTGGCGGCGTGCACTTTGACTCCGATGCCCTCGGGATTCTGGCCACCGACAACCTCGATGCGGGATTTGGCGTAAGCGCTCACGCCAGTCTCGATCGTCGCTCCCTGTCGATTGGTCGTGACACCGCCCACAAACGCCTGTCCCGCCGCCTCCAGGTGAAGCAATCCGGACTCGTTCGTCCAGTTAAAGGTCTCTCCGATGCGGTCGCCGTTCGCGTTGAACTGCTGTGCCACCGTAGCTCCGGAAATGAGGCGTCCCAGCACCTGGAAGTCGGTGCCAGCCTTGATACTCACGAGCGCTCCGCTGTGGTCCGAAGTCAGGCCCGCCGCCGTCAATCCTCCGGCTGAGTTCACGATCACGCTCAACCGGTTGTCATCGGCGCCGGCGACGCCGGCCATCAACTCAACCGACTTCGCGGCAATGATGGCCGTGTCCACGTAGATTTGCTGGCCCGCGGTGATCTTGACGGTCGAGTCTGGCCCGGCCCAAGTCACGCCTTGGGAACCGATGGCGCCGCCGGGCACGACCGCGCCGAGAATGTCCACATCCTGGCTGCCCACCACGTAGATATGGCCGCCCGCTTCCGAAGTGTTCAGGACGGCGGTCTCGTGAATATAGACGCTGCTGCCCTTGGCGTTGGCTCCTCCCTTATCGGTTCCGTCTTGGCGCAGGCCGCCATAGATATTGATGTTTTTGGTGACGGTGAGAAATCCTTCGTCGTAAACCCAGCGGTCGGACTGCAGGGTGAGACTAGCGTTCGCCCCCTTCAGGATCACATTCCCGCGATTGATCAGGTCGTATTCCGAGGCCAAGGTCAAATCGGCATTGTCCAACAAGCTTGTGATGGTGCCAGAAATGAGGAGACCAAAGGTTCGATGACCAAAAAGGTAAGGGGCGGCCTGAATCTCCAAAGCCTCGGCCACCCCGTCGTCATTCGCGTCTTTGAGGTAAGCCAGGTAGAGATGGCCTGCGTTGTCCTGCACCGACCATCGTTTCCCGCTCTGGACCGACTGGATCGTCGGAGCACCGGCCGTCAACGCCACATTGTTTTCCGCAAATGATTGACGCAGCGACGAGGTCACTGTCCCGACATTCAGTGCGGCGACGCTGGCGGCATCCGGTGCCACGGAGAAGAGCAATTTCCCCGGGATCGTGTCGAAGTAATCCGCATGGGTCCTGCTCGGGGCGCCGCCCCTGACGGCGATGTTGCGGCTCGCGGTCACCGAACCGGCCACCCAAATTTCGCCGAGCGCCGTGAAACTGACGTCCGCGTTTGTCCCGGTGAGAATGGCGACCGGCGCGCCGTTGACATCCACGAATTCGGCGCCGGCCGTGACCGCGCTGCCGGAGTTGATATCCAGGAATTGAGATGCGCGAACGGTGATCGAGGTTGCCGCGGAGCGCGTCACGAGTTTCGCGCCTTCGAGGAGGGTAAAGTGGGTGCCCGACACGATATTGACCCGTGAGGCCTGTCCTTTCGCCTCGAGCGTCGTGCCGATCTTGATTGAACCGGTGGTGTTGACGTCGATCAGACTGTTGGGATGGAGCGATTCCACCACGCTGCCCACACTCGCAAAAAGACTGTTGGCTCCATCCGGGAACACGAGAAGGGCATTGTTCCCGCTGCTGCCCGAAATGGTGACGCTCACCAAATCGTCGCCACGCAACCAACCGCCGATGACCATCTGTTCTGCGACCGCAAAGACGACCTCTTTGGCCGCGACACCGGAGTCGGGCGGGCCGTTTTGATCGTGGAGGTTTCGGGAGTTAATATCCACCAAACGCGCCAGGAACTCGGCCCGATTTCCCGGCGCTTGGACATCGCCACGAATGTTCAGGCGATCCGCGGCGAACACCGTCTTATCGCGCAAAGCGGCATTGACGACGCGGGCTTGGCCGGTGGCTTTGATCGTGGTCGCATCTTCGATGTCACCAAGGGTCATTTCATTGGCAGCTCTCCCTCGCGCGAGCGCGGAGTGGCCGATCGTAATTGCGGAAAATCCGTCGGCCAAAGCGGCAAAGTCCCGCATGGAAAGATCCAAGCTGCCATCGGAGCCTCCGGCTGACAGATCGTCTCCCGAAGAGGTCTCCGCGCCACTTCCCAACCGATAATTGGAGTCGTCGCGCTTCGACCCGAGGGTGAGGAGGCCGGTGCCAATGATCTTATCCTCACCGGATTTGAAATCCATGTCGTCGGCCAAGAGAATGATGTCGTTCGACGCACCAGCCGCACGGATCGCTCCCGATGACAGCGTCAGGAGCGCGTCGAGTCCGGACAGGTTGAGGTCGATCTTGCCCTGGGCGCTGTAAACTCCGCCCAGAGCCTGTCCGTCATCCACCACCGTTAGATTGTCCGACTCGCGGAGGATGACATCGGCGGGAACACCGGTGCCTGTATTTACGACGGTGAGGAAGCGGGCGGTGCTGCGGACTGGCGCGCTGAAGCCGACCCCGCGGAGACTCAAATGGCCTTCGGTCGCAGTGAAGAAGGTGTCGTCCACGCGGATGGCACCGCTTTGGGCGATCAATCGGATTGCGCCCCCGATCACGCCCGCAGTGCCGGTGGACGCGCCAGTGACCGTGACGTTCGCGAACAAATCAATGGCTTGCCCAGCCTGCATTCCAAGACCACCGGCGGTGATCACGGCTCGCGCCGTAATTCCCAGGCCGGCTTGGACATCGGCGTTGCCCGCCACCGCCAAGGGGCCCTTGAACTCAGCGGCTTGGCCCGCATCCACAATGAGACTGCCAGTGGTGACGGCCTGGTGCGTCATAACTCCGCCCCCAGCTCGAACCTCCGCGAGATTTGTCACCGTCAGAGTGCCCTTGAACTCCACGCCTTGACCAGCTTGCAGGAAGAGACTGCGGGAGTTGATCGCCTGCTGGGCGGCAACTCCACCCCCGGCTCGAACCTCCGTGTGGTTCACCACCGTGAGAGTGCCGTTGAATCCAACTCCCTGGACCGCGGCCAAGATGAGACTGTCGGCGGTGACAGCCTGCTGCGCCGTCACTCCGACACCGGCATGAACTTCGGCCTGATTCAGAACCGTCAGAGCGCCCTTGAACTCCACCCCTTGGCTGGCGTCGATGAAAAGGCTACCGACCCGAAGAGGCTTTTCCACGATGATCTGCGTCGCGAAAGTCTCCAAGCGGGTCGACCCGAGTTCGGAGGCAGCGAGGCCGGAGACGAAATGGGTGAGCCCGGAGGCATCGACAATTTTCACTTTGTCGATTCCAGGAGAGAAAGCGATTTGATAGCCGGGGATGACCAAGCTGTGATCGTTGAGGGCGATGTCTTGGCCGGACGAAGCGGTATCGATGTTGATGACATCCACGCCGTCATTGTCGGTGGCACTCATGACGGAGGTACCAGGCGAAGCGCGGCGATTGATATTGATCGTGTCGTTGTTGGCACCAGTGTTAATTGTCGCCGTCCCACCCGTGGCATTGACGACATCATTGCCGGCATCCCCGGAGATCGTGTAGGTGCCGCCGCTGATATTGAAGATATCGTTCTCGTCACCGCCGCTGGCGGTCCCGTCTCCTCCGCTCAGATTCAAAACATCGTTGCCCGCACCACCGTGCAAGGTGAAGCTACCGCCGCTGACGTTGAAGGTATCGACACCGTCGTTTCCATCCGCTGTTCCGCTGCCGCCGCTGAGGGTGAACCTGTCGTTGCCAGCCTCTCCCTCCAGCGTATCGTTGCCCACGCTCGAAACGAATGTGTCGTCGCCGCCGCCTCCCTTAATCGTATTTCGATCCGCACCGCCATCCAGGGCATCGTTCCCGCTGCCGGATTCGATTCGATCGTTGCCGGCACCACCGTTAATGACATGTCTCCCCGATCCAACGATCAGGAAGGTGTCATCGCCGGTCCCTCCGTTGACTTCCACTTCAGCCAAAACGCCGGGAGCCACATAAATGAAATCGTTCCCCTTGTCGCCATTGTTGACGATGATCTTGCTGATTCCCGAGTATTTCTGGGTCACGCCCAAAGATTGCACCTGAACTTCCTCGTTCCCGGCCGAACCGCTGACATGGGTGATACTGAAACTATCCGTGACGATATCCTTGTAGAGATCGCCCATGGCAGCGGCATCGACTCCCATGTTCAGGCGCAGGACGCTCCCAATCTGCGTGGCGATCACTGGAGGAGCCCCCCAACTCCACGAGATGCTTCCCGAGAACGACATCCCCGCCGCCGAGACCCTCAGCGCCGCCGAAGCGCTGGCCGTGGTGAATTCGACCTGCGCTTCGACCGAGGCGATCGTGAAGCTGATCGAGAACAGACCCATATCGATGCTGAAATCGACGCCACCATAAATTCTTCCGTAGAAGCGGGTGTTGCTAAACTCAACCTCGAACCCGCCGTAAACCTCGAACGGGCCAAAATCGAGATTGAGGCTATAAGAGGCGGCCAGCAGGAACTGCCCGTTGGATCGCACATATCCATTGATGCGGAGTGTCGCAAAGTTGAAAAAGTCCATCGACAGATTGTGCAGGTCAATGCCGAAGACCCCATTCTGAACCCCCAGGGTCACGTTCCCTTTGGCCTTGAAGAGCATCACCCGGACGGTGGCGTCGATGTTGACCTCGGCGGTCCTGGGAGCAACTCCGGCATAGGTCGTCGATGTGCTGGTGTTGACCTTCAGGTTGAAGTTCCCGTCCACGGTGACGGAGGGAATGGTGAGCGCATTGACACCGAGATCGAGGCTGATGGCTACGACCGGAGTTCCGTTTTCATCCTTGAGAGCGGCCGCGCCCTGGACGGCGACGTTTCCAAATCCGCCGAGAACGAGGGTCGCATCGAACAGCAGGTCCATCCCCGACGGCGCGAATTTCATCTCGAGCCGGCCCAAAATATTGAACGTCCCAACCAACTCGAGCTTGCCGCCTACCACCAAGCGCAAGGTATTCGCACTGATCGTTCCGCTCCGAAGGCCGGAAACGCTTCCGTCATTGCCCACATTCAGGGTCTGAATGGGCTGCTCGAAGTTCGTGGTGTTGATTTCGAGTTGGAACGTTCCCGTGATGATGAACGCGTTGCTCCCCAAGCCGCCGGAGCCGCCCGTGAGCCCCATCTGGAGACTCCCGACGATGCCGTCGTTACTCACTCCCAGGAAACCGGAGGCCGTCAAATCACCAATGAGCAGATGCGTGGTCGCGTCCACGCCCAACGTAAACTCGCGCGCGGTCGCCGTGAGCGAGAAGGCGCCGGCAAGATTCACGGTGAGGATGCGCACGGTTCCGCTGAACTTCACCACCACATACGTGCCCGCTGGCGCATACGATCCATCGACTCGTGGCGCCCCCGCTGGGATGGGATAGTACTTGTTGCCGCCGGCATCGGTCAGGAGCCGCGACTGGGTTGTGGCACTCAGGTTCGCCAGATACTTGTCGGGGATGGTAACGGACTGCTCCACTCCTGTGGTGTTGAGAATCACCCTGCCGGCGGCGCTGAGCCCCATTTGCGAGCTTGGAATGGCTGATCCCAGATTGATCGAGAGGTCGATGTCGGCGGCAACGCCGGCGCTGTTGATAACCAACACGCCGATCCCCTGCATCACAAAGAAGTCGCCCGCCGGACCCATCGTGAGGCGGGCGTCGGCGAGGACCTTCAAGGCGCCTGGACTGATATCGAAGAAGAACGTGCCAGTGAGGCTAACGGCACTGGCAACGCCCAGTGTTCCGGTTAGTTTAAGATCCACCTTGGGTCCGGTGAAATTTAGCAGCATCGGCGGGCTGCTAGGTCCGGTCCGGACACTGTATCCCGCCGGATTGCCCCCACTCTCCGGGAAACTTGCCACGAAATTGACCGCGGCGGTCCCAATACCCAGGTTCAGTTCGACATCAAATGCTCCTTTAGCGGTGAGGCCCGCCGGCATGTTCACCAAGCCTAGGCCCGCCACACTCGCCTTAAGCGCAACATAGGCACCCAGATCACTCGGGTTGGTTGAGACCATCACCAGCAGGCCGGCGTCAAAGTCGGAAACGGCGAACCCAATGGCGCTGCTGCTCTGTTCACCGACATCGACCTGATTGTTTCCATTGGTGTCCGTCCAGTAGGGTCCGTTCGCGCCGATAAACGCGGTGACATTGCCAGCACCGATGCTCATCGTGCTTACCGTCTTCGTTGTATTGTTGCTAAGCGTGACCGTCTGAGTCGGCCCCATCTCGAAGGCGATGTTGCCGCTCAGGTAAACGCTGTTAACAAGATTCAAGTGAATGAATCCCTCCGCGCGAACCAGCGGAGAATTCATCGTCAGGTCAACGGTAATGGGAGCATTTGTCGTCGGGTCCACGCCGCCGGTATTGATAGAGTACTTGCCGCCCGTCATTGTGGAAAAGTTGACCACTGGGAACAATGGTGTCCCGTAAGCGCTCGGCGACGACTGGTTCAATTCAACGGTGATATCCCTGGCGGTTGCTGTGACGCCACTAATTCCAACGAGGGAGACGCTCTTGGCACTCGCCTTGAGCGCGAAATACTTGCTCGGATCCACCACCAACGTGGGTTTCATCAACGCGAGGCCAAAAGTGAAGTCCTCGACCGCAAGACCGACAGACCCGCTCATTGGAGTGTCCGCCCCCGTTATGGAACCGTCGCCGTTGGAATCAACCCAATAGGGACCTTTCATTCCGACAAATGCATGGATGTGTGATCCTGCAATTGTCAGGAATTCCAACTCCTTGCTGCTGCCGAAGGGATCGGGCGAAAGGCCACCGACCAGACTGACAGTCTGCGTGACGCCCTTCTCAAAGGCTGCGGAGCCGCGAAGGTATATGAACTCTGAGATCTGCGCAGTCAAATCCCGCACGCTCGCCCGGATGATCCGGTCCGTGAAATCCAGCTTCACCGGCGTGCCGCCCGTCGGCA
>CAYHFE010000022.1:0-30151 GCA_964355375.1 uncultured Verrucomicrobiota bacterium
GCCGGGACTACCTGCGTGGAACGGACCGTGTTCTGAGTCAAAATGAGAACTGCTGCGGCTTGCGGCCCGGTTCCACCAGTCAATCATCCGGGGGCAGCGCGCGCTCCAGGAAATCCGCCATGTGCAGCGCTTCGATGTCCGCGCGCCCGGCTTTGCTCAAGCCGGCGCGGATTTGGAGCAAGCAGCCGGGATTGGTGGTGACCACGATCTTCGCGCCGGTCTTGAGGATGTTCCCGGTCTTGCGCTCCTGCAACCGCGCCGCCATCGCCGGCTGGGTGAGATTGTAGGTTCCCGCGCTGCCACAACACAGCTCGGTTTCGGGCAGTTCCACGAAGTTGTCGCCGCAGACCGCCTTCAACAAATCGCGCGGCTGCTGGCGGATGCCCTGCGCGTTGGCCAGGTGACAGGCGTCGTGGTAGGTCACAAGGGAAGTCCGAAGTCCCACTTTGGAATTCGGAACTCGGATTTCGGACTTCGGAATCACCATGACCTCCACGAAATCGCGCACCGTTGCCGCGAACGCCTCCGCCCGTTTGGCCCATTCCGGATCACCCTTCAACAGTTGGCCGTAGTTCTTCAGCGTCGAGCCGCACCCCGAGGCGTTGATGATGATGTAGTCCAGCCTGTGCCGCTCGAAGATCGCGATGTTGTGCCGGGCGCACGCGCGCGCCCTCTCCAGCCGGCCGCTGTGCGAATAGAGCGCGCCGCAACAGCCCTGCTCGGTCGGCGCGATCACGTCGTAGCCCGCCCGGTTGAGCAGGCGCAACGTGGCCGCATTGGTCTGGCTGAAGAGCACGCTTTGCACGCAGCCGGTGATCATTCCCACGCGCCCCTTGAGGGGGCCTTGACCCGGCGAAATCTCCGCCAGATCCACCATCCTCGCGCCGGACGGCACCAGCGCCGCCGC
Organism: uncultured Verrucomicrobiota bacterium; assembly: GCA_964355375.1. Classification (GTDB taxonomy): domain Bacteria; phylum Verrucomicrobiota; class Verrucomicrobiia; order Limisphaerales; family SIBE01; genus CAYHFE01. Next base: position 908 of record CAYHFE010000022.1, read on the forward strand.
GTCGCGCGCGAACTTGGGCAGAAACCGCTCCAGCCCCAGCGCCCGGATAAGTTTCAGCGGCAGCAGCGCCAGCCTCATGCGCCACGGGAATGGAAACACGCCCTCGATCACCCAGCGTCGCAATACCCGCTCGAACCAAGGCCGCGTGAACCGTCGCTCGATGAAATCCCGTGTCGTCTCCAGCAACTCACCGTAATGAACCCCGGCCGGACACGCCGGCTGGCACGCCAGGCAGCCGAGGCATGAGTCGATCGGCGCCACGGCCACGTCATCCAGCATGGCCCGGCCGCTTTGAAGCTGGCGCATCAGATAGACGCGGCCGCGCGGCGAGAGGTTCTCGTTGCCCGTCTCGAGATACGTCGGGCACGCCGCGAGGCACAGTCCGCAGTGGACGCAGCTCAAAGCCGACCGCTCGTCCAGGAACGTCTCAGGCCTGGAAAGAGGGGAGTTTGTGTTGGGGATCGAACTCATCCTTCAATTGCTGCAGCAGCGGCAGCGGCCGCGCCCGCTTCGGCGCGGCGGGGCCGCCACGATAATAAATCACTCCGTTGCCCGCGCGGGCCAGCAGCGACGTGACGCCCGCGCCCAATCCCAGAACCGCCACCACCAGCCTCGATGCCAGCACCGAAAGCTTCTGCACGGGCGCGTGGTCGCGAGCCGCTCCGGCCCAAAAGCTTGCGTCATAGTCGAGGTCCGATTCCGCCAGCGTGCCAAAACGCGCGGCCTCGGCGCACTGCCATTCGACCGTTTCGCGGTCGCCGGCAAAACCCACCGCCACCGTCCAGTCACTCGCTGCCGCGAGACGATGGAGATCGAGAACTACCGGCAGCAGCACGGAAGCATCCACCTTCTCCACAAACTCCGCCGCTGCTTCGACCGTGGGAAAACGCGCCTCCACGAACCGCTCCAGCTCCGGCCGGGGCTGCACCTTGAACGTTGCTTCAAGCATCGTGCCCAGTTCGCCCCGCGCGCCCGTGAAAAGCCGGCACAGATCGTAGCCGGCCGCGTTCTTCACCACGGCGCCGCCGTTCTTGATCGTCCGGCCGTCCGCCAGTTGGGCGCGGATGCCGAGCAGATGTTCGCGAATCGTGCCGTGACCGTAACGGCGCGGGCCGCTGAGGTTGCGGTCCACGATCTCGCCGGCCGTGACGTGCTCGGGGTGCGGCGGGTCAACTGGCAGCCACTGTCCGCGCTGCCCCAGATGCTCTTGCAAGGCCGCCAGCGTGGTGTCGGCGGTCACCGTCACGGTCAGGTCATCGGGGGCGTAGGCGACGATGCTCATGCGGCGATCTGTCTCTTCGGCATGAAACCCAGCCGACGTTGGCCGCCGGGAAACATCTTGTGCGGGTTGCAACGGCCTTCGGGATCGAACGCGTGCCGCACGCGCTTCATGGCGTCGAGGTCGTCGGCGCTGAATTGCACCGCCATCAAATCCGCCTTCTCGACGCCGATGCCGTGCTCGCCGGTCACGGTGCCGCCCAGCTCAACGCATTTCCGCACGATCTCGATGCTGCACGCGTACGCCTTCTCGACGTGGCCGGGAATGCGTTCGTCGTAAAAGATGATCGGGTGAATGTTGCCATCGCCCGCGTGGGCCACGTTGGCGACGCCGAGGCCGCCCTCTTTGCAGATCGCGTAGATGAACCGCATGATCTCGGGCAGCCGCGTCCGGGGCACCACGCCGTCCTGCGTGACGAAGTTCGGGCTGATCCGGCCGATTGCGCCAAACGCCCGCTTCCGGCACTTCCAGAGGTCCGTCCGTTCCTGCGCCGACGCGGCCGGGCGGACCTCGCGCACTTTGTTCTTCCGGTAGATTTCGATCACCCGCTGCAATTGCCGGTCCAGCCCCGCTTCGAGGCCGTCGAGCTCAGTGATGAGCACCGCGCCCGCGTCCAGCGGCAGCCCGACCTGAAAGCCTTCCTCGACCGCGCGCGTGATGGGCTGGTCCATCAACTCCATCGCGCCTGGAATGAGTCCGGCGGCGATGATGTCGCTGACGGTCCGCGAGGCATCGTCCATGGTATCGAACACGCCCAGGACCGTTCGGAAGGCTGGCGGCGCCTTGATGAGGCGCACCACCACGCGGGTGACGATGCCAAACATACCCTCGCTCCCGATCACCACGCCGCGCAAATCGTAACCGTCCACATCCTCGCCGCCGTCGGGTTCGGCGCCGAGCCAGACGACCTCGCCGCTGGGCAGCACGAGATCGAATCCGAGGACGTGATTGGTGGTGGCGCCGTATTTCAACGTGTGCGGCCCGCCGGCATTGAAGGCGATGTTGCCAGCGATGGTGCAGGAGGGCTGGCTCGACGGGTCGGGTGCGAACATCAGGCCGCGGTGCTTGACGGCGTTGGTGATCCAGAGGTTCGGCACGCCGGCCTCCACCAGCGCGCGGCGATTACGGAAATCCACGTTCAAAATGCGGTTGAGCCGCGCGGTGCAGATCACCACGCCACCGTCCACCGCCAGCACCGCGCCGCTGAGGCTGGTGCCCGTGCCGCGCGGGATGATCGGCAGCTGGTGGGCGGCGCAGAGCTTCACGACCTCCACGACCTGCTGGGTGGTGCCCGGCAGGACAACGGCGTCAGGGAGGTTTTTCTCCATCGTGTAGGCGTCGCACTCATAGACCACCAACTGCCGCGGATCGGTGATCACGCTGTCCTCGCCGCAGATCGCGCGCAGTTCGTTGATGAGGGGCGGAGGGACGGCTGCCATGCGCGAGCACTGTAAAAACTCCGTTCCGACGTGTCGAGGATTCTCCGGCGGGTTTGCTTTTGAACGCAGTCCCGGCGGCCCTTCAGGGCGCCCATCCATTCTGCACTCTGGACCGGGCGCCGTGCTCGCGGAGCTCGCTTGCGCCCGGCTAATATCTGGAGTCCCTGCGGGACTTCCTTCGAGAGGCTCAAACCTCTATTGGGACTTCTGTGACATCGCGGGTTCCACGGTTCTCCAATAACATCGGGATGTGCGGTGAACGCCCCATCCTCGGTGTTTACCCTCCACTTGCCCCTCGCGAAAGGCGCAGAATCGCTTCCAACCAGAGAGACATTGGCTGGGTCCGACCGCCCGAGTCCTGAAGTCAAGTCCGGCGTGTCCCGGCCCTCCGAGACAAGAACGATGAAAGCATTCGCGTCCCTCAATCGCCGGGCGCGCAATCTAACTCGCAACAACGGTGGTTTTCGGAATTCCTAGAACAACGGTCGCGAGATCCTCTTCGAAGTGATTCGGGAGATCCTGGCGTAACCGGTCAGCTCAACTTCCACGGCCCGCGCATCGGTTGGTTGATGTAGCTGTTCGCGTCATCGTCGTTGATGAAGCGCAGTATTTTCGGGTCGAAGCGCAGGGCCCGTCCGGTTTGCAGCGCCGTCTTGGCCAGGTTGACCAACGTGCAGGAGCGGTGGCCATTGACCTCGTTCAAGGCGAATTTCTTGCGGGTCTTGACCGCCTCGAGGAAGTTCGTCAGTTGCGGCTCGGGTTCGGGAAAGGCGGCCAGTTTTTTCTCGAAATCGACGATGTCCGATTTCATGCCTTTGGACAGCTTTCCGTTCGGTCCGGAAATGAAGGCGGCGGTCTTGTCCTTGTCTTCGCCGTCCAGAATGATCTCGCAGCCATCGGCATACTTCATCCGAATGCGACGCCAGGTGCCGCAGGCATCGTGATGTTGGGGAGGAGCATCCGCTTCCACCTCGACGGGGCTGTCCTCATCCTTGCCCAGAATGTACTGCACGGGGTCGAGGTAATGCTGTCCCATATCGCCGAGACCGCCGCCGTCATAATCCCAATAGCCCCGGAACGTGCCATGGACGCGGTGGGGGTGGTAGGGTTTGAAGGGAGCGGGGCCGAGCCAGAAATCGTAATCCAACTGCGGCGGGACGGGCTGTGGGATAAGGTCGGTGCGCCCCACCCAGTAGAACTTCCAATCGAATCCAGTCGAGGCGTTCAGTGTGACTTTGAGTGGCCAGCCGAACATTCCGTTTTGGACCGCTTTCTTAATCGGTTTGACCACCGTGCCCATGCCGTAGTACCCGCCTTCGAATCGAAACCAGGTATTGAGGCGGAAGATGCGCTTGTGCTCGGCGATGGCGGCGACCACGGCATTGCCTTCGCCGATCGTGCGACTCAACGGCTTCTCGCACCAGATGTCTTTTCCGGCCTTGGCCGCGGCGATCGAGATCAAGGCATGCCAGTGGGGCGGGGTGGGAATATGGATGATGTCGATGTCCTTTCGAGCGAGAACCTCCCGGAAATCCTTGTAGCCTTTCACGTCCGGACCGCCCGCCTTGATGGCCGCCTGGAGGTGCTGGTCATCCACGTCGCAGACCGCGAGGAGCTTGGCCTGGGTGTTGATCGATTTGACGTGGCCGGTGCCCATGCCTCCGACGCCGATGACCGCGCGGGTCAAGATTTCGCTGGGTGCGGTGACGCCGGCCCCGCCCAGGACGTGGCGCGGGACAATGCTGATGGTAGCGAGCGTGGCGAAGGTGCCTTTGAGGAAAGTCCGACGGGTAAAACGAGAATGATGGCTCATAGAAAGGTCCGGGTTCTGCATGTGTTTTTGACCAGCGCTGGCGCTGCCTTATTCGATAATTCGTTGGGGCTCTCGCAATAACGTCGGATCGGGCGGATGCGGGTCGGGTCGTCGTTTGAGTGAATTTCTATTTGCTGGCCCTCGAGTAATTCGCTACCAAGAGATTCATGGAGGCCAAGGAAGCGTTTATTGCCCTGAACATGATCGATCATGTCGGTCCGGTGCGCGTTCGCCAATTGCTGGAAACCCTGGGATCGGCGCCGGAGATCCTCCGCGCTTCCCGGCAGCGGCTCCTGCAAATCCACGGGATCGGTCCGGAAACCGCCGAGGCGATCGCGAACTGGGAGAAGTCCGTGGACCTGAAGGCCGAGCTCAAGCGCATCGCGGAGTTTGGCTGCGAGGTCGTGACTCAAGCGGACGAAACCTATCCGGAGTTGCTCCGCCAGATCTACGATCCGCCGATCGTCCTTTACGTGAAAGGCGAACTGAAGACCCGGGACAAACAGTCCGTGGCCCTGGTCGGCTCGCGCCTGACCACGCATTACGGGGTGGAGGTCGCGCGCAAACTGGCTTACCAATTGGCGGGCGTCGGAGTGACGGTGGTCAGCGGGGGCGCGCGGGGCATTGACACGGCGGCGCATCAAGGCGCCTTGAGCGGAAAAGGACGGACCGTCGCCGTGTTGGGCACCGGGATCAATCTCGTTTTCCCGCCGGAGAATGCGCAACTATTTGAGCGAATCGCGGCCAGCGGCGCGGTGATTACGCAGTTTCCTTTTAACCGGGCGGCGGATAAGCAGTCCTTTCCCATTCGCAATCGCATCGTCGCCGGGATGACCTTGGGCACGGTGGTGGTCGAAGCGAACCTGACGAGCGGCGCTTTGATCACCGCCAACATGGCCGTGGATGGAGGGCGACAGCTTTTTGCGGTGCCGGGAAGGATCGACTCGCCGCGGAGCAAAGGATGTCACGATTTGATCAAAAAAGGAGCGAAACTCTGCGAAAGCATCGAAGATATCCTGAGTGAGTTTGAATACCTTTTCCCGGCCAGTCCGCGCCGGCCGACGGGCCAGGAGGCCGGCCAGGCGCCGGGCCTGGCTCTTTCCGAGAGTGAACAGCGGGTTTACGATTCGTTGGGTGACGAGGAGCTGTCCATCGATGACTTGATCCAGCAGAGCGGTCTGTCGAGCTCGGCGGTTTCGGTGGCGCTGCTCAACCTGGAGATGAAGCGCCAGGTGCGGCAATTGCCCGGCAAGATCTTTCTGCGGATTCGGTGAGCGCCGCGCAAGTTTTGCTTGGCTTGCGAGGCTGAAATCCCGACTCTCGCCACCGCAAGACTCGAACCGTTGTCATGAATCGCGAGCGTATTGGTCGGCATTTCCTCGGAGCGTTTGTCCTCGCGCTGGCTTTGTACTTGGGGACGTTTTTCGGGATCGAGCATTGGCGTCAAGCCAAAGGACCGTGGCGCGTCCGCTTCCAGTCCGACAACGCGGGGCATCCTTCGGTGAGTGTGTCCCACGAGGGTTCCGGAATCTCAGGTGTGCGGGTCGTGTTTTCGGGTGAGCAGATCGTCGCGACCAACCTTTCGGTCGAAGTGCAATTCGACGCGCCCCGGACCAACGTGCCCTTCGGCAGGGTGATCTTTTTGGACACGACCTTTCTGCCAGGCACCGTGACGTTCGATTTCTTTGGGCACGAGGTTCAGTTTATCCCGCGCGGTCTCTATGTGAACCGAAAGGAACGGCCGTGGAAATCGGGGCAGACCGTCGAGGTGATCGAGCCGGAGAAGATTCTTCGGGCGAAGCCGAAAGAGCGGGGCCGCCCCTGATTTCAGGGAACATCAGTTATTGAGGCATTTCATCAGGAGCGCCTTTTCCTTGGCTTGGGCCAGGGCCGGCAAGAGCATCCCAGCCAGGATGGCGATGATGGCGATGACCACGAGGAGTTCAATCAACGTGAACGCGACGGGGCAGGGAGATAGGCAAACGCGAGCGGGACGCGGTTTCAGGATCGTTCGGGTTGAGTTGGCGGGAACCCTGCGCAAGAACGGATTCGGTTCCAAGCATTCATTTTGATGTATTAGGCTCTTGCTCCAGCAGGAGGCCGAGTTGATGGATTGATGCCCACGAGACGAGCGAGGGTGTCGAGGACAGGAGGTTCGAGCATGGGGCGGCGGTCCATTTCTTGAACTCGTTGAGCCAGGCTGAATGCGGCGGTTGGGATCAAGGGGAGGCCGGCTCAGCCGCCGAATCCCAACGTTGCGGCGCGATCTCGCCGATCAGCGTGAGATAGGTGGCCGCGCCGATCACGAGCATGACCGCGGCGGCGGCAAACGCGAGGAAGAACGATCCGGTTTGTTCCACGATTACTCCGGTCACGGCGGGCGAGACGACGCCACCCAAGTTGCCGACGGCATTTTGGATTCCGGTCCATTTTCCGGCGGCAGTTGGACCGGCCAGGGTCTGCGTAATGGCCCAGACATTGGACGTGAAAATCCCCAGGGAGACGCAGGAAGCGATGAGCAAGCCGATGGCCAGAGCGGGATCCTGGACGAGCACCGCCGGCACCATCAAACCCGCGCACAGAAGCTGACCGGTCACGACGAATGTTTTCCGAACGAGCGTGGGCGATCCACCCCGGGCGATCCAACGATCGGAAGTCCAACCACCAGCCACCGACGCCAGGGCCATGCCCCAAAAGGGGAGCGACCCCAACAAGGCCATCGTGGTCATGGAAAAATGGCGTTCTTTCACCAAGTAGGACGGCAGCCAGGTCAAGAGGAAGTACCAGGAATAGCCGAGGCAAAACATGGCCAGCGACGTTCCCCAAGCATCCGGGCGGCGCAAGATCTCCATCATGCTGGGGCCGCTTTCGCGGGTCGGTCCGCGGACGGCGCGCGCGCTTGGCACCTTCCAGATCCAGGGGAGAAGCCAGAGCAGACTAACGAGTCCCACGCTGAGAAAGAGCGCTCGCCACCCAAAGCGGTCCACGAGCAATCCTCCCACCAGCGTGCTCAAGCCCGGGCCGATCTTGGATCCGGCATCCACGAGCGAGTTGGCCAAACCCCGCTGATGTTCCGGAAAATTCAACGCGATGATTCTCGACGTCGCCGGATAGGCGACGCTTTCGCCAACTCCCAACAGAAGGCGCATGGCGAAGAGCATGCTAAAGCCCGTCAGCAGCCCAGTCCCTGCCGTGGCCAGCGACCAAAGGAGAAAGCCGCCGGCATAAACCCACTTCACGTCATACCGGTCCACCAGCCAACCCGCCACCAATTGAAAAAGGGCGTAACTCCAAAAGAAGGCCGACAACAACCAGCCGAGTTGGGAAGGAGATAGCTTGAATTCTTCCGTCAGTTTCGGCGCGGCCACCGACAAACTGCCGCGGTCGATGTAGTTAATGCCGACCGCTAGCACCAGCAGCGACATGAGCCAGACGCATTCTGACTTGCGCCCGGAGGTCAATGCTTTGCCTCCCGTTCGGCCACGCTGGAGCGGACGCAGCGCTCGGAGCGGCGATCCGGATTTCCGGCCCAGGGAACCACCTGGATCGGAGAACAGCACGGGGATTTCATCGCTGCCCAGGCTAGAGAAACGGCTTGGGTGAAGCAAATTCTTTCGATTCCTGGACAGCGGGCGCATCCCCGAATGAGCATTGAGGGGAAATGTTCTGCCAGCCGAGGTTCGACGGCGGCGGCAGATTTACGGCTCAATCCACACCAGGGTCCCCGTCGGCACGCGGTCGAAGAGTGGCAGGAGATCGCCGGCCGCCAAATGGATGCAGCCGCGCGAGGCCGGTCGGCCGATGGTCGTCTCGTCGCCAACTCCATGGATGTAAATGTATCGCGAATGGCTATCCAGATGGCCGCCGCAGTTGAACCCAGGCTCCAATCCGGCCAGCCAAAGGATCCGGTGCGCGATCGAGGCGTCGGGCATTCCGGCCCAGGTGAGCCCAATCGGTTGGCGGCTGCGGAAGACAGTGCCGATGGGTTGTCCGCCACCGATTTTTTCCGCGATCCGATGGAGTCCGAGGGGCGTTTGATTGGACCCCGCGATTTGCCCGAGGCCGAATCGAGAGGTGGAAACCCGGAATCGGGCCCGCCACCGGAACTGGGGCCATCGGCCGGCACCCGGCTGGAGCGTCATCCGCACCATGAGGTCCATCTGCTGGCGGCGGACCTGGGCGATCAGGACCAATCGGGTCGGCTTGATGTTATGCTGGCGGCAAGCCCAGCGAAAAGCCGCGGGCAGAGATTGCCCCGATCGAAGTTCACGCCTTGTGTCCATGGACCCGTCCGACGGTGGGGCGAGACTCGGTCGAGCCCTGACTTTCCCGCGGGGCACCATTAAAGAGCCCGACCGAGTCTCGCCCCACCCAATTTTGCGGGGAGGGACGATCATGCGGTGGGGAAAGACGCGGGAGAAGGCCGGCCGGATGTCTTCATTCCACGCTTCTCTGGCCATCGCCGGTCGCCGGCTTGGTCAGTTTCTTGACCAGGACCTTGGAGTTGCGGCCGCTTTGCTCGTATTTCTCACGCCGACTGGGCGGCAGGTCTTCGGGTGTGCCTTCCAGGAAGCCCCCTTTGGATTGAAAATAGGTGAAGGCCTGAGTCGAAAGCGTAATCAATTCGTCGAGACCCAGGTCGCGCGCTTTGCCTTCGACAAAACTGATCAGCTTTCGACCGATTCCTTGGTTCTCGTGGGACGGGGCGACATAGAGGCAGGCGAGTTCGCCTTGGCGGGTTTCCGGATCAACGTGAAGCGCGACGCAGGCGACCGGGTTCTTGTCGATTTCGAAGATGTGGTAATCGTTCAAGTGCCGTTCGATGCTGGCGCGGGTGCGCTTGACCAATTCTTCTGTTGCGACCGAGCTCTTGGTCAACATGAGAATGCTCCGCACATCTTTCTTCATGGCCCGGCGGATTTGCTGATATTCGTTGGCGTAAATGAGCGTGCCGATGCCCTCATTCGAGAATACTTCGGCCAGGAGACCTTCATCCACCCGGCCGTTGATAATATGCACGCGGGGCACGCCGGCTTTGCAGGCCGCCGCCGCGTGAATGGCTTTGGAGATGTCCTCGGGCGCCAGATCGCCGCGCCGTTGCGTCAGGATCTCCGCGAGGTCACCCACCAGCATCTGGCGGATCAATTGCCCCTGTCGGCGCAACCCTTCCTCCGTGGTGATGTAAATGAGTTTGATGGCTTTCAAGGTTTCGGCCACGGCCACGGCCACGGCGTCGGAATTGACGCGGTAGGTCTTGCCATCGCCATCGAACCCGAGAGGAGGGACCACCGGGACGATGCCCTGACTGAGGAGAGTCTGGAGCAGTTCCACATCGACCCGCTCGACCTTGCCCGTGAAGAGATGATCGACGCCTTGGATGATGCCCATGGGATGGGCGATGATGGCGTTCGTGCAGGCGGCGCGGAGATCGTTCGCGGAAAGGCCCTCCAGGATTTCGTGCGTGAGTCGATTGGCGGCGGTGAGGGCGAGCTTGAGGGTCTCGTCATCGGTCACGCCGCTGCCGTCCAGGTTGGAGGGCGTGATGCCACGTTCCGCGGCCAGAGCGCGGATTTGCGCGGCGGCGCCATGGACGAGAACGACCCGGATGTTGAGCGAGCGCAGCACGGCCACGTCCAGGAGGATATTGGCGAAGTTCTCGTCCGTGACGATCCCGCCATCGACACTGATGATAAAGGTCTTTTCCCGGAAGCGAGGGATGTACTGAAGAATGCCGCGAAGGTCGGTGAGTTTCACGTAAAGGTCTGCGTAATGGTTTTGCGCTACCTCGAGGTAACGAATTCGTTTTTCTCAGAATTCAAAGTCATTTTTGTTTTGAAGGGCAACGTTCTGTCAGCGCCTGTCTGAAAAATAGGTGAAACGGGCTGCCAGCCCGTCCTCGGCGGCCTGTCTGCCAAACAGGCCGGCAACTTGCCGCCGAGTTGGGCACGGCAATTGGACCCGCCATTCCGTGAGACTTCTGGCAACCAAGCCTGTGGGCTGGTAGCCCACCGGAACGGGCCAGTTGCCCGTTCCACCCTGAACTGAACTGCATCGACACGGCTCAGCGGCACAGGTTCTTTAGTTCGGTTAGGCAACGCCGGTTTTCCTCGGGTGTACCGATGGAAATCCGGATCCATTCGGGTAATTGGTAACCCCCCATCGGTCGGGTAATCACGCCTTTTTTCTGGAGTTCAACGAAGAAGCGGTGGCCCTCTCCGACCCGCACGAGGACAAAATTCGCCGACGAGGGCACGAACTCGAGCCCCATCTCCCGGAACGTACTCTCAAAGAATTTCAATCCGATCGCATTATTGGCGCGGGTCCGGCGGACGTGCTCTTGATCGTCGAGGGCGGCGAGCGCGCCGGCTTGAACGAGGGCATTGATATTGAAGGGTTGGCGGATTTTCTCGAGACCGGTGATCAATTCGGGATGGCCCAAGCCGTAGCCGAGGCGGAGGCCGGCCAGCCCATAGATCTTGGAGAACGTCCGCATCAGAAGCAGATTGGGCTGGGTCCGCTCCCGGATCCATGAAACCGAATCGAGCGGATCGTCCAGGAATTCAATGTAGGCTTCGTCCAGAACGAGCAAAACTTCCGGCGGGACCTCGCGGACCAGTCGGACGATCTCTTCGGCTGAGGCCAGCGTGCCGGTGGGATTGTTCGGGTTGGCCACAAACATGACCCGGGTGCGCGGCGTCACCGCCGCCCGCATGGCCTCGAGGTCATGACCGTGATTCTTGGCGGGCACGGTGACCAGATCGGCCCCGAACAACCGGGTCACGATCGGGTAAACCGCAAAACAGTATTGCGACACGATGACCTCGACGCCGGGGCGCAGGAGCGCGTGTCCGACGAATTCAATCACTTCGTTGGAACCGTTGCCCAGGATCAATGAGGCCGGGTCCAGCCCGAGCTTCGCGGCGAGCCCTTGCTTCAGGTAATAGGCATTGCCGTCGGGGTAGAGGTGCAGCCGTTTCAAGACCTGCTGCATCGCGGCGAGGGCGGCCGGGGACGGACCGAGCGGATTCTCATTGGAGGCCAGCTTGATGATGTCCTCGGGCGAGAGCGCCAGTTCGCGGGCGACCTCTTCGACCGGGCGGCCGGGTTGATAGACCGGAAGATCGTGCAGGAACGGGTTGAGTGGCAGGGAAAGGGCCATATTACAGGGACTTTACAGAGACTTGACGATGCGGTTGACATCGACGTAATTCGCCACCAGATCCCGGATGAGAGAGATTTTTTGCGTCTCGTTGGGGCGCGTCTTGACGGTCAGATCGTGGACTTTGGAGGCGACGTTGTAGCTGTCCTCTGCGGCCAAGAGAACCGGAAAGGGCATTTCGTGAATGACTTTCAGGACGCTCGGAGACGGCCGAAGATTGCCGGTGAGGACGATTCCCGCCAGTCCATCGCTCGGTCCGAACAAGGTCGTCGCCGCGGCTAAGATCATGTCTTCGCGGTCGCCCGAGGCGATGAGGAGAACGCCGCTCCGGAAATAGTCCATCGCGGTTTTCACCCCCATGGCGCCGACCACGACGTCATCGACCAGATTGTTGATCTGGTCCGCCCGGTTCAGGATTTCCGCCTTCAATTCGTCACGGATCAACTCCATGGTCGGCCGGGTGAGGATCGGTTGATGCGGAATGACGCCGAGCAACTCCAGGCCTCGGCGCTTCAAACCGCGGCGGGCGAAATCGCTGATGAAATCTATCTTGTCCGGTATCACTTTGTTCAGGATGACGCCGATGATCTCGACCCCTTCCTTTTCGAAGAGGGCCTGATTCAAGGCGACTTCGTCGATGGGCCGGCCGATGCCGCCGGGGCTGACGATGATGACTTTGGCGGAGAGGAGTTTGGCGACGCAGGCGTTGGAGAGATCGAAGACTGATCCGACCCCGGCGTGGCCCGATCCTTCACAAAGCACGAAGTCTTTTTCCCAGGCGACTCGATCGAAGGCTTTTTCGATCTTCTTGACGAGCGCATCGTAGTTCGCGGATTGCAGGTATTTGCGGGTGAAGTCGGGCTCCACCGCGATCGGGCTCATATCGACGAGCGGACAATTGAGCTTGAAGACGCGGTCCATCAAGACGGTGTCTTCGTCGATCTTCTGCTCTTCGATCTGCACGAAGCGCTGGCCGACCGGCTTGATGTAACCAATGCGCTTATGGATCTTGAGCAAGGCCGCCAAGAGTCCGAGCGAGATGGTGGTTTTGCCGTCGTTTTGGCGAGTGGCCGCGATGAAAACACGCGGAGTTTCAGTATTCATGGAGCGGCGGGCGCGGGCGGCTCGCCCTGGGTGTAAAGGAGTTGGTAGTCGATGGATTGCACGCCGACGATGGCGGCGACGCCGAGGATATCGTGGGCGCTGGACCCGCGGGAAACATCGGCCGCCGGCCGGTCCAGGCCGAGCAGGATCTGTCCGTAGGCATTGGCGCGGGCGATATGTTGAATCAGCTTGCTGCCGATGTTGCCGGAGTTGAGATCGGGAAAGATGAGGACGTTGGCCCGGCCCGCCACCTGGCTGTCGGGGATCTTGCGGGCCGCGATCGCCGGCACGAGCGCGGCATCGAGCTGAAGTTCGCCGTCGAAATCGGCTTCGAGATTCTTCCGCCCGGCCTTCTGTTCGGCCAGAGCGGTCGCGGCTTGGACTTTGCCGATCGAAGAATGGGTCGCGCTGCCTTTGGTCGAGTAGGAAAGCAGGGCCACGCGCGGTCGGACCCCCAGCAATTGACGGGCGAGTTGCGCGGTGGACACGGCAATGTCGGACAACTGATCGACCGTGGGCTCCGGGATGACGCCGCAATCCGCCATGAACATGACGCCGTTTTCCCCGAAACGGCTGTCTTCCACTTCCATGATCATGCAGCTCGAGGCGGTGGTGGCCTGCGGAGCGACCTTGATGATCTGAAAGAGCGGTCGCAGCACGCTGCCCGTGATCTCGTTGGTGCCGGAGACGAGCCCGTCGGCCTGGCGCATCGCCACCATCATCGCCCCAAAGTAATTCGGCTTGGCCATCGCTTCCCGCGCCTCTTGCTCTTTGATTCCTTTGAATCGCCGCAACAGTTCAAACCGCTTGGTGAAATTGTCCAGCTCTTCGCTTTGTTGGGGATTGATGATGCGGACCCCCTCCAATGACACGTTGAGCAGTTCGGCGGCTTCTTTGATTTTGGATCGATCCCCGAGCAGGATGGGGGCGCCGAGGCGCAAGGAATGGAACTGGCGAGCCGCCTGCAACACGCGCGGCTCCGTGCCCTCCGGAAAGACAATCCGCTTCGGATGTCTCTGCAACTTATCGATCACACTGCCGATGAAACGCATCCCACTCTACTAACTACTAACGGACCCCCGGTCAAACTGCAATCTGCGATCGGGCTCTCCTAGCCCGGGGCGGAGCAGGCATCGGGCGCGGAGCGGTTGACCCCGCGCTCGGTGCGGCCGCGCGAGCCCTGGGCAAAAAAAATGCGCCAGTCAGAGTGACTGGCGCAGCCTCGTGGATGAGCGGGGAGGCTAATCGCCACCATCCTTGAGAATCTCGAACCGGGGAGTGCCTTCGCTGATAAGGTGGATGATCACACCCTCCGAAACGTCCAGGCCCTGCAGCGTCTCCCGGAATTGTCCGGCCGATGACACCGGCTTGCGATCGACTTTCGTGATGATGTCTCCTTCTTTGATTCGTTTGCGTTCGGCCGGACTGTCCGCTTTCACGGCGGTGACGATGACTCCGACGGTCCGCTCGAGGCCGAGACGCGCGGCTAATTCCGGGGTGAGCGTCTGCACGGTCAAACCCAGGCTTGGCGAGACCGCATCGCGCTCCGTTCGTGCGTTGCGAGCCAGAGCCGTGGGGGCCTCCGGCCAAGCCTCCGACCGGACGGTGATCTTCATCTTCTGAACTTTCTTGCCCGCCTCCGGGCGCAGCACCTCGAGAACGATTTCGCTCCCGGCTTTCTTTTCCCGAACGGCGCTGCGCAACTGCTGGGCGGACGCGACCGGAGTTCCGTTTACCCGGGTGATGATATCGGAGGGTTGGAGCGCGGATTTGATGGCCGGTCCGTTGGTCAGAATCGTCGCCACGACCAAGCCGTCTTCCACGCCCTCGACCAGACGCCGCAATTCCGAGGTCTTGAACGGTTCGACCGCGACGCCGATCCAGGCCCGGGTGAACTTGCCCTCGGTGATCAGTTGCTCAGCCACGGCCTTGGCCAGATTGCTCGGAATGGCAAATCCGATTCCGGTGTGCAGTCCCTGAATCAGCGTGTTGATGCCGACGATTTCGCCGTCGATGTTGATCAAGGGGCCGCCGCTGTTGCCCGGGTTGATGCTGGCGTCGGTCTGGATGAAATCTTGATCCATCATCGATCCGGGCGAGTTCTCGCCCCAGCTCGGCACGACGCGCGAGCGCCCTTTGGCGCTGACATGGCCAAACGTCACGCTGTAATCCAGATCGAACGGAGCGCCGATGGCGATGGCAAATTCACCCACCCGGGTTTTGGAGGAATCGGCGAATCGGGCCACCGGCAAATCCTGGGCTTCGATCTTGATCACGGCGATGTCGGACTGCGGATCGACGCCCCGGACCACGGCCGGATACTCCTTTCCGTTCTTGAACCGGACTTTGATCTTCTCCGCGCCGTCCACGACGTGGCTATTGGTGAGGATGTAGCCATCTTTGCGGATAACGACACCGGAGCCGCGGCCATCGAAACGGGGTTCCCGCGGCGTGGTTCGCTCCGATCGTTTGCGCCGTTCCAGTTCCTGATCGAGTTGGCGGCGCAGTTCCGGAGGCAACATTTCCAGGAGTGGATTCTCGCCGTCCCAATCGTGGTAGCCCGGCTTCTGCGCGATCTCGATGACGGCCACCGCCGCCGAGGCGTCTTCGGCGGCTTGGATAAAGGCTTCGTTCAATTGGCGGGCCATCTCGAGCGCGGTCGGAGCTTCCTTGGCCACGGCCGCTGGGATGGCGAAAGCGAGACTGCCGAGCAAGAGGAATTGGCCGACGGCGGACGGGATTCGCTGAGGCGAGGACCGGTTCTTTCTCATGGAGCGCATCGTCATCGAGTTGGAGAACGATGACGAGAAAACGTTCAAAATCCTTTTTTCCGGCCTTTGGCCAGCCCTTCTCAATTTGATGAGAATGGCTGGGCTATAATTCGTCCATTGGCGTGGGATTTGTCCGCCTTCAACCTGAGTCGAGTCACGCGACAATGCCGGCTATTTCACATTTGATTCGCTGCGTTCTTGCCGCAGCAAGAGCCGCAGCTCGGAATCCGTGAGCGCGCGCGACCGGAGAGCCGCTTCCTCCATCTCCCCCGTGAATCGACGGTAGGCTTTTCCCTCTCGGGATTCGGCCCCGATGAGCAACGGTTCCCGTTTGGCCACAAGCTCTCCGCCATAAGCCGATGCGGGCCAGATCATTCATTTCCGGCTTCACTCGCCGTTTGATTTGGCTTTAGATTGGAGCGTGCAGATCTACGATCATCCCACGTTTGCCATGGCCTGTCGGCAGTTCGATCAGGTCGCCGACTACCTCCAGATCTCCGAGATGGAACGAGCTCGGATCAAATTTCCCAAGCGCTCGCTCACGGTGGCTTTGCCGATTCACCGTGATGACGGTTCCACCGAAGTGTTCACCGGTTATCGCGTGCAGCATCACCTCACCCTGGGACCGACGAAGGGCGGCTTGCGTTTTCATCCCGACGTCACTTTGGGCGAAGTGGCCGCGTTGGCCATGTGGATGAGCTGGAAATGCGCCCTCACCGGACTTCCCTACGGCGGCGCCAAGGGCGGCATTGCCTGCGATCCGCGATTGCTCTCGGCGACCGAGCTGGAACGGCTCACGCGTCGATACACTCAGGAAATGATCCCGTTCATCGGCCCCCAGGTCGATATCATGGCTCCGGACGTCGGAACCAACGAGCAAATCATGGCTTGGATCATGGACACCTATTCGGTCCATACCGGCTACTCGGTGCCGAGCATTGTCACCGGCAAACCGATCGGCCTGGGGGGATCCCTGGGCCGTCGGGAAGCGACCGGGCGAGGGGTCGGTTACTTGATCGGCCGCGCCATGGACACCGTCGGCCTGTCGCCTTCCGGCGCGACCGCGGTCATTCAGGGCTTCGGCAATGTCGGCTCCGTGGCGGCGTTCTCGATGGTGAAATCCGGCGTCAAAGTCATCGCGGTCAGCGACGTCGGCGGAGGCTTGCTCAACCGCGACGGGATCGACCTCTGGAAGCTGGAACGGTTCGTGGGACAGAACCGGACGGTGGCGGGCTTTCCCGAAGCCGAGCCGATCACGCAGGAGCAATTGCTGACCCTGCCCTGCGATATCCTGATTCCAGCCGCGCTCGAGCGGCAAATCACCGAAGCCAATGCGTCGAAGATTCAGTGCCGCATTCTCGCCGAGGCCGCCAATGGCCCGACGACCCCGGATGCGGATGCCATCCTCAGCCAGAGGCCGGAAATCTTCATCATCCCCGATATTCTCTGCAATGCGGGCGGCGTGGTCGTGTCCTACTTCGAATGGGTGCAAGACCTGCAAAGCTTCTTTTGGACTGAAAGCGAAGTCGTGGACAAACTCTTTCGCATCTTGGAGGGCGCCTTCATGCAGACGCTCAATCTCAGCCGCAAACAGAAGATCTCGATGCGCCTCGCCGCCTTGAGCCTCGGGGTCAAGCGGGTTCAGGAAGCGAAGCGCATGCGCGGGTTGTTTCCGTAAGAGCGCAAGTACGCAGTTGCAAGGGGTGGGACGGCCAACTTGGCTGTGCTCGGCGGCCTGTCTGCCGGACAGGCAGGCAACGTGCCGCCGAGTCTGGACCAACCATTGGACTCACGATTCAGTGAGACTTCTTGAAGCAAAGCCTGGGGGCTGGTAGCCCACAGGAACGGGCAAGTGGCCCGTTCCACCGCCCGATAGCACTGTCGCGCCAGTCACCAAGAACCAGTCGGCGCTTGAACCAACGCCCCTCGATTCACCCAAGCGGCGGTTGCGCTCGGATCGCGAGCGGGTGGGCGATGAAATTCATTGAGGTCGCTATTACCGAGTTCTTGGTTCAGCAATGAGGCGTCTCCGCATTTCCGGGGAGCGCACGCGCCCTCGCGTGCGGTGGTTGGCGCCCTCGCCAACCACATTCTTCCGTCCGTCCGGACCCCTGTTTTGTGACCGTCTGACGCTCTCCTCCAACCGGCGAGAGCGCCGGTCGGCACACGCGAAGGCGCGTGTGTTCCCCGACTTCAATGGCTTGGTCGAAGTGCCCATTGAAGCCCGGCCCCGGACCGCGTTCACGTTTCCGACTTTTCTAATCCGATTTTCCAGTTACCTTCCGCCCATGCGAATTCTATCAGGCATCCAACCGTCCGGCGCGCTGCACCTGGGGAATTACTTTGGGATGATGAAGCCGGCGATTGAACTGCAAGAACAGGGCGAAGCCTATTATTTCATCGCCAATTACCATTCGATGACTTCGGTGTTCGACGCCGGGCAGCGCCGCAAGAACACGCTCGACGTCGCTCTCGATTTTCTCGCCTGCGGACTGGACCCGGAAAAATCCGTGTTCTTCCGACAATCCGATGTCCCCGAAGTCACGGAATTGACCTGGCTCCTGACGACCGTCACTCCGATGGGGCTGCTCGAGCGATGTCACAGCTACAAAGACAAGATCGCCAAGGGTCTCTCGCCCAATCATGGCCTGTTCGCCTATCCGGTCCTGATGGCCGCTGATATCCTGATCTACGATTCGAACATCGTGCCCGTGGGGCGGGACCAGAAGCAGCACGTCGAAGTCACCCGCGATATCGCCATCAAATTCAACGAGCAGTATGGCCCGACGTTTGTCATCCCGGAGCCGCGCATCCGGGACGAAGTCGCCGTCGTCCCCGGCACCGACGGCCAGAAGATGAGCAAAAGCTACGGCAACACCATCGAGATTTTTGGTGAAGAAAAGGCCATCCGAAAGAAGATCATGAGCCTCGTCATGGACAGCCGGGCTCCATCCGATCCGAAGCCCGACGCGGAGAAGAACCTGGCCATCCAGATCCTCAAGCTGGTCGCCGCGCCGGACTCGGCCCGGGATCATGAAGACCGGCTGCGGGCCGGCGGCCTGGGTTACGGCGACCTGAAGAAAGCACTGTTCGAGCAATACTGGAACTGTTTTGCAGCGGCACGCCAGCGACGGTCCGAACTTCTGACGAACTTGGATTATGTCCATCAAACCCTCCGGGAAGGCGCCGAGAAAGCTCGGATCCTGGCGGGCCAAGTCCTCCGTCGGGCCAAAGGCGCGGCTGGTTTGGATTAAGTTCGTCGAACTTTAAGGTTCGAAAACACTTCTTTACATTCGATCTTCGAACGGCAACTTTGTCGCCCATGTTGGCTGCTATTGATTCGAATATCTGGGGTATTCTGGCCATGCCCACGGGCCTGTTCATCTGTTTCGGCCCCGTCTTGGTCGCGTGGGTTCTGGCCGAGCTAAATGATCCGTCGTCCGACAAGGATCGGAATCAGCGCTAGGTTTCGCGCATCGGGACGGAAACATCATCGCGAAACTAAGGTGTCACCCGGGGAGTGTTCACAGCGCCTGCTCGCATCTCGATAATCCGGCTGGCGCAAGCGTCCGCCGCAGTGCCATGCGTCACGACGATGACGGTTCCGCCGCTCCGCTGAAACCCCTGCAGGTGCTGAAACACGGCTTCAGTATTCTCGGGATCGAGATTGCCCGTCGGTTCATCGGCCAGGATGAGCTGAGGACGGTTGAGCAGCGCGCGGGCGATCGCGGTCCGCTGCCGTTCGCCGGTGCTGAGGGCGGCCGGCTTATGGCGGATCCTGGAGGTCAATCCGAGTTGATCGATCAATTCCTTCGCCCGGCTCCGGTCGGGCCGGCCCGATCCCGCGCCCGCCGCCAGCAGGATGTTCTCCTCCACGCTGAGGAAGGGCACCAAATGAAACATCTGGAAAACGAAGCCCACCTTGGAAGCGCGGAAGCGCGCGCGCTGCTCGCTGCTCAGCGCATAGAGATCCTGGTCGCCCACCCGAACCTGCCCGGAGGTGGGAAAGAGCATGCCGCCCACGGTTAACAGCAGGGTCGTCTTCCCACAGCCGCTCGCTCCGCGGATGACGATAAACTCGCCCGGCTGCACGTCGAGATTGAGGCGGTCCAGACTTTTGACCTCGCCCTGGGGCGTGCGGTAGATCTTGGACAAGTTTTCGAGATGAACCATGGCTTATCCTTCCCGCAAGGTGGCGGCTGGATCCTGGGCCACGGCCAGCATGGCCGGGATGAAGCTGATCATCGCTGAAAAGGCTGGCGCCGCCAGCGCCGCCCAGAAGAGCAAGACCGGCTGCGCCTGGATCGCCGCCGCTGTGACCTTGAAGATCTCGGGTCCAAACTTCACCGCCAGAGCCGAGCCGAGGCCGTAACCGAGCACCGCGCCCAAGCTGCCGGCCAGAGCCGCCTTCGTCAGAAAGAGAGCGGCGATCTTTCCGGAACCGTAGCCCAAGGCCCGCAGAATGCCGATCTCAGCCCGCCGTTCGCGCACGTTCAAGACGGCCAGCACCCCCATCCAGGCGGCGCAGACGAGCAGGATGAACGGCGTGATAAACGCGAAATACTTCTCGATCATTTGCCGTTGCTTGGCCCGGGCATCCGCCAACCCTCGGATTTGGATGATCTTCGCTTCAGGCAGCGCCTTGCTCAACTCCGCGCGGAGAATCTTCAGCGGATCCTGGTCGGCCGTGAGGCAGAGGCAATCGATGGCCTTGATCTCATTGATCATTCCGGGCAGCCCCAGGATCTTCTGCACGTCCGAGAGCAAACCGAACACGCGGATATCATCGTCCGTCCCGCTCTCCGCCAGGCATTGCGCAATCGTGTACCTCCCAGCCGCGAGCTCCAGCGTGTCGCCCTTCTTCAATCCCAGCCGTTGAGCCACCTCATGGCCGAGCAAGACCGTGCCGGCTTGGATGGCGTATCCCATGGGCTGTTTCTTTTGCGCCGGAGCGGTCACCGCCGGCGCCAGCCCGATCAGAAGGACCGTCTTGCCCTGGAGGACCATGCTCCGCTGCAGCGAGGCAACGAGATGATTGTAAACGACGAAAACGTTTTCGTATTGCGCGAAACGCCGCACCGTCTCCTCCGGCAT
This sequence comes from uncultured Verrucomicrobiota bacterium, assembly GCA_964355375.1. Classification (GTDB taxonomy): domain Bacteria; phylum Verrucomicrobiota; class Verrucomicrobiia; order Limisphaerales; family SIBE01; genus CAYHFE01. Next base: position 21,567 of record CAYHFE010000022.1, read on the forward strand.
CGTTTGATCCGAGAAGCCGGCACTCCAGAACTGATCCATGTCCGTGTTCCGTGGAATGATGCGAAGGTTGAACCCGAGATCGCGGGTCACGCGGGCAGTCTCGCGCCGCGATGCCTCCGCGGTGGTGAAATACGAAACGAACAAAGCCGCCGCCCCCAGGATCGCCAGGACACTGAGCAAAAAATTCAGCTTCCGGTGAACCAGTTCCTTTAGGACCAGGAGAAACACGGACATGGGCGATCGGTTCGGGCAGAGCTTAGGTTGGTTTCCGGGAGTTTGGCGACAAATAATTTCATGGTCTGCACGCGCCCCTGCCATCAACGGTTCATGGGAAGCTCCCTTCTGCTTGGCACCTGCATTGAGACCATGAACCCATCCAACGGTGGGGCGAGACTCCGTCGAGCCCTGGAATCTTGGTCGGCAAATAAGTCAGGGCTCGACAGAGTCTCACCCCACCGCAGCTTTTGAGCGCTGAGGTCCTCGTCACTGATAGGTCTTCTCCAGGCTCCTGATTCTCGGATAAATCGGGGAGAATGTGGGGGTGCGATCTTTGACCGCTTTGAAGACTCGTCGAGCTTCGGCGGGATCATGCCGGCTGACCAGGATGACGTAATCGAGCTCGATGTCGGCCAGTTTGGGATCGCGGATGGATGGCCGGTAGGCGATCAGGAAATTCTTCAGGCCTTCGGGTCCCAGTTTCTCGGCGGTCTGATGAGGCCCTTCGAGCGAGGGCGGCAATCCGGGGAGAGCGGCCGCCCGAGGGCGAGCCGGTTCGGCGGTGGCGGACTCCGAGGCGCCCTCGCGCTTCTGGATGGTTTCGAAACGGAACAACAACTCCTTCAAGCCATAGAAAACCCCCAGGATGATGAGGATGGTGAAGAGTTGTTTCATGCTTCATCCACGCGCTCGATGCGCGCTCCCAGCCGGCGCAATTTGGCGTCGATGTTCTCGTAGCCCCGATCCAAATGATAGATGCGTTTGACCAGCGTGCTGCCCCGGGCCACGAGGCCGGCGATGACGAGCGCGGCCGACGCCCGGAGATCACTGGCCATGATCGGCGCGCCGCTCAAGGGCCGACCGCCCTTGACGATGGCACTCGGTCCTTCAATGGCGATGTCCGCGCCCAGCCGAGCCAGCTCGCTCACATGCATGAAACGGGACTCGAAGATGCGCTCGGTGATGATGCTGATGCCGGGGGTCACGGTCATCAGGGCCATGATCTGCGCTTGCACATCGGTGGGAAAGCCGGCGTAGGGCAGGGTGGTGATATCGACCGGCTTGAGCTTGCCCCCGCGTCGAATCGTCAGGGTCGAGCCCCGTCGCTCCACTTTGACCCCGGCTTCGCGCAATTTGTCCAGCACCGCATGCAGGTGATCCGGCCGCGCTCCGACCAAGGTGACCTCGCCATCGGTCGCGGCGGCGGCGATGGCGAAGGTGGCCGCTTCAATGCGATCGGGAATGACTTCGTGGTCCGCGCCGTGCAATCGGTCCACGCCCGTGATGGTGATGGTGGGGCTGCCGGCTCCGGCGATCCTGGCTCCCATCGCGATGAGGAAATTCGCCAAATCGACCACTTCCGGTTCGCAGGCAGCGCTTTCGATGATGGTCACGCCTTCGGCCAGGGTCGCAGCCATCATGACGTTGCCGGTGCCGAGGACGGTCGGTCCGGCCCGGCCTCCGAGGAACAATTCACTGCCCACCAGTTGCGGGGCGGTCGCGATCACATACCCATTGGCGATGGTGATCTTGGCTCCAAGGGCCTGAAGCCCTTTCAAGTGCAGCCCGATCGGCCGCGAGCCGATGACACATCCGCCCGGCAGGGAGACTTTGGCTTTGTGCAAGCGAGCGAGGAGCGGCCCGAGAATGCAGATCGAGCCCCGCATCTTGCGGATGAGATCGTAGTCCCCCACCCCTTTGATCTTGGCCGCATGGATGGCCACGCTGTTCTCCTCGAAGCGGACTTGCGCGCCCAGGGACTCAAGAATCTTCCCCATGAACTGGACGTCGCTCAAGGCCGGGACGCGCCGGATGCGGCACGGCTCGGCCGTGAGCAAGGTGGCGGCCATGATGGGGAGGACGGCATTCTTCGCGCCGCTGATGATCACTTCCCCGTGCAACGGAACGCCACCTTTGATCAAAAGACTGTCCATGAATTCTGCTTTCTTACTTCCTAAGTTACGCCGGACCGCAAAGTCCGCGCATAATTTTTCAGGATTCCAACCGCCGCGCAATCATGATTCTGGCCCGTCCGGAATAGTCGGGTTCGACGCTCTCGATCAACCAGCCGGAGCTGGAAAAAAGCGGGCGCAATGCTTCGTCTTGCCCGTCGCCAAACTCCAGCATGAGCGGGCCAGCCGGACCGAGAAACTCACCGGCGCGCTCCGCCAGGAGGCGGTAGAAGCGGAGACCATCCTCGCCGCCGTCCAAGGCGAGACCGGGATCATGATCTCGGACCTCCGGAGCCAGCGTGGCCATCTCCGCCGTCGGAATGTAGGGAGGGTTGGAAACGATCAGATCAAAACGGATCTCCGCCGCCAGCGGCGCCAAACCGTCCCCCTCGATGAAATCGATGCGCTCGGCCACGCCGTGTCGGGCGGCGTTTTCCCGCGCCACCTTCAAGGCGGCGGATGAGAGGTCCACCGCGATGACCCGCACCAGGGGACATTGGCTGGCCATCCAGATGGCGAGACAACCACTGCCGGTTCCGAAATCGAGGGCCCAGCGCGGTCTCAGGGAAGTGCGGGCGAGCGCTTGGAGAAACCGGGCGGCGCGGTCGGCGAGCAACTCCGTCTCGGGGCGCGGGATCAAGACGTCCGGGGTCACGCGCAATTCCAGGCCGCAGAATGAGGTGGAGCCGATGATGTGCTGGAGCGGTTCGCGGCGGCCGCGGCGCCGAACCATGTCCCGCAATGTCGCCATCTCGGTTTCGGCGAGCGGGCGTTCGAAATTGAGGTAGAGATGGAGCCGGGGCGTCTGGAGAATGTGCGCCAGCAGCAGCTCGACCTGCAGGCGCGGCGATTCGACGGCCTTTTTGGCGAGATATTCCACGCTGCGCTTGATGACTTCCAGCACGGTCACGCGGCTAGTGATAGCCCAGGGCTGCCCGGGCGCACAGCGTGAACTTGCGCGAGGGGTTTCTTCGCGCTTGCACGTCCTCTTCGCCCCTCCTACTTTTCGAGCATGAAAAGAGTCTCCCTGCTGATCCTCGCGATTGGGGCTTGGCTGCCGATGTTGTCTCTGGCCCAGACGAGCGACGGGGCCGGCGCGCCGCGGTCGCGCCCCAACGACGATCGCTATAACGAAGAACGGTACGCCATCCTCAGCTCCAAGATCGAGACCTTGATCGGAACACAGGAGCTGCTGCTGCGTCGCTACAACAAGATCGAGCAGCAGATCGAAGCCCTGGCCCGGGAGATTCAGAAAGTGCGCGAGGAGAGCGCCCGGTCGGGAGCCAGCTCGGCGAGCCGCGAGGAGCTGAAGACCTACGTGGAGAAATTGGCTGATATTGAGCGGAAACGACAGGAGGACAAGGAGCTCATCGTGAAAAGCATCCGTGATCTGGCCAAGGCGCCGCCCGCCCCGCGGCCCGAGCCGAAACCGGCCCCGGAACGTGTGGAAGCTCCCGCGACGACCACCTACAAAGTGAAAGAATCGGGCGAAACGCTGGGAGATATCATCAAGGCCTACAACGCCAAGTTCAAAGAAGAGGGCCGCGGCTCGATCCATCTCGAGATGGTGCTGAAGGAAAACGAGAGGTTGAACCCGAACGTCATTCGAATCGGCCAAACCATTCGCATTCCCATTCCACCGAAGAAATGATCACGTAGATGGTGATCGCCTGGTTATTTCCGGATGAAATCTCTGCGCCGCGTTCATTTGTATCTCGGGTGTTTCTTCGCCCCCCTGCTTCTGTTCTACGTGGCGACGGGCTGGTATCAGACGCTGACGACCAACCGGAACAAATCGCCCGGAGAGAAGGGCAACTGGATCTCCAACCTGACCTCGGTGCATGTGGACCAGATCTATCCGGCCGAGTCGGCCAATTCCTATTCACCGTTTCTTTTTCGGGGTTTGGTCGTCGTCATGTCAATTTCGTTGATTGTCACCCTGGGACTCGGCATATTCCTCGCGTTCCGCTCCAGTCGCAATCCTTGGCCGGTCTGGCTTGCCTTGGGCCTGGGTGTGCTGTTGCCGGCGCTCTTTTTGTGGCTGGGCCAAAGTCGATAGTCCGGTTATGAGAATGGCGGTGTTCATCGCGTCGGGTGGGCTCTTCGGTGCGCTTCTGGTGATTTGGCTGATGACGTGCATCCGCTATCAGATCGGCTCCGCGCACCTGAAGATCAAGTTGTTCGGGCTGTGCCTGCGGCGGATCCGGCTCGCCACCATTCATTACGTGACCAAGCGTCATCCACCGGGCTGGTCGGAGAATTGGTGGAATACCCTCCACCCCAACCACCGGCTCCTGGTCGTTCGCCGCTACGGCGGGCTGTTTCGCAATGTGGTCATCACGCCGCGAAATCGCTACGTCTTCAAAGCCGACCTGGAGAAAGCCCTCCAGCGCGTCCGGCCTGAGGCCGAGGATTCTGAGGATCGATCCGAGCGCCCGTTGAAGAATGTAACCGCTTCCGGGAGATCCTCGTCATAAACCGTAGTCGTTGAGAAAGATTCTATGAGTGAAACCAGTGCGCCAAGTCTGTCGCCGAAAACCCGAAAACGAAGGTCCATCTGGCCGCAATGGCTGATGGGAATGGTCCTCGTGGCCGCGGCGGGCGGCGGCGCCTACTGGTATTTCAACCGCGCGTCGAACAAGCCGGTCGAGTATCGCACGACCACAATCGCCCGCGGAGATGTCATCCAGTCCGTCACGGCCAATGGCCAGCTCACGGCGGTCAAAATGGTCCAGGTCGGCAGTCAGATCTCCGGGATCATCACGGAAATCAACGTGGACTTTAACTCGAAGGTGAAGGCCGGCGATATCATCGCGAAGATTGATCCGTCCACCTACGAGCGCAGCCTGACCCAAGCGGAAGCCGAGCTCGCCAACTCGACCGCCGCCCAGGAACTGACCGAATACAATTTCAAACGGGCCAAGGAGCTGTTCGCGAACAAGCTGATTTCCGAGTCGGACTACAACAAAGCGGAGGTGGACTTGCACCAGGCCCAGTCGGTCGTGAAGATGCGCCAGGCCAATGTCGAGCGCGCCCGGGTGGATTTGGACCGGACGGTCATCAAGGCGCCGATCAACGGCGTCGTCATCTCGCGGAACATCGAAGTCGGCCAGACCGTCGCGGCCAGCTTTAGCACTCCAACCCTCTTCCTCATCGCCAATGATCTGGCGAAGTTGCAGATCGAGGCTGCGGTTTCTGAAGCCGATGTCGGCGGCGTCGAGGAAAAACAACCGGTCAACTTCACGGTCGAAGCCTACACTCGACAGTTTCGCGGGCAGGTCAGGCAGGTGCGATTCGCTCCCATTACCAACCAGAACGTCGTCACCTACACCTCCATCGTCGAGGTGGATAACCCCGACCTCAAACTTCGGCCCGGCATGACGGCGACGGCCTCCATCATCACTTCGGAAAGAAAAGCCGTGCTGCGCATTTCCAATGCCGCTTTTCGGTTCCGGCCGCCCGAAGATCCGACCGCCAAGAGCGCCGCCGCACCGCCCGCGGGCGGAAGTTCCACGAACAAAACGACCAACGTCGTTGCCGCTCCCCTGGCCACGAGCGGACCTTTTGCCGGGCTACCTATCCCGCCGTGGCAGGCGTCGGGCGAACGCCGTCGCCCCACGGATGAGGAACGAAACAAGTATGAGGCGTCTTTGACGCCCGAACAGAGGGACCAGTACCGCCAGAAGATGGACGAGATGCGCGCGCGGTTTGCGCAAGGTGGCGGCGGCGGCGGTGGGTTGGGTGGTCCTGGTGGGGGCGGTGGAATGGGCGGCGGCGCCGCGCGCTCCAGCCAGGACGGGCCGCGATCGCAGACCGTTTACATCCTGGCTAACGAGGGCGGGCCGGGGGGGCCGGAGAAACCGGTCTTGAAGCCCACGACGATCAAGACGGGCATCACGGACGGTTCGAACTCCGAGGTTTTGGAGGGATTGAACGAAGGCGATGTGATCGTCACCGGAGTGGTATCGCCGGAACCGGCCAGTCCGACGATGGGCATGGGACCTGGAGGCGGACGCGGGCCCTTCGGGGGCGGTGGAATGGGCGGCGGTCGGGGCCGGTTTTAGGTATCCAGGGCGATCGGCATGACCTAACCTGTTGCAGGCTTTTTCGATTTCGATGCACGCTGTTATTAAGCTCGAAGGCTACCGCAAAACCTACCAGACCGGAGAGGTGGAGGTGCATGCTGTCCGCGGTGTGTCGCTGGAAATCCTCCAGGGTGAATTCGTCGCCATCATGGGAGCGAGCGGCTCCGGCAAATCGACCATGATGAACACCATCGGATGTCTCGACCGGCCCACGGGCGGGCTTTACCTGTTGGACGGGGTGAATGTGGGCGAGTTGGACCGCGACGAACTGGCCGATTTGCGCAACGAGAAGATCGGCTTCGTTTTCCAGGGGTTCAATTTGCTTTCCCGGACTTCCGCGCTGGAGAACGTCGAGCTGCCGATGCTGTATGCGCGCCCGCACGTGCGGGGTTGGGACCAACGGGAGCGAGCCCTGCAGGCATTGGATTTGGTCGGTCTGGGGGATCGGGCCGATCATCATCCCAATCAACTCTCCGGCGGTCAACAGCAGCGCGTGGCCATCGCCCGGGCGCTCGTGAACCGGCCGAAGTTGCTCCTGGCGGACGAACCCACTGGCAATCTCGACAGCCGGACCAGCATCGAAATCATGGGCGTGTTCCAGACGCTGAACGATCAGGGGATGACCATTATCATGGTCACCCACGAACTGGACATCGCCCGTTACACCAAGCGCAATGTCATCATGCGGGACGGCCGCATCGTCAATGATTCGCCGGTGACCCAGCGCTTGCAGGCGCGCCAGGAGCTGCAGCGCTTGGAACAAGAGCAACAGGCCGTGCAACTCGTCTCATGATCTTACTCGCCACTTTCAAGATCGCCATTCGGGCGCTGCGCCGAAATACCTTGCGCACCCTCCTGACCATGCTCGGGATCATCATCGGCGTTGGCGCGGTCATCGCGGTCGTCAGCATCGGCAGCGGGGCCAAGGCCCAAGTGGAAGCGCAGATTGCCAGCATGGGCCAGAACGTCATCCTCATCCTCTCCGGCAACGTCTCGCGCGGAGGATTTCGCATGGGATTCGGCACGGCCGGCACGCTGACTCGCGAGGATTTTGAATCGATCCGCAAGGAAGTGCCCGGCGTGACCGGGATCAGTCCCGAGGTCTGGGCGTTTGCCCAGGTGGCGGTCGGCAATCAAAATGCGAACACTCAGGTTCGTGGCGTGGGGGTGGATTATCTCGAGATCCGCTCCTGGCGCTTGACCAGCGGGGCCAATTTCACCGAAGCCGACGTGCGCAGCGGAAACAAGGTCGCCTTGTTAGGCAAGACCACCTCCGACCAACTCTTCGGCGATGAAGATCCGGTCGGACAAGTCATTCGCGTCAAGAATGCTCCTTTCACCATCCTCGGTTTGCTCTCGGCCAAAGGCATGAGCGGCCGCGGCGACGATCAGGACGACGTCATTCTCGTGCCCTACACGAGCGCGATGACCCGCCTCACCGGGCAGACGACGTTTCGCTCGTTGAACGCGCAGGCGGCCAGCGCCAACCTCTTGCCGGCGGTGCAGAACGACATCATGACCTTGCTGCGCCAGCGGCACCGCATTGGCCCCGATCGTGAGGACGATTTTCTCGTGCGCACGCAGCAGGAGATCTCCGAAATGGCGACTGCCACCTCCAAGGTGATGACCTGGCTGCTCGGTTCGGTCGCCGCCGTCTCGCTCGTCGTCGGCGGCATCGGCATCATGAATATCATGCTGGTCAGCGTGACCGAACGAACGCGGGAGATCGGCATCCGGATGGCGGTGGGGGCGCGTGGCCGGGACATTCTCATGCAATTCCTGACCGAGGCAGTGGTGTTGAGTTTGCTCGGCGGCTGTCTGGGAATTCTGCTCGGCGTGATGAGTTCCAATGTGCTGCCGCGGCTATTGAGTTCGCTGGGAGTCGTCACGCTGGTCTCGCCCACGTCGATCGTCGTCGCCTTTCTCTTCAGCGCGGTCATCGGGATTTTCTTCGGCTTCTATCCCGCCCGCAAGGCCTCGCAGCTCGATCCGATCGAATCACTCCGCTACGAGTGAGCCTCGGTCCGTTGGCGTCGCGCGGACACGTTGCTGTGTTTGGATCGAGTGACTTCTTCGGTGCCCACATCGCAGGGGTCAGAGATGACTAATGGAGTATTTTGCCTGAATCATTTCCGTCGGGCCGACCCCGTTCTCCGCGCGGCGTTGACCGCCGTCCGCCAATGCCCCATCACCAGCCGTTCTGCAATCCAGCGCCACGTCACCTGCCTGCGGCCGGCCTGTCCGTGAGCCCACCCAGACAGGGCAGGCAGGTCGTCGTCTCCGCCCGCAAGCGCGCCGCCCTTCGCCCCTTCTTCACGTCCCCTTTCAACCG
>CAYHFE010000023.1:0-29733 GCA_964355375.1 uncultured Verrucomicrobiota bacterium
CCGCAGGGCGGGTGAGGGTCATGGTGTCTTCCATCCCATTGACTCCTCTGTAACTCGAAAGGTTCTCTTGGATCAGTGGCAACTCCGCCGCTGCTTTGAAGCCTCACTCGGCCCCTCCATCAGGTTCAGACGCAGCCGAAGAATGTCAGACCATTCTCTCCGCGACTCTCACGCCAGAGGAGCAAGGCCAGCTCCCGCAAATGATAATCACCCCACATCGAACTTTCCCCGTTTGGCACCTTTTGGCCGGGCGCGATGTAATCCCAACCGTTGGGCCGATGATAGACCGAGTGCAGGAGAAGACCTTGATGCTTCCGCTCTGTGGCCAGATACGGTTCCGCGAGCAGGGTGTCCGCGACGGTTAATCCAGCCTGACGATAGCGCCCGCCCCGTTGGCCCTCGCCCCGGACCGTAAGATAATGGCCCAAACGAATCAGGCCTTGGGCGGCGATGGCCGCCGCCGAACTGTCCACCGGTTCCCAGGGGTTGAAGGGATCGGCCGGCCGGTCCAGGTAATCGCCGAGCTGAAAGAGATGCGGCGCGCCCGTATCCCACGCCGGAATGCCGTCCGTGCAACTGTGCTCGATGTAGAAATCCGCGGTCGCCCCGGCGGCTTTCAAGAGAGTCTTCCGGACATTCTCCGAATTCGCCAGCGGAGGCGGGGTTTCATCCGTCGATGGCCGGGGCGTCTTTCGCAACGGGGCGCGTCCCGAGGGCGTCTCGCTATGGCAGACTGCCTCGAGCTCCTCGCTCGCCAGCGTGTCCAGAAATTCCAATTGTTCGGCGAATCCCAGAATGGCCCAGGCCAACCCGCGGGTCCAGGTGCTGAACGGGGAGTAGCCTTGTTGCGAATTGGGACATCGATACTGGCCGTCGTTCAAGTTGAAAATCCCTTCATGGGCCGTGCGCCCTCGCACGTCATAGGCATCGCGGCCCTCGCCGTAAAACACGTTGAACCGCGCGGTCGCGACGGCATGCTCGAGCAGTCGGCGGAGCAGCGAAATCTTCCGATCTCGTTCTCCCATGAGCAGGTGACCCAGGCGATGCGCCACCGCCAAAGAACGCAGCGAACGCAGGGTATCGATGAAGAGCGAATGCGGGCCGTTGAAGGAATAGATGAAGCCGGTGCTATCGGCGATCTCCGTCCAACGCGCGGCCTGGACGGCGCCGGAAATCTTCAGGGCCAGCTCGTAGAAGTTCTTCTCCGCGTCATTCGCGGGAATCTTTCCTTCCCGCATCAATCGCAGCAGATTCCCGTAGGTCGAGACGTTATTGAAACCATGATCATGGACCCCGACGTGCGAGACGTGGGACGCCATCAAGGCGACCGTCTTGCTCCGGCCGATCTCGAGAAAGGACGCTTCTCCCGTGGCATCGAACTGCAATAAAGCCGAGCCGAACTGAAATCCCTGGGTCCATTCCGTCCAACCCCGGGAGGTGTATCGGCCTTTGACGGTGAAGACTGGCGTCCCCTTGGCCGGCTCCCAGCGCTTCTCGATGCTGAGGATCTTCTCCGCCGAGAGCTCGAAGAGCCGTTGAATCTTCGGATTGATCTTCTGAGCGGTGAGCCGTGGATTGATTTTGAGCGCCATGGTTGGTTCTTTCCTGGATAACGGGATGATCGCCGTCCTTCACAAGCGCCGGAGGTGGAATCCACCATCCACATTGATGATTTCACCGGTGCTGAACGGCAACAAGTCTTGCGCGATGGCGGTGACCGCTCGACCCACATCCTCCGGAGTGCCCCAGCGGCGGATCGGAGTCAAACCGTCCGCGATCAACCGGTCATACTTCTCCTTCACCGGAGCGGTCATATCGGTGGCCATAATGCCCGGACGAATCTCATACACATGAATGCCGAATTCGGCGAGGCGCGCCGCGTAGAGCTTGGTCATCATCTCCAAGGCGGCCTTGGCCAGGCAATAGTCACCTCGATTGGTCGAGACGGCATAGGCGCTGATCGAGGAAATCGTGATGATCTTGGGCCGGCTCAACTCGGCGGGAGCGTGAGTCGAAGCCCCCCGCTCGATCATCCACTTCGCGGCCAACTGAGTCAAAAAGTAGGGCCCTTTCAAATTCACCGCCATGAGCCGGTCGAAATTCTCCTCCGTGGCCTCCAGAATATCGGCGCGCCCGATCGACGTAATGCCGGCGTTATTGACGAGCAGATCGAGATGCGGAAACTTCGCCCGACTGAACTCGATCAAGCGCCGGCGATCCTCGGCGATGCCCAAGTCCGCCTGACAAACCTCAACGCGAATCGCGTGCCCCGCCTGCGCCGCCCGCGCGACACAATCCGCCGCCGTCTCCAGCGCGGCCGCGTGGTTTCCCGCGTAATTGACAACCAAGTCGAAACTGAGCTCGGCCAACTCCAGTGCAATCCCCCGGCCCAGGCCGCGAGATCCGCCCGTGATCAATGCCACCCGATTCATTTCGGGAAACGATATAAACCCGCGATCAACAAACAACGAGAATTATTCGATCGTCTCAGGATGAACTCGTTTTTCCAGAAGACGCTGGTGATTGGGTCGAATCACGCTAGACTCCCCCGACGATGCGCGGAGAAACGAATCGAACCAAGATCGAACGGCTGATGGGCGGGTTAGGCTTGGCGGTGCGGTCGCCGGGGCGGGTGTATTTCACCGGCGGCGTTTGCGCGGTGCTGCTCGGCTGGCGCGAGACGACCCTTGACGTCGATCTTAAGACCGACCCGGAACCGGAGGGATTCTTCGAGGCGCTGCCGATTTTGAAGGATGCGGTCGATATTAACATCGAACTGGCTTCGCCCGACGACTTTATTCCGGCCCTGCCTGGATGGCGCGAGCGCAGCGTGTTCATCGCCGATCATGGGCCTCTGTCGTTTTACCATTATGACTTCTACAGTCAGGCCCTTTCTAAAATCGAACGTTTCCACAGCCGAGACCAATCCGATGTGAGTCAAATGCTCGCCCGCGAGTTGGTTCAGCGCGACCGGCTCCTGGAACTCTTCCTTGGGATCGAGCCCAAGCTGATTCGTTTCCCCGCGATTGACGCGCAAGCCCTCCGGCAGCGCGTGGAAACCATCGTCAGTCAGGCGGGCTGAAACGAACTCATGATGCCTCTGGCGTTACCCAGCGACTTCGACGGTCTTCCTGGCGAATCCCTGCTCCGGCAGGGTCTCGAGGACATGGCTTCCGGGCGCGAGTCAGTGGGAGCGTTGCTCGTGCAAATTGGCGCGCCTCGCTTGCGGTTATTGGGAATCCCCCTGCCCTCCCAGAGTGGGGCGGAGAGGGATGCCGACCGGCGGCTCTACCGTCTTCTCTCGGCCGAGCACGGCACTGGTGCGCATTCCCAATTTAACAGCCTTATCCGCCAGTTGGTGAGCTTCGAGCGCGCCCTCGAGCGACGCGCCTGGGCGCGAAGGCGGCTGCTTTCCGCAGTCACACCAAATCGGAGTTAGAGGGAAATCGCGGACCTCCAGGTTGGGGACGGCGTTGTGGTCTTGCCCGAGCCGCGCCACGCGGCAGAGGTCTGCCGAACTCCAAGCCGGGGGCGCGCCGCGCGACAGTCCCTACCGAAGCCTGATCCGGGCGTAGCTGATCTTCATCGACTGGCCGGCTCTCTGTCCCAGAAGCTCAATCGTATTCGACGCGGGCGATCCGGCGCGGACGCTGGCCGTGAAATAGCTCGTGAACGGAACCTTCAACGGCACGGCGACTGCGGGTGACGCCACTCCGTCATCACGCAGCTCCAGGACGCGATTCTCCGAGACGCGCCGTCCGGCGGCGGTCGAGCCGCTGACATAGAAAAACACCAACAAGCGATTGTCCGGTGTCACCTGGAAGCGCGGCGCGGCGGGAATCTCATTCGCTCCGCCTTCCTCGGCGAGCACCAACGTTCGGCGTTGCACCACTTTCCCCTCGCGAACGATCGCGTAATTCATAGCGTGGCTCTGTTTCGCTTCTGCAAAAAACTTCTTCCGCAGGCGTTCGTCCAGGGCTCGTTCGGTCCAAACCAGGTGAGCCGCACCGTCCGGCGCCACCCAGAGATCGCCCGGGGTAATCCAGCCGCCGGTCTTGTCCCGACTGGCGATCTCGACCCAGTCCTTGAACTGCCCGGTCGTAATATCGGGTGTCCAAGTGTAAAACAGCCGACGAAAATCATAATCCCATTCGCGTCCCGTGATCTCTTTCTTGTAGTCCCGCCAAGCGGTGTAGGGCTCGACAATGTCACTGACCCCGCAGAGATAAACCGCCTTGTCCTTCAGGGCCACGTTGGGATAGCAGACCCGAATCGGCTGCGGCTTGTCGTATTCCCCACCCCACGGCCATTTCAATTGGCCCTGGGCCGCCCACTGACCGTCGCGATCGCGAAACGCCCATTCCGCATGCGTGTAGCCGATGTTCTGCAAGAGAATCAGTTCGTGGCTCGGACCGTCCGCCGCGAAACTGCGATAGGAATGTTCGCTGAACTTCGGCGCGCCCTTCCACTTCGGGAGGAGTTTCTCTCCCGGCGTCGCCGGTTGCGCGGCGGCGAACTGCAGAATCTCCGGGCGCGCCGGGCCGCTGTAGGTGTCTCGATTCGTCACCAGCGTCGGATTGACCGAAAGAAACAACCGGCCATCGGGAAAACCAGCCACCGGGCTCGGCTCGCGGGTCCGATCCACGGGATCCACCTGCACGCGTTCCCAGCCGTCCGGGCCGCGACGAAAAAGCATCCACCGGCAATTATTGAGCGGTTTGACCCCCTTCAATGTCTCCAAACCGCTCGCGAACACGTCTTTCCCGATCCGCACCAGACAGGTCGAACCTCCACACCAGAGCGGGCCCGCTCCATTGTCCGCCGACTCGTAGGCATAGACGTCTTCCTCCACCTCCACGATGGGTTGAAGAGCTCGCGGAGCCGCCGCCGGCCCCACCGGTTCGCCGGCCACGCACGAAATCAAGGTCAGACAGAGTTGAGGAATAATCCAAGGATGGGTGCTCATAGAGTTTCTCGATTTATGAGCATTGACCCGGAGCAAGTCGAACCAATTCCCACCCGACTACGTTCGTTTGGCCCCGGTTTTCACGGAGATTCGGCGCCCGTCTCCACCAACTCCAAGCCCAAATCCATCGGGGTCGGCACGAAATGCCCGACGCGCGCGGTCGAACGCGCGTAGGCGAGGCGGTCGAGCACCGCGTTGTACTTCGCCACGGCCAGTCCGAAGCGCTGGAGAACGCGATCGAGGGCGTAAGGCTTGTTCTCGCGCGCCCACAACACCACGAATCGTTGTCGCAACTCTTCGTGAGTGTCGCGGACACGGCGCAGGGCCGTCTCCGCCTGAACAATCCACGGCCCGGCTTCTTTTGCGGGCACCCGGCAGGCCTCGCGGTAGGCCCCGGCGGCGGCGATCCGATCCAATTCGCGCTGGGCATAGAGCTCAAGGCGGCGCGCGCCGAAGCTAAAGAAATCGAGCAAGCGATAGGATCCCTCGTGAGTGGGCGAGAGCAAATACGGCGTCTCCCGCAGTTCCTGGTATTCCGGATGGGCCAGGATGGCGGTGAAATGTCCGAACGATTGTTGATTGCCCAAGATGTTCAGATGAAGCGGTTGCGCCGTCGCCACCAACGCCCGGAGTTCTTCGGGCGTGAGCGAGCCGTCTTTCGGGCCAATGGTCGGATGTTTCCGAAAAGCGAACTGGTGCTCCATGTAATAGGTGAAGAGGTTCAACTTGAAGAAGGCGCCCAGTCCCGCCTCGCGCTCCAATTCGGTGAGCGTGGAGGCCGGACCGCGGGTCAGATCATCTTGAAAGGCGCGCCAGCGGACGGAGGGCCAGTCGCGGATGCTCACTCCCGGCAAACTTTCTCCTTGCCGATTCGCCCGAAGGAGCTGGGCAAGGGTTTGTCCGCCGTAGAACAATCCGCTCGGGCCCGGGGCGGCGATGACCACGACATTGGATCGAACCAGCAACACATAATCCTCCTCCGTCGCACCCGAACGAAACTGGAACGTCTCTCGTGCGGGCGCCGGATCCGTGGACCAACGAAGAAAATGACCGAGCTGAGCTCCGCTCGGCGCCGAGTTTGGCGGAAGGGGTTTGAGTCCCGCTCGCTGAAGTTCAGCGCTGAGTTCTTGTCCGACAACTTCCCCGGAAGGGCTGGCTTCGAAAATGAAATCGCGTTTCAGGGAAAAGCTTCCGGGCTCGATCCGGACTTCTTTGGGGAACGGTACCAGACGCAAAGCTGATTCATTCTCCGCCCGGCCCAACCAGGCCAGAGCCAAGAGGAGAGTCCAACTCCAACACTGGAGATGGAGTCTCGCCCCACCGTGGGATGGGTTCATGGTCCCAAAGCATGCACGGAGCGGATGGAGCCTCCCCAGGATCCTCTCTCTCGACGATCGCGCCATGCTCCGAGGCAGTCTTCCCCTGATCATTGACTCGAGCGCTTGACTTGTTCCGCGACCGCCCACGATTTGACTGGAGAATGCCAGAGTGATTTCCAGTAGTCTTGCTCCACGGCTCGCACGTCCATCGGATCGCCGGATTTCCATTCCTTGGCCAGCACGCCGTAGCGCTTCATTTCGCGAACCCAGTCCGCCCGTGGCTGAAATCCAACCATGTCAAAACGCTTGTCTTGCTCGAGGAAATCCCGGCCTGCGCCACACAACCCTCGCAGCTTCTGATAGTCCGGATCCGTGGTGTCCGCGAAGACGACCACCTTCTCGTGAGTTTGAGGATCGCGACACAAGCCCCAGCCGCCGGCGGATTCAGCCAATGGCGCGAGCAGGATCAGCGACTTTTCGGGCCGCGACAGATTGAAGACCACGTGGCGGCTGGTATTGAGGCGAGGATCATCCAGGCTGGGCTGCCAGAAGGAAACCCCGCGTTCGTCAGCCAGACTCTGCGGCAGAAGACGGCTCGGATGGTTGTGGCAGTTCGCGCAACGATTCTGCAACACCGGCGCCGCCGCTCGGGTCGAGGGCCACTCCGCGCCAGTATTGATTTGATTGTTTTCATCGTAGTTCCCGATCATGCCACAGCCCAGCGCGGCATAGGTGCCCGGATAAGGAGCGGCCGCCTCGATCCATAACCGCAGAGTCTTCTGCTGCCGCGGCGTGGCCTTCACGTCATAATGGGAGCCATCCAACATCTTCAGAATCCGGCTGGCGGACGAACCGAGCGTGCGCGGCGCGTAATTGCTCCGCGGCTCATTGCGCCCATCGGAAAAGAGCCGCGCCACGGTCATCATGTAATAGCTGTGACTAAAGAGAGGCCCGCGATCGCCGGTCAGAATCAGCCGCCCGGCCCGCGGACCGCCCCGGACGTTCTTTTCGTAGCCGTGGCATTCCACACACAAGTCGTCGAGAATCGGTTGAACATCCCGGGGAAAATCGACTACGTCCGGCACATCGGCGATCGCTTCGATTTTGCTGGGCGCGCGCCTCAGCGCCGAGATGCTCGCCATGGAATCCAGCGGCGTCTGAACCCGTTGCTCGTGGCAGCCCGCGCAGCTCGTCACTTCTCCCGGTTGCACGGTGACGAAGCTCTGCATCCGTTTGACGGACATCTCGGATTTATCCAGCGCGACGAAGAAGAAACTGCGCAACGCGGGCAGTTCGAAATAGGCCGAACCATCCGGTTCCACCGGCACCGTGCCGACGATTCGCTCCAAGGTGAAGGTGCCTCCGTAGCTTATCGGCTCCATGCCTCCCGTGTAATGGATCGGCATGGGCAGGGTTTCCAAAACCAGTAACTTCTTGATTTCGCCCCGCTCGATCCCCGTCATGTTTCGGCCGTTGTAGATGTCGGCGAGAATCAAGCGGCCCGCGGACTCCGCCGGCTTGGTTCGAGCTGGGATGACCGTCTCGCGCGCCCGGCGCGCCAGCGGTCGCGGCTCATGGCATTGCAGACCCGCCGCGACATCCTCGGGCGGCAAGCGGAACACTTCGCGGGAGCGACCGCTGCCATCCATCATGACCAACGTCCGGCCCGAGGCGGCGAGAAAGAGGTCTTCGGAAAAGGCCCAGGGATCGCGGAACTGAGCGCCCTTGCTCACCGGCCGGGCAAAGTTGGGAGCATCCGGTCCCGCCTTCGGATCAATCACCGTGATGACACCGTCGTGCTCCCGCTGGCCATGTCCCGGTGAGAACGACGCCACCACCTTGTCCGATCCCGGAATCGGCTTGGCATCGATCATGGTCGTGCCCGGATGGAGATTGCCGTACCACGTCATTTGCGATGTGCCATCCGGATTCGCCACCCAGAGATGATGAAAATGGACCTGGCTGCGATCGACGTATTCCCAACGGGTGTAAAGAACCCGGCCATCCAGCAGCGGCCAGGGCGTGTTGTCCTGCTCGTTGTTGCTCGAAAGCGCCCGGACCTGGCGCCCGTCGGCATCGCACCGATGGAGCACCGCCACCTGGGTTAGCCAGCAGTTGACCCAGCGCTTGCAACGGCTCGAAACAAAGACAATGTCGCCGTCCGGCAGGTAGGCGGGCTCGAAGTCATCGAAAGCGCCCTCCGTCAATTGTCGCAAGCCCGTGCCATCGCTCTTGATCTCATAAAGAAGGTAGTTGGGCGTCCCGCCCTTGCGGTAAGAGAAGAGGATCTTGCTCCCGTCATAATGCACCTGCGGATCGCGGATCCCGCCCTCCGCGTCTTCCAGCAAGGTCACGAGCTCGCGGGTCCGGAGATTGAGGCGATACAGCTTGCTCCCTTTCCCGTAGGCCTTCCGATCCGGGTTGGCCGCGTAATAGCCGAAGTTGGCATACCAATGGCCGTCGGTCGGATTGACCTGGCGCGCGGCAAAGACAATCTCCTCCGCGCCGGACAGCGGACCAGCCAGCCAGGATTGCAAAAGCGCAGCGCTTTCGGCTGCGGATGGAGCCTGCCGTCCCGGCGTCTCGGCTCCAGCGGCCCTCCAGATCGAGAGGCCGGCGAGGATGATCGCCAGGGCCAGTAGTCGGACCCTCCACTCCCGCATCGGAGTGATTGAATTTCTATTTTTCATACAATTACTTGCTCAAGATGAACCGAATCGTCCGCCGTTTCCCGGCCTGCCTTAATTTCATAAAAAACACAACTGGATCATGAACTCGTTCCCTGGGTGGGGCGAAACTCCGTCGAGCCCTGGAATCTTGGCCGGCCGCAAAGTCAGGGCTCGACAGAGTCTCGCCCCACCCCGGTTCATGGAAGAGACGGACATCCTCAGAGGTGTTCGGAATCCTCACAGACGATTCGAAAACCGACGTTGAATACTTTTTGCCAAGGTTCGTAAGACAGTCGATAGGCGCTGGTGGCGCGGTAGGGGCGATCGCGCCAGGATCCGCCGCGCACCACTCGTCTCTCCTTCAAGCCCGGGACATTGCGGCCATCATCTTCAACATAGGGATAGGCGCGATGCGCACTTTGCGTCCATTCCCAGGCGTTGCCATGGAGATCGTGCAACCCCCAGGCATTGGGCGCCAGACCGCCCACGCTCATCGTCACCAGGCTGCCATCGTGAAATTGAAGGATCTTGGGAATGAAATCCTCGTACTGGCTCGGGTTTTTCAAGGGGACACAGACCGTGTAAGGATCGCTCGCATATTCGGTCAATGTTGCGTCCGCCAAGTTGGCGAACCGGGCGAAATCGGCCTCGCCATCCCCAAAGCTCAAGGCCGTGGCACTTCCGGCTCGACACGCGTATTCCCACTGCCCTTCCGTGGGTAAAGAGCATTTCAGGCCGGTGCGGCTGGAGAGCCATCGACAAAACGCATCCGCTTCGAGCCAGGAGACGCGGACCACGGGTTGGGCGGGCTCGTTCACCGGATAGCCGTGAACGCCGAACTGATAGGCGTTCTTCGATTCGACGTGACTGTCGTGAGTGGCGTCGAATTGGGCGTACTGGCGGTTGCTGACTTCCGTGCGCGCCATCCAATACGGCTGGGCGATGCGCACTCTCGTCCGCGGGCGTTCCTCCGCGCTCGCCCGGTCGTCGCCGATCATGCACTCGCCTCCCGGAATCAGAACCAGATCGAGACGAACCCCGCCGCCCAGATCGAGGCTCCGCTGAATGGATTCTCCCGCCGCCGCCTGTCGCCGCACCGCTTCCTGGCTGTCCAAAGGCCAGCCCGCCAAAACGGACAGCGCCCCTTCAACCCGCGGTAACGGATCGGACGAAATCTCCGTCGCCGATTTTGTCGCCACGATTCCGTTCGTTTCGTTCCCATGATTCCTCGCCCCGCCCCGCCCCCCGATGACCTCATTTCGGCTCGCCGATGACGGCGGCACGAAACCGGCGGCGCTCCCCGGCGGCACCACTTCGGCATCGTCGTCCATCCCCGCGTAGAGTTTGCGCAGTTCGTTGCGCCGGGCTCGGAGCGGACCGGGATCGGCGATCTCCTCGTGCCAGGTGCCGTGATAGGGCGTGTTCAAGTCGATCCAAGTGATCAATCGATCCCAGGCTTCCGCGTCGAGGCGGACATCCTGATGACCTTTCTTGAGCAACTGGACGAGCTCTGTCGTGTCCGCGTGATACTCCATCGGCGTGAGCATGTGGTAATCGCTTTCAATGCCGGGATGGCGGACGTAGCGATGGAGATTGGCGTAACCGACCGAGAATTTCCCACCGTGGCGGCCGGCGTGGCCCGGCGTGACCAGACGGAAGTCGGCCACTTGCTCCGAGCCGCGCAGATCGGGCGGGGCCAATCCGTCGTCGCGAGGTTTCGCGTCGTGGCAACTCACGCAATAATGATCGAGCACCGGCTGCACCTCGCGTGGAAAACTGAACCCGCGGGCCGGTCCATACCACGGCTTGATCTCGCTCGGGCGCCGGCTGACGAAGGCCGCGAGCGGGGCCGGAGCCGGAGCGGAATTCTGCTTTTCGTGACATCCGACACACGTCAAGTTCTCCCCCGGCATCGCGGTCATCCAACTGCGCATGAGTTGCACCGCTTTCCCCTCTCCGTCCAGCGGTTGCACCGAGATCGGGGTGTTGGCCGGGACACGAAAATAGGCCGAGCCATCGCCTTCGACGGGAACGGTGCCGAGAAGGCGCCGGATGTCCCAAGGTCCATTCATGCCCACGGTCCCCAGCAGCCCGCCCATGCCTTGATAAGCCCAATTGTAAGCAAAGAGGCGCAAGGTCTTGACCGTCCCGCGAGGAATGCCCTTCAGGCCGTCGCCTTGATACACGTCCGCGAGATAAACCAGCGCGTCCTGGCGGGTCGGATCGACGCGATCGGCCACAAGGGGAGGCCGGACGGTGGTTCGCAATGGAACGGGCTCCAGCAACGCCTGACCCGGTTGCTCCGCCAGAAGCACCAGATTGTCGAAGACGTCCACGAGGTAGATTCCCCACAGGCTGTCGGGCGTCGGCTTGGCGGCGACGAGGAAGTACTTTTCATCGAGCGGAAATGGATGGAGAAATTTCGGCCACGAGTCATCGACCAATTGGTCCCGAATGATCGGTTCGACTTTCTTCCCATAGCCGGGAATCCGCTGGACCACGCCATCGGCCTCGTGGCGGCCTTTCGCCGGGTCAAACAGAATCAGCTCCCCCATGCGCGGCACCCCGTGGTGACCGGTGACGATGGCGACGATCTTGGTCGGATGATTCGGGATCGGCCGGGCGTAAAACATCGCGTTCGGCCATTGGGAATTGCTGCCGTAAAATTCGGCCTGGCCCGTGCCGTCCGGATTCATTTGAAAAAGCAACCGTGACTGCGAGTGCGGAACATCGGCGTACTCCCATCGTTGATACAAAACCCGTCCATCGTTCATCATGGTGGGCGACCAGTTGTGGTCCTGGTCAAAGCAAAGCTGGCGAATCGTCCGGCCGTCGTGTTCCAACCGACAGAGCGTGGCCACATGATCACTGCCATCGACACATGGCACGCCGCTCATCCCGGCCGTCGAGGAGAAGATCATCCGACCATCCGGAAGGTAACAGGCGTCATAGTTGTCCACGTCCGGCTGATCGCCCGGCGTGACCTGGCGCGGCTGGGTCGAAGCTGCGGAGCCCGCATCAGCCGAAGAAATGGCCAGTTCAAAAATCTGCCAGCGGTCATGGGATCCCATGGACGAAAAGAGCAGGCGGTCGGCGTCAAAGTGCAATTTCAAATCCCCGACAAAGTGCGAGCGGGCCGGCCGGTAAAGAGTGTGCAGGGGCGGGTTTGACCCAGGGGACGCGTTCCTGGTTTCCCGAAAATTCACCCACGCGATTTCGTTGTCGAACCCGGAGCGCGGGAGCGAACAGTTGCCCTGCCAGTTGGCTGGCAAACCCAAGCGGGCTGCATCGCGCCGCACTAGCAGGAGACGCTCGAAATCCAGCAACGGATTGGCCAGCAGAGCTTCCCGGCGAAGTGAGCGCAACTCCGCTACAAGCTGGTCCACATTGTCGCCAGCAGCCAACGGCGCGGAGGTGACCGCCGTGAGGCCCGGCACTGCCGAAGTCTCACCGTTCGACGATGGGAGATCGGAGATTGGAGATTTTGGGATTGAGGATTGTCCTCGGCCACGAAGCGTTTGCCTTGAACTAGAACGCTCCAATTCGTCGAGTCGCACCAGAAATCCCTTACCCTTGGGATACTTCGAGCCGAAGGTGGCGATGAGATCCTCGATGGCCAGGCGCAGGGCCGGGAAGTTGAAACGACTCAGTTCTTCCCGCGCGTCGTTGGAGGCTTCGGATCGATCATCCACTCTCGGCTCCGCTGCGGTGGACACGGACGTGAATCCGAGCACAAGCGCTCCAAGCAGCAGAATCCCCAGCAAAACTCGACCTCCGGTTCCGAAGAAACGGAACGAGGTCTGAAGCCCTAGGTAGGTAGTCGGAATCGGGGAGGACACGCGCCCTCGCGTGTCCCGTCCGGTGCCTCGCCGGTCGGAACAAAGACCCAATTCAACCACTGAACGATGACTCGTTCGCACACGCCCGTGTGGCCGGCGAGGGCGCCGACCACGGCACGCGAGGGCGCGTGCGCTCCCCATTTCAACTGAATCGTTGGGGCGATGCTGAACAGGCGAAGTGGTGATAAACGCCCGACGGCGAGCCGGGCGTGGGTTTCCATTTATGCTCGGACGCAACCCTGTTGGGGAATTCATAAAGAACTCCTCGCCGCGGTTTGCCTCGGCATCCGCTCGATCAAGAGTGGGGAACAGATCCGACGCAATCCTTCCAGTTCTTGTTCCTGCGCCGCGCTGAAGGCTCCCGCTTTTTGCGCGTAGGTGTCGATCCAGGTCGCCCAGCGTTCCCGGCTTTCGGCGTCCAGCAGAACGCCATAGTGACCATCGGCGGCGTTGAGCAAGGCGAAGAGCGCGCTGCCCATCGTCAGGCCGTTCCTTTCGATGGAAGATCCCCGTCGATATCCTTCCCAGACCTGGTCGAAGAGGCTCGGCTGGCCGAACTTGACGAGCGAATCATAGGCCTGGGCGGGGGTCAGGTCGAATTTGGCGGCTTGGACCTCCGAGCTTTTCGACGAGTGGCAGGAGACACAATGTCGATCGAGCACCGGTTGAACCAAACGATCAAAACGCAACGGCCAAGAGCCCTCCGGCCCCACCGCGATTTTGGAAGGTTCGCGCCGGGCCGCCAGTGCGTATTTCTGTTGGGGGGCCTGGGCGCGATCCTCGTGACAGCCAATGCAACTGAGGGTTTGACCCGGCTGCACATGCGTCGTGCTTCGCATCGTCTGGACGGCGAGACCGCGCGCATCCAAAGCCTGGAAAAACAGAATCACCCCGGCCGGCGCCCGAAAATAAGCCGATCCGTCCTCTTCCACCGGCACGGTTCCGAGGACGCATTTGCCAGGATCGTCGCGAGTGAGGCCCAGGTTGGGAAAGTTCATTTCGGGATGCGTCTTCGGCGGAACGGCGACCAGTCGCAGAGCCTTGATCTCCCCGCGTTTCACCGAGGTCAATCCCCGGTAAACGTCGCCCAGCAAGAAGGCCCCTTCCGGCGGACCATTCCAGGCCACCGCGCTGGCCAAGACGGGCGGACGCGGACGCGACCGCAAGGGAATGGGATCGGCGCACGCGATCTCCGGATCGAAATAGAGCAGCTCCTTCGCGCCGCTGGCGTCGAAGAAATAGAGCGCCATGCCATTCTTGGGTCGTTGCACGGCGTGCCATCGGTCCCAGCCGGTCGGCCCGGGCACCGTCATTCCCTCATGCCCCCATGCCACCAGATAATGCCGTTCGGAGAGCGGCCAGGGATTGGCATAATAAGTCTTGGGCCAGCCTTCGATCTCCGGAAAGGGCACTTCCGGAGTCAATCGCGTGATCGGACCGGCGCCTTCCAATCCCGCACTCGGATCCAGGAGCACCAGGCTGCCCATGGTCTGCGCGTGGTGCGCCGAGGCGGTGAAGATGATCTTGGATGAACCGGGGATGGGCTTGGGCTCGAACGTGCAATGAGGCGACCGAGTGAAATTGCCATACACGATGCGCGCATTGACTCCGTCCGGACTCATGGCCCACAAGCCCATGTAGGGCATGTTGTCGCGATCGATGTAATCCCAGCGCGAGTAAAGAATCGAGCCGTCGTGGGAAATCTCTGGCGTCCACTCAAACATCTCGAACGGCGAAATCGCGCAGAGGCCCGAACCGTCGGCGTTCATGGTGTGCAGAGTATAGACCGCCACCGGGCGCTCCGCATCGCCGCCACAACGCACATAACAATCCGGCGCGTCGTCCCGCACCAAAGTCTGCTGGGCCGTCGCCCGCCCCACCTGCAGAGCTTGGCCGCGGCGCGTCGAAAGGAAGACCACGCGCCCATCGGGCAGATACCGCCCGTCGAAGTCATCATACTTGCCCCGCGTCAGGCGGCGCACCTCGGAGCCGTCCCGATTCATTTCATAGAGGTGATAGAACGCGTCCTCGGGCACGTTGGCTTTGTTGAGCTTGTCCTTTTCCTTGGCCAGCCCCGGGTAATGCCGGCACCAGGCAAAAAGAATCCTTTGGCCGTCATAGGAAAGCGTGGGCCGCAGGAAACTGCCCGGCTCCCGAAATGACTCGGTCAGGCATTCGACCGAAGGCTCATCTCGAGTGAAATTTCGCAACTGATAAATCCCGCCGCCCGGCTTGCTCCACCAGCCGTAGTACTGGTCGGACATGTGGTTGAAGCTTCCGGGAACTCGCTTGGTGAAGAGGATCGTGTCGAAGTCCAGAATCGGATTGGCCAGGACGATCCGGCGTTGCAGAGCCCGGGCCTCCAGAAAAAGCGGGCGCGCGGATTGCTCGGGGTTGCGAGCCGCCAGCTTGGTTCGCAAATCAGCAATCACCGTCTCCAGGGAAGCCCCGGACGCGGAGGGCTCGAACAGGCCCTGAATCGCCTTCGCGGACTCTCGGGATTCATTGGCCTCGCGCGCCAACCGTTCGCAGTAGGCCAGGACTTCGGGGGTTCGCTTGCTCCAGTCCGGTTCCGCGGGCGGAAGATGATCGACGGACCACTGGGAAATGCTCACTTGATCCGCCGGGCGCCCCAGGGCCAGGTTCTTTTCCGGGTCGGCCGCGCCCACCACCTCCACCTCGTCCAAATGCAGGAACCCATTCCCGGGAAGCAGCACCCGGACATAGCGAGCCGATTTTTCGCTGAGCCGGACTTCGAGCGGCCGGCCATCTTTGACGCCGAAAAACGCCGACCCATCATGCCGATAGACGGTTTCCCAGCTCTGGCCATCCCCGGACAACTGCACGTTGAGCTTCGCCGCTCGTTCAACCGAGTCGCACCGATTCCAGACAAGCACCCGAACGATCGCTTGCGTCTCGCCGAGGTCCACCTGCCACCAGGGATCCTGGGCATTCCCCGTGTGAAACCCGTACTTGCCATCCTTGACTCCATCGCAACCCCCGGCCGCATCCTCACGCGACGTCACGTTGGTCACCCGCTTCTCGGCCGCTCGAATCCGCTCGTCGATCAGCCAGTCGGATTCCATTTTTTGACGCCGCACCTCCTGGGACGTCGGTTCCACACCGGCGACGGTGGCGCTTTGGACCAACAACCACGCGGCGGAAACCGCGAAGTTCATCCAGGTTCGATTCTGCATAATCAGGGGGAGAGAAGGTCTGTCATTTGAAATGGATCATCAGCTCGTGACGGGTTCCCCAAGCGCCTCCACGTCCCGCCGGATCCGGTCGAGATCGCCGGGCTCGAGGATCAACTCGCCGCCCCGCGTGTTCTCCTCCACTTGGGCTTGAGTTCGTCCGCCGACCAGCACATGGGTGACGCCGGGTTGGGCGGCCGTCCAGGCGATGGCCAACTGCGCGAGCGTGCAACGATAGTGGTCAGTCAAATCCCGCCACCCCGCCAAGAGATCGAGCACCCGCTGACGATTCGCGGGCAGGAGCCACGCGTTCCAGAATTCGTTGCTCCGGAACTCGCTCTTGGCAAAGACCCGGTCCATCCCGATCTTGCCCGTGAGCAACCCTTGTTGCAGCGACATGTAGGTCAACGTGGCGATCTTGTGCTCGGCGCAGAACGGCAGAATGTCTTTTTCCGGGCCGCGGCAAAGCATCGAATACCAGAATTGATCGCTGGCCACGGAAGCATGCGCGCGGTTCTCCTTCAGCTCGCTCAAGGAAACATTGGAAACCCCAATGGCCCGAATCTTCCCCTGGTCCTTGAGTTTGATCAGACAAGCCATGGTGTCGGCGATCGGCGTGAAATCGGGCGGCACGGAAGGCCAATGCGTCTGGTACAAATCGATGTAATCGGTCTGCAACCGCCGCAAGCTCCGCTCGATCTCGAGCGCGATGGTGTCGGGCCGGAGACTGCGACGCATGATCCGACCGTCGAATTCCGTGAAGAAAGAACCGCGCTCGTCATCGGTCCAGAGCCCGCATTTGGTTGCGAGCACGGCTTGGTCGCGACGCCCTTGGAGCGCCCGGCCGACCACTTCTTCGCTCCGGCCCCAGCCGTAGGCCGGCGCGGTGTCAATCAGGTTAATCCCGTGATCCAAGGCGGCGTGAATCGCCCGGATTGATTCACCGTCCTCTGGATTCTGCCCCCAAATGACGCCGCCGCCCAGCACCCATGTGCCGAGACCGACGATCGATGCAGAAATGTTCGATGGGCCGAGAGGTCGATGAATCATAGAAGAGGCATTGAGGTAGGAGGTTTCATTCCAAGCTGGGATGGACGATCTCGCCTTTGGCCTGGGCAACGGTGTTCTCGTAAGCCCCATAAAACTCGGAGTTGCAATCGAGCCAAAGGGTCACCCGATGCCACTCGTCGGACGGCAGATTCACGCCGTAGTGACGCTCCTCGAGAAACGGCCCAAGACGCGACGCCCGGGCGCCAAACTGACCGGGCACCGTGCGACTGCCGCCATGTTCACCGGTGAGGATCGCGCCGTTGAAGACGTGGAAGTAGAATCCGTAAGCTCCGGCGAGATTTTGGTAGGACCGAGTCCAGCCATGCTTGCCTTCAATAATCGGCCGCAAATCCAGCGCCTGTTTCTCTTGATGGCAGGCCACGCAATGACGATCGAGAACAGGCTGGACCAACCTCACGAAGCTAAAGGGATTCGACCCAGCGGCGTCGGGCTGCAATCTGGAGGGGGCCCGCTGGAGCGCCAGCGGCACGGAGGCGAGGGAAGGCGGGGAACGATGACGCGGCTCATGGCAACCCTGGCAAGCGAGCCGTTCGCCGGCATGCAGATAGGTGACCGAGCGCATGGATTGAAGGGCCAGTCCCCGTTCATCGAGAGCCTGAAAATAGAGGGGCTTGCCGGCGGGGGCTTCGAAATAGGCGCTCCCATCCGCTTCGACCGGCGCCGTCCCCAAGACCGCGCGGGCGTTGGTTTGCTCGGCGATTCCAATGCGAGGTTCATTGGGCGGCGGCGTGCTTTTCGGCAGCACTTGAATGACTCGCAGGGCCGTGATCTTCGCGCCGGCCGGCCAGGTGAAATCGCTGTCATACACATTCATGACCGCGACCGTGCCCAAGCTCTCCGCCGTCTTGGTCCCCTGAAGCCCGGTCGCCAGGCGGGTCGGATCAGGAACAATCGGCGGCCTCGGTCTTGGGCTCAAGGGCATGGGGCTGAGGCATGAGATTTCCGGATCGCGATAGAGCAACTCTTTGTTGCCGTCACGATCGATCCAGTACACTCCCCGATTTTTCGCCGCGGCGTCATAGACGCAGAGAAAATCGTCCTCACTCAAGGGCCAGGCCGTGCCATAGACCATGCATTGCTCGATGGGCCGGAGATGCTTCTCGGCCTCGGGAAACGGCACCTCCGGAGTCAAACGCGTCAGTTGCGAGGTCGCGCCGTCGTCTTCGGCTTGCGGGTCGATCAGCACCAGCGAACCCAAGGCATGCCCATGATGGGCGCCCGCCGTGGCGACGAACTTGCGCGAGTTCGGGATCGCGCGAATATCCATCTCCATCCAGGGACGCAGTTCGCGGCGTTCCGGATAATTGCCGTGCAGAGCCCGCGGATCACCCCCATCGGGCCGGCACGTCCAAGGGTGATGCGCAATATTGGTGTCCCGATCCACATAATCCCAGCGCGTGTAAATAATCAGGCCATCGTGCGTCAGGCTCGGCTGCCACTCATGCGTCTCGTGATAACTCAGGCACTCGATGTCGCCGCCCTCGGGCGCCATCCCGAAGAGCGTGTAGGTCGGGCAATGGCGTCCGCACCGGAGATAACCGCCGCGGCGCTCGCTCACGAACGCGATCCGGCCCGAGGGCAGAAAACAGGGATCGAAATCGTTCCATGGGCCGTCGGTCAATTGCTCCAGTCCGGTTCCGTCCGCGTTGACTTTGAAGAGATGGTAGCTCGCGCGAGGCGACCACTCCAAATCGCGGCCCACCGCTTCCGTCCAGGCGAACAGGATGGTTTGCCCGTCAAACGAAACTTCCGGCGACAAGAATGACCCGCCTTCGAGTCGGCGGCCCTGGAGCCGGCCTCGTTCCACGACGGAGTTCTCCAGCAGATCGACCCGCTTCGGATCATCGCCCCACGGATCGATCAACACCCAGAGCCGTCCGCCCGGCTTGGCATTGAATCCGTAGAACTGGTCCACCATGTGAAAGACGCCCCCGGCATCATGCCGAGTGAGAAAAAGCAAACGATCCAGGCCTCGCAGAAGCGGATTGCCGAAGGCGATCCCCCGCGCCAAGCGATGGGCCTCGAGGAAAAGAGCGCGCCGATCGGTGTCTGCGCCAGGTTCAGAGCATCGGGCGCGCAAGGCGCTGAGCTTCGCGACCAAGGGAGGCAAACGCGGCCCGGCACCGGCAGCATCCAGGCGCTTCGCCAGGCGCTCGGCCCGGTCAAGCACCGCCCGGGTCTTCTCCACACCATCGCCGCCATCCCTCTGCAGCCATTCGGCCTCGGCCATGGCCTGCGCCTCCGCGCGAATCGGTCGGGCTTCGGACGCGGCCTGAGCCGTCGCGCCGCACCCGGCCGCGACCAGTAACGCGACCAGGCCGGCGGCCATCAAATTTGATCGGAGCATAATTCACCCCCGGTTGGATAATTCTTCACCATCCTGGCTTGAATGCGCTTTGCCCTCCGGGTCGAGATCGACCGGACTCGGCGCCATTGCGTCCAGTTCCAACTCGAAAAGCAGTTCATCGCGACAGACATCCGAGCAGGCCGTGACCACTGGAAACCCCGAGAGGCCATGATCGGCGCACCACTCGGCAAAACGTGGGGCGTCCTCCACTCTTTTGATATAGGCGGTGGCGCGGGTCACGTCGGAGAACCCGAGCCGGCGAGCGCCCAGGATCGCTTCGATTACCTCCATGGTCAGATCGACTTGCTTTCGCATCTCGCCCGGATGGACGCTTCGGCCACCCGGCTCGATGCTGGCGGTTCCCGAGACAAACAAACGCCGGGTATCGGGAGAGCGAATCTCGAACGCCCGGCTGAAACAACTGCCATAACAACGGGCCTCGCACTGCAACGGCGATGCCACCTCCTCCAACGCGAGTGCGTCTCCGGTGGGCTGGATCGCCCAAGCTCCGGCCACCAGCGCCGCGCCGGCCGGGTTCCTGGCGCCGATGCCGGTGCTGGAAGGCACCCATTTCGCGAAGAGATTCCTTTGGGTAAAGATCTCCGTCCGCACCAAATTGAACGGCCCGTACCAGGAGAGAATATCATCCAGAAACAGCCACGTCCGCGCCACATCGGACAAAACCATCCCGGCCCGGATCAATGCTTCTTCGAGGTTGGCGAAGATCTGTTGTGTCTGGCTGGTTTTCGGATCGGATGGATCGGTCGGCCGAACATCGCCCAACATACAGTGCCTGGCCCAAGCGTCGCTAAAAACACACCCGACGACGCGATTGCCCACAACCAACGACTCGACGGGCGTGCCGGCCACGGCCATGGTGTGCACCCCCGCGATCTGTCCTCCCTGACAGGACCCGCCCTCCACCCAGGTGATGGGCCATCCCGGTTCCCTCAGCTCGCTTTTCCAATAGTCCAACACCTCCGCCCGAGCGCTGAGCGAGCCAAAAACCTCTTGCCGGACCACAGTCGCGGCGTGCTCGCGCAGCAGGCCCTGTAACCGGGCCATCAAGCCGGAGGGCGTTTCTCCCGCCCAAGGTTCGAGCGTGATATGAAACTCCCGCAGATTCTGTCGGGGAACGATGGTCAGGCTCAGACCGGGTCTTTGCTCGCGCTGCAGGGCAAGAGGAGGCTGGTCGGGAGTGGGAGCGGGCGTTGACATCGACAAGACAGAATTCGAAAATTTCATTTCACAAGGAAAGCATATAAGCGGCAAGAGCGTCGATCTCTTCTTCTTTCAGATGAGACGTAGTCCCGTGCGCGTCGGCCTTGTTATGCTTCCGCAGAAGATCCTGCAGAGTCACCGCCGAGCCATCGTGGAGATAGGGCGCGGTCCGCCAGATTTCAATCAGCGACGGCGTGTCAAATTTATCCACCGGCTTGTCATACTTGCCGCGAGTCCCGACGTCATGGGATTTCAAATCGGTGAAATAGGGGCCGGAATGGCAATCGAGGCATCCCACCTTGTCATCGACAAAGATCTGCTTGCCCCGCTCCGCGGCGGCGGAGAGCTTTCCTTGCTTGAGGAAGGGACTGGGAATCGGCTGCAGCGACTGGAGGTACTCATCCATCGCCACCGCGTCTTCCTCCGGCCGAACGGTGAACATGCTGTGGCGAATGCCCGCCCGCACCGCCGTCCGCGCGTCTTCGCGCACGCTCAGCCACATCGATGGAGAGGTTCGGTGCGCCTGTAACAGGCTCTTGCCGTTCTTGGGATTGCCAATGCCGTCGTTGAGATTATCCCAATTCAACCCATCCACCCGGGCGTCGGATGAATGGCAACTCGCGCAACTTTGCCAGCCCTGAAAGCAGATGGTCGCGTCATTGAACAACAGCTCGCCTTTGCGGATCACCGTCATGGCCGCCTGGGCTCCCAGTCCAATCGACGTCGCGCGGAGCCGCTCGGCCGCCAGATCGACGACACTGAGCGTGTCCGTGAAGTAGTTGGCCAGGTAGGCGCGCGAACCCGCCAGGACAACGTCGCGCGGTCCCCGATCGTTCTCAGACAACCGGACGCGCTGGCGCAATCCCACCAGAAACGCGAGATCATTGGGCACATCCGCCGCCGTCCGTCCTGATCCGCCATAGGTCCGGGCCTGACCCGGCTCGAGCCGCCCGGGCTGGGCCGCCAATTTCTTGAGCAGCTCGGGCGCGTCGATCACGCTCAGTTCATGAGTGCCGGTGTGGGTGACGACGATGCGGCGGCTGTCTTCCGTCCAGGCAACCGCCCAGGGATTCGCCGCTCCGCTGTCGATGTTGTCGAGCAACACCGTATTGATCAAGCGAAGCTCGGCCAGGTCGATCAGGCTGAGCGCATTGCTGTTAACCCACCCACGTTCCACTTGAGTGGTCGGCAAGTGAAAGCGCGACACTTGGTGCGTCACCGCGGCCAGTTTGCCGTCCGGGGAAACGCGAAGGCCACGGAGCAGACTGCTTCCGTTGGGCAAAACAATCTCCTTGAGCACCCGGCCCGACGCCGTCTCGATCACGGAAACGGACGCCGCCACAAAATCCTGGTCCGCCGCCCCCGCATGGAGATGATTGGCCACCAGCAAATGCTTGCCGTCGCGAGTCACGTCGCAAGCCACCGGTTCGCGAGGAACGCGCACCCGGTAGAGTTCGCGGCCGCTGCCCAGGTCGAGAGCGGAAACGGTGTTCTCGAAACGGAGGCAAACATAGAGCGTGCGTCCATCCGGACTGAGGACGGGCGCCATGGCGGTGTGACCCGCCGGGTACTTCGCCATAATCGAACCTTGAGCCGGATCGACGACAACCACGGTGCTCTCCGGCGCTGCGCAAGTGACATAAAGCCGCCGCCCATCCGCGGCCAACGCCAAGCCCAACGGCGAATCCGGCATGGCCAGGGTCTTCGTCACCACACCTCGGGCGGTGTCGAAGACCGCCACCTGGTTGGCCGTGGCATAAGCGATGAACAGCGTTTTGCCATCGGCCGTGCCCGCCAACGCGGTCGGCGAGAGGTAGGCCCCGGATCTGGCCTGGGATGGTGGCGGCGAATCGGCGGCTTGGGCCTTCGACACACGGTCCATCGGCGTCAGGAGCAGGAGGATCGCAACCAGGTAGGCAAACTCGCGTCTCATAGGATTTTCAATGGTTCGTGGGGCTCGGTCTGAAACCCCTGTTTCTTGTTCATTGGTGGCTCAGGGGCGCGTCACCGCCGGAGCCGTTCTGGTCCGAGGTCGGATCGGCAGTTCCTCCACCCCGGCAAATTCCGGGTCCGGGATGGCGCGAATGTCCTCGTCGCCCCGATAAGGACAATTCGCATCGATCCACCCCATCAAAGTCTGAAGACTTTTCGGATCGAGCATCACGTCGTAATGCCAGCCGGCCCGGCAGAGCTCGACGAGGGGGCTGGCGTAGGACAAATACTGAAGCGGGCGCATCGTGGCATAGCTTTCGGGATCACTCATCTCGAAGTTCTCGCACATGATCGCGCCCGCTATTCCGGCTGGCTGAGACTTCCGGTTCAGGCCAAAGCCAATCGGGCCGATCAACGTCAGGTACGGCTCCTTGAAAACGCCCTGGCCCGGACGCAAGGTCAGATCAAGACTGGCTCGCCCCTCCCCGGCGCCCTGATGGCAGTGACCGCAGTACTGGTCGAGAATGGGCTGGACCAAGCGCTCGTAGCTCAGGCTGGCCGTGCCCCAAACGGGTGGAGTCAAATCGGCCGGCGTTCGCCTGGCCGCCAGGCCCCCCTCATTCAACGGCGCGATCGTGTGTTGTTCATGGCAACCGACGCACCCGCGCCGCTCGCCCGGCATCACGCTCGTGGACGAGCGCATGGTCTGCAAAGCGCGCTGGTGCTCATCCAACAATTGGAAGTAGAGCACCACGTTGGGCGGCACTTTGAAGTGCACCGATCCATCGGCCGCCACCGGCACCGTGCCCAAAATGCGCTTCACGCCGTCGTCTTGCAGAGCCGAGACGGCGGGCCCCGAGAATCGCCCATCGCGGGTCCAGAGCGAATAGGTCTTGTGGTCCATCTGCAGGACGCGAAGATACTTGACCCGCTCCGGCGACAGCTCCGGGACCCCTTGACACACATTCGCGCTGTAGAACACGCCCGGCTCGAGCGGTCCCCGCTCCGGTCCCTGTCCCGGCCAGGTCACGAGATCCGAATGTCGCGGTGGCATCGGACGCGGCTTCACGGGCAGCGCGTGCCAGACATGGTGAGCCCCTTCGTAAATCAACTCGCGATTGCCGTGAACATCCATGAGATAGAGGCGAAACTTGCCCTCGCGTCGCGCCGACACCAGGAAATCTTCTTCCGACAACGGAGCGGGCGATTTGTAGGCATCGAACTTCCCCGCGGTGTGATAATCAGCGGACTCCACCGGATCCGCCGGCGGCGGTCCGCATTCCGGCCAGGGGACGTCGGCGGTGACTTTGGTCAGCCCGTTGGGGAAATTCCTCCCGGCATTCGGGTTGATCAGGCCAAGGCTGCCGGCAAACCAATCATGGTGAGCCAGGCCCGTGAACATCACGCGATCGCTCCCGGGGATCGGACGGGCTTCACCCAGGTGATCCGGCCAGACGCTTTGATTACCCCAAAAAGTTTCCACCGCCGTCCCGTCCTGGCGACACGTCCAAAGACTCTCAATGCGCCACAAAGCCTTGTCGATATAGTCCCAGCGGGAAAAGAGCACCCGACCGTCATTCAAGAGCGTGGGCAACCACTCGGGTTCGCTCGATCCGCTGATCAAGTAAAGGTTGCGCCCGTCCGCGTCGCAGCGCCCGAGAATGTAGGAGTACGTGTAAGGCATGCACCGGATGTAGGTGTTGCCCCGAGTCGTGCTGAAAATAATCTGTCCGCTCGGGAGGTAGATCGGATCCAGATCATCATAGGGTCCTTCGGTGATCTGCCGAAGATTCGATCCATCCACGTTCACTTCATACAAATGAAACGACTTCTCGTCCTGGCGTTTCATGCAGAACAGCACGCGTTGCCCATCGAAGGAGAGATCCGGACGCCAGAAGCTCGCCGGCTGGTCCGGGGCCAGCTTGCGCACTCGGCCGCCCGGGCTCAGGCCATCGAGCACGAGCAATCGTCCCCCGGGCACGGCCATCATGCCATTGCGATGACGCACCTGGTGTTGCCACTCACGACCCGCCGGATACGGATGGTCGATGAAGAGCACTTGCGAGAAATCGACCACCGGATTCTTAAATTGAATGCGGCGTTTCACTTCACGAACGCGCCAGTAAAGATCCCGCGCGGCGCTCTCGGGCGAGGATGCGGACGCCGTCCGCGGGGACGAGGATGCCGTCGCCAGAGCCTCCCATTCCCGCTCCAGCCGGGTCAGCGCCTCCAGCTCCCGGTCCAGATTCGGAGCGCGAGCATTTCGCCCCAACCGAACGGCCAAGGCGCGGGCCCAGCGAATCTCCTGTCGCGCCCGTTCCGCCAGCGGTTGGCCTTCCGCTTGAAAGAGCCAATCCCGCCGCAGAACCGCCTCAGCCTCCGCGGCGCTGAGAGTTCGCGTCACTGGCTCGGACAACGCCACCGATGGGGCTGGAGCATACTCGTCGAAAATGCCTCCGTATTTTGTGGTCCCAGCTTTTTTTGCCGCTTCGCTGGCCGCGAACAAGACGCGCCGCGTTGACACCTCGGGATACTGTTCCGCAAGCTCGTGCAAGGCGGACGCACTGGCAGGATCGGCGATCCGTCCGAGCGCTTCGGCCGCGGCATGCCGGACGTCCGGGGCATTGTCGAGGTTTTCCACCGCTCGAAGAAGGACGGGCACGGCCCGACGATCGCCAATCCAACCCAGGGCATGCGCCGCCGCCGCTCGCCAGCACGGCGTGTACTCCAGGTGAAGGAAATGGATCTCCGGCTGGGCGGGATCGGGACGCCCGTGACGGGCTTCATTCAGCTCGTCTCCCAGGACGCCGACCAGCGCTCCGACCGAATTGGGGTCCCGCAAATGGCCCAGGCTGCGGGCCAGGTAAAACAACACCCAATGCCGCACGGGAGTCCAGGTCGGATTGCCGAGCTCCCGTCGAATCGATTCTTCAGGCCGAGCTCGATATCGCTCGAAGGCTTTCCGAATCCGAGGTTCCTCCGCCCGGTCACGACAGACCAGCGAGAGGATTTGGGCGGCGCGGTTCTCCGGTCCGGGATGGCCCGCCCAAGCCGCCCAGGTTGCCGCCACGGCGGCCTTGATTTCCTCTCCGGCCCGAGCCTGTGGATCACCGAGGATGGCGAGGCAGGTGTCCACGACTTCCCCGCCCCGGCCCGAGCGGCGAATGACCCGGCCGACCAACGTCTCGTAAGCGTCGTTGCTCAGGAAGAGCGCGCGGTCCGGATCGGTCGGGACCGATCGGATGAGCCCAGGCACGAGAGCCGCCGCGCGGGGTGATGCGATGGCCTCCAGCGCCTCGATCAAGCGCGCGTGGAGCGGGCTGCTATGACAGGCATAGAGCGCGGGATGATCGCTGTACCAACCGACGTATTCCCAGTAATCCTTGAATCGGGGAAACAGCTCGAGCAAGGCCGCTTCCGCTTCTGGAGTGGCGATGCGGCCAAGAGCCTCGAGGGCCGCCTCCGCCAGATAAAGGTTGGCCGTCTTAGGTGCCAGGTTCGCCGCCACCAGGCGCTGCAGGAGCGGAATCGCCGCCACGTCCCGCAACTGGCCGAGCGCCCGCACCGCCTCCTGAAGCAAACGCGGATTCAGGGGGGACGCGGCGGAGTAGGTAAACGTGTCCGTGCGATTGTCTCGCTCAAACGCCGGATAGGGATTCTGGGCGGCCATCTCGCCGACGAACTCCCGCAACGCCGATCGCGCCGCCTCGCCTCCGACATGGCCGAGAGCGGTCACGGCCCAACGCGGCGGATCGAGCTGCTGTTGCCGAATCCGCGGAATGACGGTTTGCTCAATCGCCGCCCAGGAGAACTTGTGGAACCAATCGCGCCAGACTCCCACCTGCCGCTGGCGCTCGACCATTTCCGCAAAGGCGTTGAACTGGGCCGGTTGACCACCGACCAGATTGGCCAGCGCCATGCCTCCCGCCGCGGCGACCACGGGATCACGGTCCTCCATCGCCTGCAGCAATCCCGGAACCGACTCGCGCGTCCCGCACGCCGCCAAGCCCAAGGCCGCGGCTACCCTCACTTCCCGGCTCGAGTCCTGCAATCGCTCGACCAGCACGCCCGCCGCGGCATGATCGCGACGCAGCGCCAACCGTTGCGCCGCGGAGATTTTCAATCCCTCATCCGCACCCCGCAACTGACGCAGAAGCGCCTCGATTTCCTGGCGACCGGTGGTCAACGGTCCCGCCACGTCCGGATGGCGGTTGAGCGAGGCGGTCTCGCGAAACCGTTCGAACTGCAAATCCATCATCCCGGTCACACCCGAATTGTTCCCCCGGAAACGATGCGGCTCCCCTTGGCCGAGCAGCTTCAACGGCGGCGCCTGCAGCGCCAGCGCCGGCCGTTTCTCGACGGAGGGCGCCGCTTGCCGGGGATGATGGCACCCGAGACAGGAACGGCGTTCACCCGGCCGCACGTAAATCCAAGACATCTCATTCAACTCCGAGCGTCCCTCGGCATCGACGGCTTGGAAGGCCAAGGGCATGTCCGCCGGCACTTCGACAAAAAACGAACCGTCGGGCGCAATCGGCACTGTGCCCAGTTCCACCGTTTCGTGGCCGGCATGCACGATGTGGGAATGCGAGGAACGCGTCGTCAACCCGACCGCCCCGAGAACGCGCATCGCGCGAATCTGCCGCCAATCCGCCTGGGTGTTCTGGGTGAAACGCACGTCCTGGCAGAAAAGGAAGCCGGTCGCTCCGGGCCGCCCGGCCCGCGCTCGATCGATGGAATCCACCAAAACCGGCGGACGCGCTCTCGCCCCGGCAAACACCGGCGAATGGACTGAACCCGCGGCCGACTCGAAGATAGGCACGAGGCGGTTATCGCGCGGATCGATCACGGCGATGACATCCGAAGTCATGCGTCGCCCTTCTCGTCGCAGGACGGTCGCGAGCAGGCGCCCATCGGGCAAGGGCGCAAGGTCACCCAACGAATCCGGCAAACGATGAAATTCCCGCTCGGGGCCGCCCACCGCGCCAACAAAATTCCCCCGATTGGAAATGAAAGCCAACCGCCCATCCGGCAGCGGCGCCGGGCTGCCATAGCCAAAGGCCCGCAGACGCACTCCGTATTCGGGCCCGACCTCGGCGCCGACCTCGGTCAATCCGTCGGTCCCGTCCGGGCGAATCGCGTGCAAGTGAGTCTCGACTTTGGCCCGGTCGAAGAAATTGTCGCTGCGCACGAAGATGAGCCGTCCGTCCGCCATGACTTTGGGCTCGTTGTCAAAAATGGGCGTCGAGGTGATCGGATGAATATCGCCGCCATCCGCATTCATGACGAACAACGCACGCGACGGCGGGCTGTGATATTCCTCAAACGTGCCGGTCCGGGTCGAACTGAAAGCGATCCGACCGTCCGGCAACTCGACCGGGTCCAAGTCATGAAACGGACCCTCGGTCAATCGCCGCGGTTCGCCCCCGGCCAAAGGAATCTGGTAGATGTGGAAGAACTTCTCCCCTTCTTGAGCCATCGACATGAAAATCCCTCGCCCGTCGTACGAGACGCTCGGCGAACCGATACAACCCGATCCGGCGTCGAAGAGGAGGGTCGGTTGAGGGGCCGACGAGCCGGGTCGCAGGCGAAAGAGCTTGCGCCCGATCTTGGATGGGCACGGCAAGTCGAATTCGGTGTAGGCCCGCGACCAATCGCCGATGCGAAAGCAAACGCCCCATGCGTCCCCTCGAATCGGGACATAGACGCTGCAATCGTCGCCCAGAAAAATCAGCTCCCCAGGCCAGGCGAAGTCTCGATCCGGTGGACTCAGCGCCACTGGCGCGTTTCCGACCGTGCGCGCTGGTTTCGGGTCGGCGGACCAGGCCAGTCGTCCCCAGGGGGCCATCCCCATCGGCCCCACCACCGTCGCAGCCGTCCAGGCCGCGCTTTCCACGAATTCCGGATGAGCATAGTCGCTCGGCCGTCCCTGCCGGGCGACCTTCCACGTCCCGTCCGTGGCAAATTCCAGCGGCGGCTGATCTTTGAATTCCAGGCGCACGGCGGCAACCACGCCGGCTTGGCCGCCCAGGTCGCCACCATGGATTGCGATGACGTTCGGGCCGCGCGCCAGCAATCCCTTGAGATCGTAGCGTTCCACCGATTGCCAAACTTCCGCGCCCGCCCCTTCATCACTTCCAATCCATGTGCCATTGACGTAGAGCTCGTATTCGTTGTCCGCCGTGATGACGATGCTCGCGGCCACGGGAACCTCGGTCAGGGAAAAGGGTTTTCGGAGATGGCACTCGCTTTCCCGGCCCGCGCTCCACAGCCATTGGGCCGCTCCGATCTGTGGCACCGCACCCGCTCCTCCGCCGTTCCCTGCATCGCCCGCCGTCCCATTCCCCGGCCAGACCGAGACTAGGACGGCCGCGACGGCCAAGAGATATTTTTGAAAAAACATGTCTAAGCTGGCGCGATGAAGTCGGGCCGATGAGAGTGGGCATACTCGGCCAAAGCACGGACGTTGTCTTCCGACGTGTCACGAGGCACCTCGCAACCGGCCCCCACGATGTAGCGCGCTCCGGCCTGTCGATGGCACTCGGCAATGGCCCGCGTCACCGTCTCCACATCACCGCCGCGCAAGACGCTCACCGGATTGATATTGCCGAGCAGAATCTGGCTCGGTCCCATTTTCTCCCGGCCCTCCGCGATCGGGGATGGATAATCCAGATCGACGATTTCGCAGCCTAATCGGCCCAGGCTCGCCAGGCAAAAGCGGGTATTGCCGCAGATATGCAAACGCACGCGCGTGCCCAAAGCGTGCAGTCCATCGACGAGCTTCTTCTCGTAAGGCCAGACAAATTCCTCGTAAAGCTTCGGCCCGATCAAGGACGCGGCCGCATCTCCGACGCCGATGGCATCAATGCCGGCTTCGACTTGGACCCGGGCGAAGCGCAGTTCCATCTCCACGACAAACTCGAAGAGATCGCGCACGAAAATCGGATCATCGTAAAAATCGAGCATGAGCGTGTTGATCCCGCGCAGATCGGCCGCCTCGGCGCACGGACCCTCGATCCAACCCTCAATCCACTTCTCCCCGGCCAGCCGTTCCCGAAACAGCGCCACGGCCTTGACCCCATTGTGCATGCGTCCGCCCCCCAAGGGATCCGGGATTCTCAGCCGGGCCAATTCGGTCTTGTCGGTCAACCGGGCTTGATCCTCGACCAGAGCCG
>CAYHFE010000024.1:0-11724 GCA_964355375.1 uncultured Verrucomicrobiota bacterium
CTGGGGCAGATCTTTGGAGATGGTCCAATCTTGGAGGAATTTGGCGCGGTAGTGGAAGATGCGGCCCAGCCGACCTTCGTCGATCAGATGCTTGGCCAGGGTGATGGCCGGGATGCGCCGGTAGTTGAAGGAAACGAAGTTGGGCACGCCGGCTTTTTCGATAGCCTTGACCATGCCTTCGGCTTCCTTGCCATCGCGGGCCAGGGGCTTTTCGCAGAGGATCATCTTGCCGGCCTTGGCGGCGGCGATGGCGACTTCGGCGTGCAGGTTGTTCGGCAGGCAGATGTCCACCAGGTCGATGTCCTCACGCGCGAGAAGCTTCTGGTAGTCCGTCTCGACGGACTCGAAGCCCCACTTGGCGGCGTGGGCGGCGGCCTTTTCGCCGTTGAAATCGCAGATCGCCTTGAGGACGGGCTGGTATTCCAGGTCGAAGAAGTTGCCGACCTTGCGATGGGCGTTGGAATGAGTGCGGCCCATGAAGCCGCAGCCGACGAGACCGACATTGAGTTTTTTCATTTTAGAGGGTTGTTCGTGGTGAGTTGTTTGTGGCGAGTTAAATGGAGGGCTGGAGTTTCCGGCTAGGCCTTCCACCCGTGGTTTTCGCGCACCTCAATCATGGCGGCGAGGATGTCGTTCCACGTTTGCTGCTGCGTCATGACCGCGTTGGGGAACATGCAGCCGTCCCAGCAAATGTGCTTCAGCTTCTTGGTGACTTTGCCGGTGCCATCGCGGAGCCAGTAGCCGGAGTCGCGCGGGATGTTCAGCTTGCCCTTGGGGTCGGTCGCGACGCAGTGGCGGCCGGTCTTCTCGTGATCGCCGGTGCCGTGCGCGGTGCCGTCGTTTTGTGCGACGTGGAAATCGATCGTCCAG
Source organism: uncultured Verrucomicrobiota bacterium (assembly GCA_964355375.1). Lineage (GTDB taxonomy): Bacteria > Verrucomicrobiota > Verrucomicrobiia > Limisphaerales > SIBE01 > CAYHFE01. Next base: position 871 of record CAYHFE010000024.1, read on the forward strand.
GGACGGAGCGCGGCGGTGAGTTTCTTCATCGCGGCGTGAAACGCGGCGGGCTCCCAGTGGAATTTCTTCGGCACGAGGCGATGCGCCTCGGCGTTGACGCCGAGCGTGTAGAGCAGCGTGTGCGACATGTCGGCCTGGAATCCGAGGGATTTGGGACGGTCCACCAATTCGAGGAGCCGGACCATTTCCTTCCAACTGTGCATCCCACCCCAGCAGATTTCGCCCTCGGCCGCCAATCGTTCCCCGAAGCTCGCCGCGACCACGCAGGCTTCACGAAATGTCGCGGCGATCCGCTTGGTGTTGCCTTTCGGATCTTTGTCCCAATCGGTGACGCCGCTCGCGGAGTCGATTCGCACCACCCCGTAAGGCCGCGCCCCGAGCTCGCGGAGCTTTTTGGCAATGCGGCAGGCTTTGCGAACTTGCCCGACGAATTTCTGGCGATCCTCCGCCCCGCCCATGGCTGAGCCGCCACCCGTCGGCGGCCAGACCGGGGCCACCACCGAGCCGACCACGAGATCCTTGGAGCGGATCTTTTCGGCGAGCTGTTTGAGGCCGTCGTCGCTGATGTCGATGCTGACGTGGGGATCAAAAAGGAAGATATCCACCCCGTCGAACTTGACGCCATTGACCTGGGCTTTGGTGGTCAAGTCGAGCATCGTGTCGAGATCGATGGGGGGTTCGGAATCCGGTCCCTTCCCGACCAGTCCTGGCCACATGGCGTTGTGGAGTTTGGGAAATAAGTTTTGGCTCATAGCGATGTCCTTTTAGGCGTGCGGTTATTTGGCGAATTCGCCGCTTCACTTCAAGATCGGAGATTTATCAATGGGCGTTCTCGAATCGACCAGGGCGACCGTGGGCTCGGGCCAATGCGCCCCATCACGGCGTCGTCCAGTCAGTTCCGAGCTTTCGGGACTAGTAAGTACCAAGCCGGCGGGTTCAATCAATGCCAAAGTCGCGTGAATCCATCGCCCTGACCGTGCCGAGGGCGCGCGAGCGGAGCTTCTTTCGCCTCGTCCCGTCGGCCCAGATCAGGCTTGGGGAGCGGGGGAAGCCGCCGCCGGGGAGGGTTTCTTCTTGCGCGTGGAGACGCGGGCCAATTTGGCCAGGGTGGCCTTGGCCGCCTTGAGCAATTGCATTCCCGCTTGGGAGCGGGTCTTGTTCGCGATCAAATCTTCCGATTCACGGAGGGCGGCGACAATGCCTTCGATCGTCCGTTCATTGCGATTCCGGTGGGTCAGGACAATCTGCATGAGCATGGAGGCACCGGTGAGAAAGACCTGCTTCCCTTTGAGTTCAAGAACTTCCAGGGTCCGTTTCACGACAAATTCCCGCCCTTGCCAATGAAAAGAGATCGCGTCGGCCTCTGGGACCGGTTTCAAGTGCGTGATCGTTTTCGACTGGGGGACGGTTTCGCGGATGTACTGGGTCAACTGCTCTAAGGATTCTATCATGGACCACCCGTCATGTTTCTGGCACGTCTCGCTCGCTACTGCTCAAGTTTACTAATGGATTTGTATCATAACTCCAGGAGGACGCTCCACATTTATTGCTAAAAATTTGTGGTTCCCCGGAATTGGCGTGGTGCCGCCCCGAGTCAAGGCTGATCCGAAAGGTAGCACCCGACCGCCGGCGCGGTCGCCCGCGGCGCGGACTGACCGGCCAGGACGGCCTCCAAAACTTCCTGCAGATCGTGGATGGTCGGCGCGGGTCGCATCTTGCCGAAATCAACGTAGCGATTGTCAATGCGGCCGTGATAGACCAGCCTTTCCGGTGAAATAAAGACGGCGGCCTCGGGCGTGACTCGGGCTCGGGCCATTTTGACGAGGACATGTTGAGGATCGCGCAACGCCGTCGCCGGGAGGTGATACTCCGCCAGATGGCCTCGAATCGCCTCGGCGGAGGTCTCGGGATCGGCATAGACCAGCCAGAAACGAATCTGCTTGGGCGCGTAGAGCTCCTGAAGGCGCCGGATTTCCGGGGCATAGCGGTTGGCGATGGGACAATCCGTGCTGACAAACAGCAGGACGGTAGCCTTGACGTTCCCCATCGGAAACGGATGGGCAGGGGCGCCGGCCAGATCGAGCGCCGTCAACACCGCGGTCTGGGGACGGTGAAGGACTGGCGCACCCGCGGGCGCCGCCTCCAGGGGTCCGAGCCAGAGCGCATTCGAGAGGCTGGCGACCGCACCGAGAAGAGATAGAATATGGCGCATGATGCGCAAAACCTGTAACAGGTTCCGGAGGTTTCGGCGAGTCTTCTCACGGGGTGGGCAGCAGTTCTCATTTTGACAAGTATGTAGTCCCGGCTTCAGCCGGTCGCCCCGTGAAAACCGGCTGAAGCCGGGACTACATACGTGGAGCGGACAGCTTCCTGAGTCAAAATGAGAACTGCTGCGGGGCGGGAATTCCTGGCGGGCGCTGCGTTCCTGCATCCAGCGCACATCGGGGTTGTTCGGAGAGGCCAGGTCGAGTGGAATGTCGTTCTTCGAGATCTTCGGCATCGTTCTCGGATCTTTCCATTTCTTAAAGGTCGGTGGATCTTCCAGAACACGGCGGGGTCGAAGGCAACTGTGCGTTTGCCGATCGGCTCCGGGTGGTCGAGGCCGGAAAGACCAGAGCGTCGATCGAAGGCGGCGCCGCGCGTTCCGATGGCCCAGCCCCCGGAGGGTCGTGCTTGACTTTCACCCGGCTTGGCGAAAAGGTCGGGGCAGCAAAATGCGAAATTTATGTCTGCAAAAACGGCGCTAATTGATCCGAGTTACGTGCGAATTCTGATCGTCGATGACGAGCCCATGGTTTTGGCTGTCCTCAAGGATCAGTTGCAACCGGAAGGCTATCACCTCACGACTCTCGACAATCCGAATCATGCGCTGGAATTGCTTCAAAAGGAGAGCTTCTCGGTCCTGCTCGCCGACAACGAAATGCCGGGCATGACCGGTCTGGATCTCCTCTCCAAAGTCAAGGAAAGTTATCCCACGACCACGCGTTTGCTCGTGAGCAGCGGCTTGAGCATGACGGCCCTCTCCGAGGCCATCAAAGCGGATACGATTTATCGCTTCATCACCAAGCCGTGGCTGCGGGAGGAGCTCATGGTGACGGTTCGGAATGCGGTCGTCCACAATCGGCTGCTTTCCGAGAACAAAGCCCTTCACGAACGGAACATTCACCTCAATCTCAAGATCGCCAAATTGTCCGAGGCCGAACATGCCGCAGAATCAGCTCGAGAGGGGCAGCTCAGCGAGCCCGAGCAGGCCGGCGGGGACGCCGGCGGGGATGCGGCGGAGGAAGCGCAGGGACCGCCCGTCCCGCCCGGCGTCGAGATGGCGGTCAATGCGTTCACCAAGATGATCTACACCTTCCACCCGAATCTGGGGAATACTTCCCAACGGGCGGTCGCGCTGTGCCAGACGTTAGGGGAGGTTTTGGAGCTGCCGTCGGATCAACTGAAGAGCTTGCTCTGGGCGGCCGCGCTCCACGACATCGCTTTGGTCGGCGTCAATCGAGATATTGTCCGACGCTGGTTGCGGGGCCCGGAGAAGTGCACGGATGAAGAAATGGTCATGATCAAGAAGCATCCGGAAGAAGCCCAGAGAATGATCGAGCCGCTTCCCTTCTTTCAGTCGGCGGGCGAGATTATTCGATCTCATCACGAAAACTGGGATGGAACCGGATACCCGGATGGCTTGAAAGGGGAGATGATCCCCTGGCTCGCCCGGCTCCTGGGAGTGGTGGTGGTGTATTGCAGCAAACATTCCGCGAGCATCCAGGCCATGAGCGAGATCGAGGTTGAAGCGGAGAAGCTTTTCGATCCCGATGCCATCAGTTCGTTGGCCAAGGCGGCGCCGCTGACCAAGATGCCGCGAGGCGAACGGGAGATTCTCCTCATCGAGTTGAAGGCCGGCATGGTCCTGGCCCGCGATATTTTCAACGCCAACAATTTCCTGCTCCTGCCCAAAGGCCGGGAATTGACCGACGCTTCCATCAACAAGATTCTGAGCATTAATCGAATCACCCCGATCGATCCCTTCGTCCTGGTTTATTGCTGAGCAGCCCGGTCCGCGGCGGCTCGGCATCTTTGTCTGTCGTGAAGGCCGCTGCTTCGAATTCAGAGCTGGATAGACTCGTTCTCGCGGCTCAGGAAGCCCTGCAAGCGGCGAATTTTCCCGCAGCCCGGTCGTGGCTTCAATCCGCCCTGAAGTTGGACCCTCGGCATGGCGCGACCCATTACTGGCTGGGCGTGATGGCTCTCCAAGCGCAATCAGCCGAGGAGGCCGTGACGCATCTCGAAATCGCCGCGCAGCAGCATCCGGAGTTCCCCGATTTCAGCATCGATTTGGGACTGGCCTATCGCGCGCTCGGCCGCGAGACCGAAGCGGAAGCGCGCTTTGGGGCCGGTCGAAGGGCCGCTCCGACCTACGCCGCCGACCAGCTTGACCTGGCCGAAACCCTGGCGCGACAGCGCAAAGTCCCGGAGGCGATCGAAGCGTGTCGCCGAGGCTTGCTCCTCTTCCCGGACTCGGCCGAGCTGCTTCAAAGATTGGCGGACTTGTGTCAGCAAGCCCAGCGCTGGCCGGAAGCGCGGAGCGCGTGGCGCGATCTCTTGCGGGTCCGTCCGCCTTCCGCAGGCACCTCGAGGGCCTTTGGCGAAGCGTGTTTTCAAGCCGGTGATTTCGAGCTCGCTCATGAATCCTTCCAGCGTGCCGCGGAGTTGCAGCCCGGATTGCTCAGCCCTCTCTTAAACCTCGGCTTGACCTGCCAGAAACTCGGCCGGCCCGAAGAGGCCCAAGAGTATTTTCGGCGAGGCTTGGCCATGGACCCGAACCACGCCCAGATCCACAAAGTTCTCGGCGATTGTCTCCGCGAATTGGGGCGCTGGCCCGAGGCCATTGCGGCTTGGCATCGCGCCGTGGAATTGCGCCCGGGTTACGCCGATGCCTGGCACAACCTGGGCTTGGGTTTTGAGCGAGTGGAGCGTCTCGAGGAGGCGCTGGCCTGTCACGACCGGGTCGTTCAGCTTCGCCCGGGCGAGGCCGACGCCCATCGCTACTTGGGAATGATTCGGGAAGATTTAGGGCAGATCGAGCCCGCTCGGGCCGCCTACCAGGAAGCCCTCCGTCTCCAGCCCAATGATCCCGAGATTCATTGGCAGATGTTTTCGCTCAGGGCCGCCTTGGGCGAGTTTCCCCAGGCTTGGCTCGAGCATGAATGGCGCTGGAAAATCAAGGGGCGAACCACTCCGAAACGCGCGTTCGATGTTCCGGCCTGGGACGGCGGCGATCTGACCAATCACACCCTGTTGGTCTATTCCGAACAAGGCTTTGGCGATACCATCCAAGCAGTCCGCTATATTCGTCTCGTGCAGGAGCGCGGGGCGCGGGTGCTCTTGTGGTGTCCGCCGGAATTGGTTGCGCTCCTCGGAAGCGTTCCCGGAGTGTCCGAGGTCTTCTCCCAATTGACCAAAGCCTCCGTCTTCGACCGGCATGCGCCGCTCCTGAGCCTGCCGCTCCTTTTCGGCACGACCCTGGCGACGATCCCGCGCGCCGTGCCCTACCTGCGCCCACCGGAGCATCCCGGGGTGGCGCGACTCCTCTCCCGATCTCCCGGCCTCAAGGTCGGGCTGGTCTGGTGCGGATCGCTCAGCCAGCCGCATGATCGACGGCCCGTGCCCTTGGCCACTCTGACCCCGCTCCTGCACATGGAGGGGCTGGAGTTTTGCAGCTTGCAGACCGGTCCGAGCGCGGCCGATCTGCCCCGGGTTCCGTCGGCGGAGCGAATCGTGGACTTGAGTCCGGAGCTGACCGATTTTGCGGCGACGGCCGCGGCCATTCAAAGGTTGGATTTGGTGATCACGATCGACACCTCGGTCGCGCATCTGGCCGGGGCTTTGGGCAAGCCGGTTTGGGTGCTTCTTTCGTTCGCGCCGGACTGGCGGTGGATGCGCGACCGCTCCGACAGCCCATGGTATCCGACGATGCGCCTGTTTCGTCAGGCCGGGCCGGGCGATTGGGATGAGGCCGTCCAGCGCGTCGTTGCGGCCCTGGGAGAATGGAGGACGGAGATGAACCGTAACCTCTCGCTGAAGAGCTGGCTGGGGACAGGGTTAGCGCATCATCAGGCGGGTCGATGGTCCGAAGCGGAGGGGCAGTACCGGCGCATGTTGGAGGTTGATCCGCGGAATGCCGACGCCCTGCGTTTTCTGGGTGTGTTGGAACGGCAGCGCGGCAATGGCCAGGCCGCCCGTTCCTGGCTGGAGCGAGCCCGGGAGGTGCAGCCGGATTCGGCGCTCATTCTTCATGATCTGGGATTGGTCTGGGCTGGCCTGAAGAGAAAAGACGACGCGATCGAGGCGTACCGACGGGCTCTCGAGCTGCAGCCACAATTCCCGGAAGCCCACTACAATTTGGGCAACGCCTATTACGCCGCGGGGCAGCCGGCGGAGGCCGCGGTCAGCTACCGTCGCGCGCTCGAGCAGCAGCCGGATCTGGCGGACGCTCATTTCAATTTGGGTCTGCTGTCCTCCGAAGCGGGGCAGCCGGAGCGGGCCCTGGAATTCTACGCGGCAACCCTGAACCTGGCGCCTCACCACTCCGGAGCCTTGCTCAGTGCGGGGTTGGCGCATAAGGAGCTCGGCCAGTGGAGTCAGGCCGAAGCCCGGTTTCGCAGCCTGATGGAATTGGAGCCGGACAATTCCGAGGCCCGCGTCAATCTCGGCTCGGTTCTCGGCGAGTTGGCGCGGGCCGCGGGCCGGCCGGACGAATTGCAGCGGGCCGAGAGCCTCTGCGCCGAAGTCCTGGAAAGTCAGCCCGGCTTGGCCCAGGCCTGGGTCAATCTCGGGGTCATCCGCCAGGCCTTGGGCGCGGTCGAGCGGGCCGTCGCATGTTTTCGGCGCGCTTTGGATCTGCAGCCGGATAACGCCGACGCCCGCTACAACTTGGGCATCGCCGAGCTGTTGCTGGGTCGGTTTGAAACGGGCTGGGAGAATTACGAGGCCCGGTGGCGAACGAGCAATCCGGTGTTCGCGCCGCGCTCGTTCACCCAGCCCGCCTGGACCGGTCAACCGTTGGCCGGCCGCACCCTCCTGATCCACGCCGAGCAAGGTTTGGGAGACGCCATTCAGTTCGTTCGCTACATTCCCGAGGTGCTCCGATTAGGCGCTCGTGTGGTCTTGGAATGCCCGCAATCCCTGACGCGACTCCTGGCCTCGATCCAGGGCGTGGCCGCCTGGGTGGCCCGCGGGCAGCCGGTTCCGCCCTGCGACTATCGGATTCCGCTCCTGAGTTTGCCGCTTCACCTCCGAACCGTCCTCTCGACCATCCCCAAGGCGGTGCCCTACTTGAAGCCGCCGCCGGGCGTGCGGATCCGTTTCACGCCGACGCAGCCCGGCCGCCTGTTCAAGGTGGGAATAGCTTGGGCGGGCAATCCGCGGCACGGCAGCGACCCCAGCCGGTCTCTCGCCCTGACGCTTCTGGCGCCCTTGTTCGCGCGGTCGGAAATCGCGCTCTATAGCCTGCAGGTGGGACCAGCGAGTCAGCAATTGCGCGACCTCCCGCCGGCCGGGCCCATCGCCGACCTGAGCCCGCAGTTGACGGATTTCGCCATCACCGCCGCCGTGATCGAGCAATTGGATCTGCTGATTTCCGTCGATACGGCGGTGGCGCACTTGGCCGGGGCGTTGGCCAAGCCGGTCTGGGTGTTGCTGCCGTTGGCGCCGGATTGGCGCTGGCTGCTCGAGCGCGAGGATTCGCCCTGGTATCCGACCATGCGCTTGTTCCGGCAGAAGACTCACGGCGATTGGGCGGAAGTGATCCAGCGCGTGGTGGAAGCGCTGCGAGAAGAAATCCGGTCCCGGCCGCCATCTCCATCCTGACGCCGCATGGCCGAACGATCGAACCGCCCGCAAACTCCCCACGCTCTGGCTGAGTCTCATCATGTCGAGGGCATGAAGCTGATTGCCGCGGGCCGCGTGGCCGAAGCGGCGCACCATTTCGCAGCCGCGGCTCGTCTGGAGCCGGATCATTCGGTCTGGCATTACAACTGCGCGCTGGCGTTTCAGCAGTTGGGCCGATTGACCGAGGCCATCGGCTCGTATCGCCGCGCCGCGGGCTTGGCCCCGCAATTCTTCGACGCGTGGAATAATCTGAGCGCCGCCGCCAAGTCGGCCGGTGACTTCGAAACGGCGGAGGAGACGGGGCGGAGGGCGGTGGCGTTGAACCCCCGCGCCGCCTCGGCCCGGCTCAACCTCGGCAATGCGCTCAAAGCGCGCGGTGACTTGACCGCCGCCGAGGCCGCTTATCGGCAGGCCCTCGGCCTCGAACCGGGCAATCCCAGAATGCAGGTGAACCTGGCGAACACGTTGCGGGAGGCGGGCCGGGTTGGTGAGGCGATCGAGCTGCTCCGGCAGGTTCTCGAACGGCATCCGCAGTTCGCCGAAGCCCATCGCGACCTGGCGTTCGCCCTCTTCATTTCAGGTGATTTGCCCGCTGGCTGGGTCGAGAATGAATGGCGTTGGGAAACAGGGGGCATGCAGACCAAGCGCCGCGCTTTCGATCAGCCTCCGTGGAATGGTGAAGAGCTGGCCGGGCGCCGTCTCCTCGTCCATACGGAACAAGGATTCGGCGATGCGCTGCAATTCATCCGGTTCGTTCCCGTTCTGGCCGGGCGCGGCGCCCGGGTCATCGTCGAGTGCCAGCCCGCCTTGCACCGGCTTTTTCGGAGCCTGGCGGGTGTCACCGAGCTGGTCGTTCGCGGTGAGCCGCTGCCCGGGTTCGACTTTCATGTGCCCTTGCTCAGCGTGCCGCGGGTTTTGAGAATCGGATTAAAGACGATTCCGAACCGGGTGCCGTATTTGACCGCGCGGCCGGAGCCAAGTTTCGACGGTCCTCCAGGTGTCGCTTCGCGCCCGAAAGTGGGTGTCGTTTGGGCGGGTAATCCGGCCCATCTGAACGATCGGGGACGCTCGATACCTTTTGAGGTTTGGGCGCCACTCTTCGAACTGGACCACATCACCTTTGTCAGCCTGCAGGTCGGCGAACGCGCCCGCGATCTGAAGAACCCATCGCTCGGCGGGCGAGTCTGGGACTGCGGTGCGCGTTTGATCGATTTTGCGAGCACAGCCTCCGCGATCGCTGGCTTGGATCTGGTGATCGGAGTGGACACGGCGGTCGTCCATCTCGCGGGCGCTCTGGGCCAGCCGGTGTGGATTCTCCTGCCCTACGCGCCGGATTGGCGGTGGCTGCTCGATCGTGACGACAGCCCCTGGTATCCCACCATGCGGCTCTTTCGGCAGGCGCAGCCCGGAGATTGGACCAGGGTCATGGAGGAAGTTCGAACTCGACTGGCGAGCTTGGAGAAAAGATGAACCGAAACCTAAGCCGCGCCGCGCGGTTGCTCCAGGCCCACGTCCAGGAATTGCTGGCGTGCCGGCGCTGTCCGCAAATGAACCCGCCGGTCGTCTCCGGAGGACCGGTGGTGAGCCAAGTGCTCCTGGTCGGTCAGGCCCCTGGGGACAAAGAACCTCTCTTGGGAAGACCGTTCGCCTGGACGGCGGGCAAGACGATGTTTCGCTGGTTTGAAGAGGCCACTGGAATCCGGGAATCGCAATTCCGGTCCGCCATTTACATGGCCGCAGTCTGCCGATGTTTTCCGGGCAAGAAAGCCCCGGGAGGTGACCGCGTGCCCTCGCCGGCGGAGATCGCGAACTGTTCCTTCTGGCTCGAACGGGAGTTGGCCCTTCTCAAACCCGCTCTCGTTATCACCGTCGGCCGACTCGCCGCCGAGCAGTTTCTGGCGCGGCCCAGGCTCGACGCCATCATCGGGCGGCAATTCCGCGTCCGCTGCGCGGGGCTGGCCTTTGACCTGATTCCGCTGCCCCACCCGTCCGGAGCGTCGCCCTGGCATCGCGTCGAGCCGGGCAAGACCCTGCTCCGATCCGCGCTCGATTTGATCGGCCGCCATCCCGCTTTTCACGCGGTTGCGGCGCGATCTGAGCCCCGACCGGGCGCGCCCTCTTGACCGGCCATCCGACCGGCGGGCCGCCGTCGCTCAAGACGAACCTCCTCCCAACTGGGGTGGGGCGAGACACCGTCGAGCCCTGGAATCTTGCCCGCGGAGACGTCGGGGCTCGACGGAGTCTCGCCTCACCGGAGGATCGGATCAGACGTTCAAGGTGCGAGGACCTTGAGAGGAGTCATTCCAAGGTTTCGCAATGACCCGAGCCTGCCACCCGCCGAGGCAACAAATCGCAGAACGGGCTGGCGGCGGGTCTCGAGTCGGGGTTAATTAAGCCCCGTGCGTCATCGCTGGCTCTGGCTCTTGGTCGTGTGCGCCTTGATTGATGTTGCCGTCATCTATCGGTGGCTCCAGCGTCGCGATGACAGGCGGTTCGATCCTCACATCCTGGAGACGGCGCGGCTTTACGAGGTCGATCCCGCCTTGATCAAAGCCGTCATCTGGCAGGAGAGCGGTTTTGACCCCGCCGCTCGTGGCCGGGCCGGGGAGCTCGGTCTGATGCAGATTCGTCCGCCCGCGGCTGAGGAATGGGCTGCCGCCGAGAAAGTCCGGTTTTTCTTTTTCGCCCGGCTGCGGGATCCTGGGACCAATATTCGGGCGGGCTCTTGGTACTTGGCCAAGTTGCTCAAGCGCTACCGGCAGACCGACCATGCGGTGCCTTACGCGCTGGCCGATTACAATGCCGGTCGCACCCATGTCCTGCGCTGGATGCAGGGCCGAGCCAAAACCAACAGCGCGGCTTTCGTGGCGCAGATGGATTTTCCGGGGACACAGGAATACATCCGTGCCGTCATGGCTCGGCGCGTCCAGTATCAGAAGCAATGGCCGGGCGCCCCCCGGAAGAGGT